>JBBIPL010000164.1:0-2395 GCA_037442845.1 Hydrogenophilales bacterium | reverse complement strand
GAGGCGCGAATTATAAAGAAATCTCGCCGCTTGGCAAGGCACTTGGGGTTGGCGGAGACGGAGGGATTCGAACCCTCGATGCAGGTTTTGGCCCGCATGCTCCCTTAGCAGGGGAGTGCCTTCGACCTCTCGGCCACGTCTCCGGATCGTTTCCGGCGGGGCCGGAAAAAGCCGCGCAAGGATACCCGCGCGGCCTGGCTAAAGCAATGAACGGAAGATTACGCGGCCGGGGCCTTGTCCAGGTCGAAGGCCTGGTGCAGGGCGCGCACGGCGAGCTCCATATACTTGTCGTCCACCACCACGGAAATCTTGATTTCCGAGGTGGAGATCATCTGCATGTTGATGTTCTCGGCGGCCAGGGTGCGGAACATCTTGCTGGCGACGCCGGCGTGGGTGCGCATGCCCACCCCCACCAGGGAGACCTTGGCGATCTTGTCGTCGCCGGTCACTTCGCGCGCGCCGATGGCGTCCTTGACCTTGTTCAGCACTTCCATCGCCTTCTTGAATTCGCCGCGGTGCACGGTGAAGGTGAAGTCGGTGGTGTTATGGGCGCCGACGTTCTGCACGATCATGTCCACGTCGATGTTGGCGTCGGCCACCGCGCCCAGGATGGCGGCGGCGATGCCGGGCTTGTCGGGCACGCCCAGCACGGTGAGCTTGGCCTCGTCGCGGTTGAAGGCGATGCCGGAGATGACGGGTTGTTCCATGCTTTCATCCTCGAAGGTGATCAGGGTGCCCTCGCCTTCGTCCTCGAAGCTGGAGAGCACGCGCAGTTTGACTTTGTATTTGCCGGCGAATTCGACCGAGCGGATTTGCAGGACTTTCGAGCCCAGGCTGGCGAGTTCCAGCATTTCCTCGAAGGTGATGGTGGGCAGCCGGCGGGCTTCCGGGACGATGCGCGGATCGGTGGTGTAGACGCCGTCGACGTCGGTGTAGATCTGGCATTCGTCGGCCTGCAGCGCGGCGGCCAGGGCGACGCCGGTGGTGTCGGAACCGCCGCGGCCCAGGGTGGTGATGTTGCCGGCCGCATCCACCCCCTGGAAACCGGCCACCACCACCACGTGGCCGCTGTCCAGGGCGGCGCGCATGGCCCGGTCGTCGATGTGCTCGATGCGCGCCTTGGTGTGGGCATCGTCGGTGAGCAGGGGCACTTGCCAGCCGGTGAAACTCCTGGCCTTCAGGCCGAGATCCTTGAGGGCCATGGCCAGCAGGGCGATGGTGACCTGCTCGCCGGTGGAGACCAGCACGTCGAGTTCGCGCGGGTCCGGTTCCTTGTGGATTTCCCTGGCCAGGGCAATGAGTCGGTTGGTCTCGCCGGACATGGCGGACACCACCACCACCACCTGATGGCCGAGCATCTTGAACTTGGCGACCCGCTCCGCCACGTTGCGGATGCGTTCGATGGAGCCCACCGAGGTGCCGCCATATTTCTGAACGATTAGCGCCATATTGGAGAAAGTTGCACGAAAAGCGTGCATTCTACAGGAGCGGCGCGCCACGTCGCCACACGCGCCGGACCACGCTTCGTCATGTGAACGTTGAAACTATTTTCCGGCTACCTTAGTCTTAGCGGCGTTTTTGACCCCGGTGGAGGATACGCAATGCAATACCAGACCGAGAATGTGATGAGGATGGACGGCGCCGTCGCCGTCGCCGTCGAACAGGCCAACAAGGTCCTGCGCAATACTTACATGCTGCTGTCCATGACGCTGATCTTCAGCGCCGTGATGGCGGGCGTGTCGATGGCCATGGCCGTGCCTTACGGCTTCAGCCTGATTTCCAGCCTGATCGCCCTGGGCCTGCTGTGGTTCGTGGTGCCGCGCACCGCCAACTCCGCGGCCGGCATCGGCGTGGTGTTCGCGGTCACCGGTCTGCTCGGCTTCGGCCTGGGCCCGGTCCTCAACCACTATCTGAGCCTGGCCAACGGCGGCGAGATCGTCATGCTGGCGCTGGGCATCACCGGCGCCGCCTTCCTGGGACTGTCCGGCTACGCCCTGGTGTCGCGCAAGGACTTCAGCTTCATGCGCAACTTCCTGTTCGTCGGCGTGCTGGTCGCCTTCATCGCCGGCATCGTCTCGCTGGTGGCGGCGATGGTCGGCTATCCCATGCCGGCCCTGGCCCTGACGGTATCCGCGCTGTTCGCCTTCCTGATGTGCGGCATGATCCTCTGGCAGACCGGCGAGATCGTCAACGGCGGCGAGACCAACTACGTGCTGGCCACCATCGGCCTGTACGTGTCGATCTACAACCTGTTCACCAGCCTGCTGCACCTGCTCGGCGCCTTCATGGGCGAGCGGGACTGATTCGGCTCTCCGACCGAGCCGAGGGGGTGGCGTGGCCACCCCCTTTTGTTGTGCGCCCAGCATGGGCGCGATCTTGGAGGTGAAAGTCCTCC
>JBBIPL010000163.1:0-2028 GCA_037442845.1 Hydrogenophilales bacterium | reverse complement strand
TCCGGACGATGAACCCGACACGCCTAATGGACATGACTTCGTCAGACGCCCCGAAGCATGAAAGTCATGTCCGTTTCCCTCACCCCCAACCCCTCTCCCGCCTGCGGGAGAGGGGAGCTTCGAGAAGTCGCGCCGCGACTTTCACGTTAATGGACAATCCGGGTTAAAGAAGCCGTCGTGCCTGCCGATAACCGGAAGCAAGCGACCCGTCGCCGGGG
The DNA here is from genome assembly GCA_037442845.1 of Hydrogenophilales bacterium. Taxonomy (GTDB): domain Bacteria; phylum Pseudomonadota; class Gammaproteobacteria; order Burkholderiales; family Thiobacillaceae; genus PFJX01. Next base: position 1,810 of record JBBIPL010000163.1, on the reverse strand, counting down.
CCGGCCCGCCCCGCTTGCGAGCCGCGACTGCCCCTGAGGTCCATGACAAGGAAAGCACCATGCGAGTGAACATGCCGGTCACGGGCGTCGAGCGTCCGCTGCGCGACACGGAAACCATCGTCTCCACCACCGATACCCGCGGCGTCATCACCCACGTCAACGACACCTTCGTCGCCATCAGCGGTTTTAGCCGCGAGGAATTGCTGGGGGCGCCGCAGAACATCGTGCGCCATCCGGACATGCCGGCGGCCGCCTTCAAGGATCTGTGGGACACCATCCAGGCCGGTCGGCCCTGGGTGGGCATGGTCAAGAACCGCTGCAAGAACGGCGACCATTACTGGGTGGAGGCGCACGTCACGCCCATCCGCCAGAGCGGCCAGATCACCGGCTATCTTTCGGTGCGGCGCAAACCCTCCCTGGAACAGGTGAGCCAGGCCGAGGCCCTGTACAAGATCTTGCGCGAGAGCCAGAACAAAGGCCTCCATCCAAGCGGCTTCCGCGCCTGGTTCAACAATGCCAATGTGCGCCTACGCCTGCTCAGCACCCTGGGGGTCATGATCCTGATCGCCATGGTGATGGGCGCTTCCAATCTGTACGGTTTACGGGCCAGCCAGCAGAACCTGGAATTGATCCAGGCCCATGGCGTCATGGCGCAGTTGCATGCCAACCGGGTGAGGGGGCTCCTATCGGAAAACCTGGCCCAGGTGGCTCTGGCCCTGCAGCACAATCCGCAAGGCGGAACGGTGGCCTTGCACAAGCATGATGTCAGTGTCCACCTCGACAAGATCAACGCCAATGCGGCGGAAATCACGAAATCCCTGGAGTATCTCCGGGCACTGGACCTGTCCCCGGTCCTGAAGGAAAAACTCGAGGCGACGGTCGCCGCCCGCAACAACTTTGGCCGAGATGGCCTGATGCCGGCGGTACAGGCCATACGGGACGAGTTCTACGAGAGCGCGGCGGGTACTCTGGTCAACCAGGCCGTACCCCTCTATCAGGAACTGGACCAGGTCACCCAAGCTTTCGTGGATGCCGCCGTGGCCCACGGAGAGGAGCTGATCTCCCGGAGTGATGCCAGCAACCGGAACCAATTGGCGCTCTCCGGGGCGCTCATCCTCTTGGCCCTCGGCGCTGCCATTATTGCCGGTATTGTCCTCATGCGGGTCATACTGAGGCCACTGGACGTGGCGAAGTCGGTGTTCTATCGGATCGCGGAAGGGAAATACGACAACCCGATCGTCATCGAACGCCACGATGAAGTGGGCCAAGTCCTCGAAGGCCTGGAGTCCATGCAGACCAAACTGGGCTTCGACGTGCAGGAGGCGAAGCGGGTCGCCGACGAGAACCTGCGCATCCGCCAGGCCCTCGACAGCGTGTCCACCAACGTGCGCATCGCCGACAAGGACGGCCGCGTGTTCTACGCCAACCATGCCATGCTGGATACCCTGCGCCGCACCGAGCAAGCCATCCGGAAGAGCATTCCGTCCTTCGCCGCCGACAAGTTCATCGGCTCCTCCATCGGCGTGTTCTACCCGGATCCCCAGGCCGCTCTCAATCAACTCGCCGGTCTGCAGGAAACGGCACGCTCGGAGATCGTCATCGGCGAGCGCTTGTATGCCGTCACCACCAACCCGATCTTCAACGACGCGGGCGAACGCCTGGGCTCCGTCGGCGAGTGGCGCGACCGCACTGACGAGGCGGCGGCCGAGAAGGAGATCGCCCAGATCGTGCACGCCGCCGCCGCCGGCGACTTCAGCCAGCGTCTGGACGTAACCGGCAAGGACGGCTTCTTCCTGCAACTCGCCGAAGG
>JBBIPL010000162.1:0-2106 GCA_037442845.1 Hydrogenophilales bacterium | reverse complement strand
GAGGTCGTCGCCGTAGATTTTCAGGGCGATCTGCGCGCGCACGCCGGAGAGCAGGTGGTCGAGGCGGTGCGAGATGGGCTGGCCGATGCTCATCGCCGCCGGCAGGCTGGCGAGGCGGGCGCGGATGTCCTGGATCACCGCATCGCGGCCGCGCCCGGACTCGCGCAGATCGACGTCGATCTCGGTGTAGTGCACGCCCTCGGCGTGCTCGTCGAGTTCGGCGCGGCCGGTGCGCCGGCCCACCTGGGTCACCTCCGGCACGCCGGCGATGAGCTGTTCGGCGAGGGCGCCGACGCGGTTCGATTCGGACAGGGCGGCGCCCGGATTGAGCAGCACGTTGATGGTCAGCGTGCCCTCGTTGAAGGGCGGCAGGAACGAACGCGGGAAGAAGGGCACGCTGGCGGCGACGCCCAGCACCACCACCAGGGCGGCGGCGAGCAGGGCGCGGTCGTGGCGGAACGACCAGTGCAGCAGGCGGGTGTCCAAGGCCTTGAGGCGGGTCACCAGAGGACTGTCGCCATGCTCCAGGCGCTTCATCCTGGGCAGCAGGTAATAGGCCAGCACCGGCGTGACGGTGAGCGACACCACCATGCTGGCCAGGATGGAGACGATGTAGGCCACCCCCAGCGGCGTGAACAGCCGCCCCTCGATGCCCGGCAGGGCGAACAGCGGCACGAACACCAGGATGATGATGAATGTGGCGTAGACGATGCCGGAACGCACCTCCAGGGTGGCGGCGGCGATGACCTCCAGCGCCTCGCGGGGCGAGGCGGCGGCGCGGTTCTGCTTGAGCCGGCGCAGCACGTTCTCCACCCCCACCACGGCGTCGTCCACCAGTTCGCCGATGGCGATGGCCAGCCCGCCCAGGGTCATGGTGTTGATGGACAGGCCGAAATGGCGGAACACCAGAACGGTGACCAGCAGCGACAGCGGGATCGCCATCAGCGAGATGAAGGTGGTGCGCAGGTTGAGCAGGAACAGGAAGAGCACCACCGCCACCAGGATGGCGCCATGCAGCAGGGCGTGCTCGACGTTGCTCACCGCGTGCTCGATGAAGGTGGCCTGGCGGAACAGGAAGCGCGGCTTCTCCATGCCCGCCGGCAGGGTGGCGGACAATTCGGCCAGGGCCGCCTCGACCTTGGCGGTGAGCGCCACGCTGTCGGCGCCGGGCTGCTTCTGCACCGACAGGATCACCGCCGGCCGGCCGGCGTAGCCGGCATCGCCGCGCTTCACCGCGGGCGCCATGCGCACGTCGGCGACCTGGCTGAGCAGGATGGGGCGCGCGTCGTTGCCCGTGCCGCGCACTTCCACCACCAGGTTTTCCAGATCCGCCGCCCGGCTGCTGCGGCCGATCTGGCGGATCAGGTATTCGCGTCCGCCCGATTCGAGGAAGCCACCGCTGGTGTTGGCGCCGAAATCGCCCAGCGCCGTCTCCAGCTTCTCCCGCGAAACGCCCAGCGCGCGCATCTGCGCGGGGCGCAACTCGACGCGGTACTGGCGCACCTCGCCGCCGATGGGGGTGACCTGGGCGACGCCGGGAATGGTGAGCAGGCGCGGGCGCATCACCCAGTCGGCGTATTCCCGCACGCGCATGGGATCGGCGCCGGCCGAGGCGGCATCGGCCTTGAGCGGCAGGGCGATGAGCAGGATCTCGCCCATGATCGAGGCGATCGGCCCCATCTGCGGCAGGATGCCCGGCGGCAGTTGCTCGCGCACCAGGTTGAGGCGCTCGGCGATCTGCTGACGGTTCAGGTAGATGTCGCTGCCCCACTCGAATTCCACGTAGACGATGGACAGCCCCACCCCCGACACCGAGCGCACGCGGGTGACGCCGGGCATGCCGTTCATCGCCGACTCGATGGGGAAGGTGACCAGTTGCTCCACCTCCTCCGGCGCCATGCCGCCCGCCTCGGTCATCAGGGTGACGGTGGGCTTGTTCAGATCGGGGAACACGTCCACCGGCATCTGCCGCATGCCGATGGCGCCATAGATCATGAGCAGCAGGGCGGCGCCCAGCACGAGGACGCGCTGGCGCAGGCTGGCGTGCAGGATGGCGTCGAACATGGCTTAACGCGAAAGTCGCGTCAGCGACTCACGAAGCTCCCC
>JBBIPL010000161.1:0-2140 GCA_037442845.1 Hydrogenophilales bacterium | reverse complement strand
ATGCTTCGGGGCGCCTTACAAAGTCATGTCCGTTAACAGTTTCACGAGGCAACCAGCACATCGCAGTCCGCTGCCTGAGCCACATCCTTGCTCACGCTGCCGAGCAGGTATTCCTCCAGGCCGGCCTGTCCGTGCCGCCCGAGGACGATCAGGTCTGTATGCCAGCGTTGCGCCAGTTCGAGGACACGCTCCGGCGGATAGCCAGATTCGACATGGCCTGCGTTTTCGCCGGGCAGGTCGGCCAGCAGGCTGGCCATCAGGTTTTCCGCGATGACGCGCATCTCGGCGTTGGCCTGGTCACGCTGATCTGCGGACAGGCGCCGGCTCAGTTCGGGTTCGAGGACATGCAAGACGGCAAGGCGCGTGTCGCACGCCAGCCGCCGCGCCCAGGCAAGCACGGCGCGTGAATCCGCCGAGAAATCCACCGCCGCCAGCGCATGGTCATAGGGCCGGACGTCGGCGTTGCGCACGATGAGCGTCGGGCCGCCGCGCACCCGCAGCAGCCGGTTGGCGGTGGAGCCGAGCAGCAGTTGCAGCAGGGTGTTCTCGCCGCGCGCGCCCACCGCCACCAGATCGGCATGGCGCTCCCGCGCGTATTCCGCGATCCGGGCATGGGCGCGGCCGATGCGCCAGGCGGCGTGGGTGCGGATGCCGTAATGCTCGGCCAGCACCTTGGCCAGCGGGCCCAGCCGCTCGCCGGCCGCGCCCAGCGCCGCCTCATCGAGTCCGCCGGCGTCGATCTCCTGCCCCGCATAGAGGCTCAGCGGAGGCACCACGTGCAGCAGGTGCAGTTCCGCACCCTGTTCCTTGGCGATCAGGGCGGCGCGGTGTACGGCGCGGTCCGCGGCGGGTGAAAAATCCGTGGCGGCGAGGATGCGGTTCAATGCCTGCATGACGATATCCTTTGCATAAAGTCTCCGGCGCCCAAGGTTATATCCCCTCGGGCATCGATTCCGTGTTCACGAGTCTGCTTCCAGCGTCCGGGAAGGCGGCGATTCCAGGCTCGCCACCGCCTCGCGCAGCGCCGCGGCGATCCGCTCCGGCGCATCGGCGGCGGCCAGGTCCGGCGCCAGGGCGCGCGGCTCGATGGGCGCGCCGATGCGGATGACGATGGGGGTGAGGCGCGGCCACAAGCGGCCCACGGGCATGGCGGCGAAGCTGCCGGCGATGTGCATGGGGACCACGCGCAGCGGAAAGCGCGCCAGCAGCCGGCCGATGCCGGGACGGAACGCGCCCAGCCGCCCGTCCGCGCTGCGCCGCCCCTCGGGGTACCAGGTCAGGCTGTCGCCCTGGCGGATGGCGGCGACGGCGAGCGCCAGGGGAAGCGTGGCGCCGCGTTCCGGCGCCACCGGCAGGGTGCGGGCGATGCGGCTCAGGAAACGTGTCACCGGGTTGCCGAAGGCGATGCCGGTGTAGCCCATCCAGCGGGTGCGGGCCATGCGCGTCGGGCCCAGGACGGCGGCCATGAGGAAGGGGTCGAGGAAGCTGGCATGGTTGGCGACGTAGACCACCTGCTCGTCCGCCGGCAGGTGTTCGCGCCCCTCCACGCGCAGCCGGAAGGCCAGGCGGGCGAGCGGGGCGAGCAGGCAGACGAAGCCCCAGGCGGTCGCGCGCGCGAGCACGCCGGTGGGCGCGAGCCAGCGCCGGTCGGCCGCGCTCAGCACCAGCTCGGGCTGGTCCCAGTCGGCGGCGCTGGCCTCGCCCGCCCTGGCCTCGCCCATCTCGCGCAGCAGATCGCGCACGGTCTCGACGCGGGCGATGGCGGCCTCGCTCAGTTCGACCCCGGCGGCCTGCTCGAGGTCCAGCGCCAGGTCCAGCCAGGCCAGGGAGTCCACCTGCAGGTCCAGGCGTAGGCTGGTGTCGGGCGTCAGGCGCCGGCCGGGAAAGCGGCGCGGCAGCCAATCCCAGGTCTGCTCTGCCGCCGGCTGGGCGAGCAGCGCGCGGTCGGCCTCCGGCCAGGCCTCGGGCGGCAGGGGCCCGGCCCGCCCGGTTTCGCCCTCGCCGGCGCGAGCGGCCTGCCAGGCGTCAAGCAGCAGATGGCGGCGCAGCTTGCCCAGACGGGTGCGCGGCAGCGGATCGCGGGTCAGCGCGATCTCGGCCACGCGCTGGTAGGAAGGGAGGTTCGCGCTCACCTCCGCCA
>JBBIPL010000160.1:0-2180 GCA_037442845.1 Hydrogenophilales bacterium | reverse complement strand
TCTGTTCGTCGGTCTTCAGGAAGCTGGCGTTCATCTGCATGACGCGCGTGTCCATGTCCAGGCCCGGCTGCTTGACGTGGATTTCCATGCGCATCGATTCCTCCGGCTGCAGGGAGAGCAGCACCCAGTTGGGCGCCACCGATTCCAGCGGCGTCTCGCGGAACAGCAATTGCGGCGGATGGCGGAAGCGGATGGCGATGAGCGAGCTCTGGCGCGCCAGCCGCTTGCCGGTGCGCAGATAGAAGGGCACGCCGCGCCAGCGCCAGTTGTCGACGTAGAACTTGGCGGCGACGAAGGTTTCGGTGACGGAGTTGGCTTCCACCCCGGCCTCCTGCTGGTAGCCGGCGGCCTCGACGCCGTCGATGGCGCCGCGCGCGTACTGGGCGCGGATGGCGTGCGCGCGCACGGCGCCCTTGGCGATGGGGCGGATGCTGCGCAGCACCTTGACCTTCTCGTCGCGCAGGGCGTCCGCCTCCAGGGCGGCCGGCGGCTCCATGGCCACCACGGTGAGCAGCTGCATCAGATGGTTCTGCAGCATGTCGCGCAGGGCGCCGGCGCGGTCGTAGTAGCCGGCGCGCTGTTCGATGCCGTTCGTCTCCGCCACGGTGATCTGCACGTGGTCGATGAAATTGCGGTTCCACAGCGGCTCGATGAGGGTGTTGGCGAAGCGGAACACCAGCAGGTTCTGCACCGTTTCCTTGCCCAGGAAATGGTCGATGCGGAAGATCTGCTCCTCGTCGAAATGCTGGTGCAGCAGCTGGTTCAGCATGAGGGCCGATTCGATGTCCTCGCCGAAGGGTTTTTCCACGACGACGCGGTTGAGGCCGCGCGGCTGATTCAGGCCGACCGCCTCCAGGTTGCGGATCACCGCCGCGAACTCGGCCGGCTTGATGGCCAGGTAGAACACCGTGCTGGAGCAGGACACGCCGCCCTTGCGCAGCAGGCCCTCCAGTTCGCGGTACGAGGCGGCGTCGCTGAGGTCGCCGCGCTGGTAGACGAAGCGCGCCACGAAGCGCTCCAGCACCGGCTCATCCAGCATGCCCGCAACCCGTTCCGCCAGCACGCCGCGCACGTGCTCGCGCCAGCGGGCGGTGTCCCACTCGCGCCGCGAGAAGGCGACGATGCTGAGCGATTCCGCCAGCCGCGCGGCGGCTTCCAGGCGATACAGCGCCGGCAGCAGCTTGTTGGTTGCCAGGTTGCCGGTGGCGCCGAAGATGACGAAGGTGCAGGGCGGCACGCCCGCCGCGCCGGATCTCATGCCTCGCCTCCTTTCACCGCATGGCCGCCGAAGCCCCGGCGCATCATGGCCAGCAGCTTGGCCGCGTAATCGTTGCCGCCCTGGCTGGCGAAACGCATCATCAGCGCCAAGGACATCACCGGCGCGGGGATGCCCTGTTCCACCGCGTCCAGGGCGGTCCAGCGGCCCTCGCCGGAATCGGCGACGAAGGGCTCGATGGCGTCCAGGTCCGCGTCCGCGGCCAGGGCCTCGGCGCTGAGATCCAGCAGCCAGGAGCGCACCACGCTGCCGTGCCGCCAGAGTTCGGCGATGGCGGCCACGTCCAGGTCGAAGCCCGGCTTCCGGCGCATGAGGGCGAAGCCCTCGGCGAAGGCCTGCATCATGCCGTACTCGATGCCGTTGTGGACCATCTTCACGTAGTGGCCGGAGCCCACCGGACCGGTGTGCAGCCAGCCGCGGCCGGGCGCCGGCGCCAGGGCGTCGAGCCAGGGACGCAGGCGCGCCGCCGCCGCCTCGCCGCCGCCGAGCATGATGCAGTAGCCGTTCTCCAGCCCCCAGACGCCGCCCGAGACGCCGGCGTCGGCGAAGTCGATGCCGCGCGCGGCCAGCGCCGCGGCGCGCGGCGCGTCCTCCTTGTAATGGCCGTTGGCGCCGTCCACCACCAGGTCGCCGGGCGCCAGCAGCGGCGTCAGCGTCTCCAGCGCCGTCCGCGTCGCCTCGCCCGCCGGCAGCATCAGCCAGACGATGCGCGGCGCTTCGAGCGCGGCCGCCAGATCGGCCAGGCTGGCGCAGGCGAGGTGGCCGGTTTCCGCCGCCAGCGCCGCGCTCACGGCCTGGCTGCGGTTGTGGATGGCGATGCGATGTCCCTGGCGGGCCAGCCGCCGCGCCATGTTGCCGCCCATGCGGCCGAGTCCGACGATGCCGAATTGCATGTTGTGTCCCC
>JBBIPL010000159.1:0-2218 GCA_037442845.1 Hydrogenophilales bacterium | reverse complement strand
ATGATCGAACTGTCCGGCGTCACCAAGCGCTATCCGGGCGGACACGAGGCCCTGTCCGACGTCAACCTGACCATCGGCCAGGGCGAACTGGTCTTCCTCACCGGCCACTCCGGCGCCGGCAAGAGCACCCTGCTCAAGCTGGTCGCCGCCATCGAGCGCCCCACCGCCGGCAACCTCATCGTCAACAGCCAGAACGTGGGCCGGCTGAAGCGCGCCGCCCTGCCCTTCTTCCGGCGCAACATCGGCCTCATCTTCCAGGACCACAAGCTGCTGTACGACCGCAGCGTCTTCGACAACGCGCTGCTGCCCCTGCACATCCAGGGCCTCACCGGCCACGACGCCGCCAAGCGGGTGCGCGCCGCCCTCGACAAGGTGGGCCTCTTGAAGAAGGAGAAGGCCCGCCCCATCACCCTCTCCGGCGGCGAGCAGCAACGCCTTTGCATCGCCCGCGCCATCGTCAGCCGTCCCGCCCTGGTGCTCGCCGACGAGCCCACCGCCAACCTCGACGAGGCCTACGCCCGCGACATCATGGACATGTTCCGCGCCTTCAACGAGGTCGGCGTCACCCTCATCATCTCCACCCACGACCAGAGCTTGATCACCCGCTACGGCGGACGCACCGTGCATCTGGCCTACGGCAAGCTGGTGCAATGACGGGCATGGAATGAACTGATTACCTGACTATAAACGCCATGCAGCATGCCCGTTCCCTCACCCCCAACCCCCGCTCCGCGCCCCACGGCAGGCGATGCATCGCCTGCCGGCCGCGAGGGCGCAATGCTGCGCATTCCGAATACCCCTCTCGCCCCGCCTGCGGGAGAGGGGAGCTTCGAGCGCCGCTAACGCGGCGTCTACCGTGAAAGCCTGGCTCGTCCACCACCTGCACAGCCTGAGGATCGCCCTGCGGCGTTTTCAGTCGGCGCCGCTCGCCAGCCTGTTCACCGTGCTCGTCATCGGCGTCGCCGTCGCCCTGCCGGCCGGCCTCTACATGCTGCTCGACAACCTCGACCGGGCCGCCGGCGGCATCACGCCGCAGGCGGAAATCACCGTGTTCCTCAAGCGGGAAGCCGACGCGGAGCGCGGCCGGGCCCTGGCGCGCGAGCTGCAGGCGCGGGCCGACGTGGCATCGGCGCGCTTCGTCAGCAAGCAGGAAGGCGTCGACAAGCTGGTCGCGGCCGGGCTGTCCGACATCACCGCCGGCTTGCCCGACAACCCCCTGCCGCACGCCGTCGTCGTCACCCCCCGCGAAACTTCTCCCGCCGCCCTGCGGGCGCTGGCCGAGCACCTCGCGCAGAGCGAGGGCGCCGAGCGCGTGCTGCTGGACACCGAATGGATCAAGCGCCTGTCCGCGCTCATGGATCTGGGCCGCGACCTGGTGTTCATGCTGGCCGTCCTGCTCGGCCTCGCCCTCGCCGCCATCACCGCCAACACCATCCGCCTGCAAATCTACGCCCAGCGGGACGAGATCGAAGTGGCGCGCCTGATCGGCGCCACCGACCGCTTCGTGCGCCGTCCCTTCCTCTATTTCGGCGGCATCCAGGGCCTCGCCGGCGGCCTCACCGGCGGCGCCCTGGTGACTCTGGGCAGCCGCCTCCTGGAACAAAGCGTCGCACAGGTGGCGACCGCCTACGGCGCCGAGTTCGTCCTCAGCGGCCTCGACCTGCCCGCGCTCCTCGCCCTGCTCGCCCTCAGCACCGCCCTCGGCTGGCTGGGCGCCTACTTCTCCGTCGGCCAGGCGCTGCGCCAGGTCGAGCAGGGCTGATCGCGTTGCGATACTGAAACGAGTCAGCGCACGAAATGGGAACAAGCGTTGACTAGCCATGTAGTCCCGTACGGCGATCTGCCGTGTTTTTTCCGGCAGGAGGACAACCCCATGCCCACGGCCATCCCTACCGCCCGACTCGAAGCCAGGATCAGTGCCGATCTGCATGCGATGCTCAAGCGCGCCGCTGAACTTCAGAGGCGCACCATGACCGATTTCGTGGTCACCGCGGTGCAGGACGCCGCGCAACGCGCCATCGAGCAGGCTGAAGTCATCCGCCTGTCGCTGGCCAATCAGGAATGCTTTGCACAGGCGCTGCTGTCGCCGCCGCAAACATCCCCGGCACTGGAGCGTGCGTTCGCCCGTCGCAACAGGCTCTTGCGCGCTGAATGAGCAGCGCGCCGTTCCGCGTCGCGTCGCTCGATGCCGTTCATCCTAAAAACCTCAGTTGAACGC
>JBBIPL010000158.1:0-2405 GCA_037442845.1 Hydrogenophilales bacterium | reverse complement strand
CCAAGCCGATCCTGACTCTGGATTGAGCGCCATCTCCGCCTAGATACACACCGATTTCGGCCGCCTCGCCGAATGCCTTGAGCCATGCGCCTTTCCGGCGGGCGTGTTACTTGGCGGTGTCAAAGTCGGGTCTAGTACTAGAGCAGATAGCGTGCCCAGACCCGGTTGCCGGCGCCGGGAAACTTCAGGTCCGCGCACAGGCTGCGCACCAGGGCGAGACCGCGGCCGTGCGTGCGGTTCTCGTCGGCCCTCGACTCCAGGCCTTGCCGCCAGGCCTCGTGGTCGAAGCCCGGTCCGCTGTCGGTGACGTCGATGTCCAGCACCGCCCGGCCGGCATCCTCGTGCACCAGGAAGGACAGGTTGATGCTGCCGCTGTCCAGCCCGGCCAGGCGCTCGGCGCGGTGCTGCATGTAGATCTCCCAGCCGCCGACGAGGTTTTTGGTGCTGGAATCCAGGCCCAGCAAGCCATGGTCCAGGGCGTTGTTGAAGAGTTCGGAGACGACCAGGAACAGGCTGCCCTGATGCGGCTTGAGGGCTTCCACCTGCGTCATGAAGCCGACCACGGCGGGCACCACGTCGAGGTAGCGCAACTCGGAAGCGCTGAACGTCAGACCCAGCCGCCATTCCTCGACATGGCCGCGATGCACAGGCGCCGTCGCCGCGATGCGCACCGCACGGCGGCGCTCGATGGGCACCCGCACCAGCATGCAGGAGATGTCGTCGCGCCCCGGCCGGCCGCACAGATGCCGCTCCAGCCCCGCGCGCAGGGCGCTGAAACGCTGCGCGGGATCGGCGGCCCCCAGCAGCAGATCGAGGCTGCCGGCGAGCCCGAGCCAGCGGCCATCGGGATCCTCCGCTTCCACCAGACCGTCGGAACACAACACCAGTTGCCCCGGTTCGTGAAACACCGCGGTTTCGCTGACGCCCGAGAACAGGGACGGCGGCAGGATGCCCAGGGGAGGATGGCTGGAAGCCCACTGCATGGACACCTTGCCGTCGAACGTGAGGAATGCGGCGTCCGGATTGCCGCCGTTCCACACCTCCACGGTCTGGTTGCGCACGTCGACGCTGGCCAGCGTCGCGGCGACGAAACGGTCGGCCGGCAGGATGGCCTTCAGCTTGCGATTGAGTTCTTCGGCGATGGAGCTCAGCGGGAAGCCCTTCGCCGTCATGCTGTAGAAAGCCTGCGTCAGCGGCATCGCCGAAAGCGCCGCGGACAGGCCGTGCCCGGCGGCGTCCGCCAGCATCACGTTGAGCACCTCGCCCGGCCCGCGCGCGGCGCACAACAGGTCGCCGCTGAAGGTGTCCGCGGGCAGGTTGAAGGATTCGATCATGGGGTCGCGGAGACCCTCGGCGTCGGTCAGCCGGGCCATGACGTGGGCGCCAAGGCGCGCCTGCTCCTCGGCTTCCTGGCGCCAGGACTTCAGTTCCTCGAAGTAGCCCAGCTCCTTCTTTTGCAGGGCGAGCAGGCGCGAGTAGGCATTGAGCTTGGCCAATAGCAACGGCGTCGAGGCCGGTTTCACCAGGTAGTCATCGCCGCCGGCCCGCAGGCCGCGGACGATGTCCTGCATGCTGTCGAGAGCGGAATAGAAGACGATGGGGGTCCACTTGTCGGTGGGCAGTGCGCGGATGCGCCGCACCGCCTCGATGCCGTCCATGCCCGGCATCATGAACACCAGATCGGGCGACTCCGTCTGATACAGAGCCACGGCGGTTTCGCCGTCGGCCGCCAGGATGGGCTGATGGCCGGCGCGCCGGCTTACGATCTCCAGGTGCTTGAGGTTGGCGGGGGTGTCGTCGGCGATGAGGATTTTCAGACTGGCGCCGTCCACCGCCCTCAGCCCTTCACGGAAAACAGCTTGCCGAAGTTGGCGATGTCCAGCACCTGCTTGACCGTGCCGTGGCAGCCGGAAAGGGCCACGTTCTTGCCGGTGGACTCGGCTTTTTCACGCAGCAGCAGCAGCATGCCGAGGGCCGAGCTGTCGAGATAATCGACGCCGCGGAAATCGATCTCGATTTCGCGCACGCCGGCCTGTTCCAGCAGGCTTTCATAGGCGGCGCGAAAATCCCGGTGGGAGTGGAAATCGAAACGGCCGTTGAGGCTCAGCGTGGCCCTGTTGTCCATCACCGTGCTTGCGATCTGCATGGCTTGCTCCGTGCTTGCTGTAGTGCTGCCAATATCGGCCGGTTCGGCGAACACTTTAACGTGAAAGTCGCGGCGCGACTTCTCGAAGCTCCCCCTCTCCCGCAAGCGGGAGAGCGTAAGAATACCGGGGACGTACCACGGTTACCGTGGCCCATAGGGGCATCGCTTTAGTGCCGATGCACACTCTGGCGGCGGAGATATTTCAACCTAACTTTCATGGCACTGTGCGCCACCCCTGATGATGAAATGTTCCACGCCT
>JBBIPL010000157.1:0-2492 GCA_037442845.1 Hydrogenophilales bacterium | reverse complement strand
CCTTCATGAGGCGGCGCTTGGCCTGCTCGACGAGCTTGTGCTCCCGCAGCTCCTGACGCGCCCGCAGCACGTCGTCGCGCAGCGCCTGCCAGGCCTCGAAGCGCACCCGCGCCAGTTGCAGCAGGGGTTGCAGGCGTTCCGTGCGCAGGCCATCCACCACATAGCAGGCGACGCCGGCCGCCACCGCCGAGCGCATGGTCTCGCTGGAACCGTCCTGGCTGAACATGACGATGGGACGCGGGCTGGATTCGCGCATCAGGCAGACCTGCTCCAGGGTATCGCGGCTGGGCGAATCCAGATCCAGGATGACGGCGTCGGGCTCCACCTCGGCCACCCAGCGCGGCAGATCGATGGCCCGGTCCAGGCGGCCGACAAGATGGTGGCCGGGATGTGCCTCGGCGAGGGCGGCCATGAGATCGTCCAGGCGCCGGCGCGACGGGCCGATGACCAGGATTTTCAGCGCTGTTTCTGCGGAGATCGCGGGGTTCATGAGGTGCCGATCATAACGCCGCCGCCAGCAGCGCCTTGATTTCCGGCACGCAGGAACCGCAATTGCCGCCGGCCTTGAGGCGCAGGCCCAGGGCTTGCACCGAATCCGCGCCCTCGGCGATGGCCCGCTTCAGGGCTTTCTCGCCCACCCCGAAACAGGCGCAGACGATGGCGCCGTCGTCGGCTGCGGTCGCCGGGCGTCCGGCCAGCAGGGCGATGCGTTCCTCGCGCTCGAGACCCGCCTTCGTGAACAGGTCCTCCAGCCAGTGGCGGGGCGGCAGCACGGCGGCGGCGGCATCGAAGAAGCAAGCCATTTCCAGGCGGCCATCCCGCAGCAGGGCGGCGCGGTAGCGGCCGGCGGCGGGATCGCGCAGCTCGATCCAGTCCCCCGCCGCGCCGAATCGGTCGCGCAGCGTTTCCGGCCAGGACACGGACGTTTCCATGCCGGCCAGTTCCAGGCGCCAGCAGGCCTTGGCGCGGACCCGCGTCCAGTAGCCCGAGTCGGGCGCAGCCAGCGGCGTTCGACTGAGGACAAAGCCGTGCCAGGCGGCCGCGTAGGGTTCCAGCGCCACCGGGGTCTGCTTGAACTCCGGCTGGCCCGAGACCGGATCGGTGATGGCATTCACCAGCACGCCCACCCGGGCCCGTCCACTGAAGCGGTTGTTCCAGTGGATGGGGGCGAACACCTGGCCGGGGGTTTGCTCGCGGCTTTCCACCACCCGCGCCAGCAGTTCGCCATGCTCGTTGCTCACCCGCGCCAGACTGCCCGCGCGCAAGCCTGAGCGGGCCAGATCGGCGGGATGCACGGCGAGGCAAGGCTCGTCGATGTGGGCCAGCAGCCGTGCGGTCTTGCCGGTGCGGGTCATGCTGTGCCACTGGTCGCGGATGCGGCCGCTGTTCAGCACATAGGGCCGCTCCCCGTCCGGCGGGCGCGCCGGTCCGCGCGGCGGGGCGGCGAGCATGCGCGCCTTGCCGGAAGGCGTGTAGAAGCGGCCGTCGGCGAACAGGCGCGAGGTTCCCGTCCGCCCCCGGACCGGCCATTGCACCGGGGCCAGAGCGTCGTAACCCAGCCACTCCCCCCTTTGCAAAGGTGGGGAAGACAGCAGGCCGGAGAGGTCGAAGTCCCGGCGGCCCCCATTCTCGAAGCCCGACAAGGCCGCATGCTCGCGGAAGATGGCCGCCGGCCCGGCATAGTCGAAGGCCGCTGTAAAACCCATGCGCTTCGCCACCTCGGCGACGATCCACCAGTCCGGCCGCGCCTCGCCGGGCAGGGTCAGGAAGGAGCGATGGCGGGAAACGCGCCGCTCGGAGTTGGTCACCGTGCCGTCCTTCTCTCCCCAGGCGGCGGCGGGCAGCCGCACGTGGGCCAGGGCGGCGGTGTCGGTGTCGGCGGTGACATCGGAGACCACCACGAACTCGCAGGCGCCGATGGCCGCCTGCACCGCGTCCGCCTCCGGCATGCTCACCACCGGGTTGGTGGCCATGATCCAGAGGGCCTTGATGCGGCCCGCGCCCACCGCCTCGAACAGGTCCACCGCCTTCAGGCCCGGGGCGCGGGCCAGATTCGGCGCGTTCCAGAAACGACCTACCCGGTCCAGCGCATCCGCGTCGAAATCCATGTGGGCGGCGAGCTGATTGGCCAGGCCGCCCACCTCGCGCCCGCCCATGGCGTTGGGCTGGCCGGTGAGGGAAAACGGCGTGGCGCCGGGCTGGCCGATGCGGCCGCTGGCGAGATGCACGTTGAGGATGGCATTGACCTTGTCGACGCCCGAGGAGGACTGGTTGATGCCCTGGGAGAAGGCCGTCACCGTGCGCGGCGTGGCGGCGAACAGGCGGAAGAATTCCGCCACGTCCGCTTCGTCGAGGCCGCATTCCCGGGCCACGCGCGGGATGGAGAGGTCGCGCACCGCGGCGAAGGCGGCGCCGAAGCCTTCCACGTGCGCCTCCAGCCAGGCCCAGTCGACCGCGTCCTCGCGCTTGAGATGGTTGAGCAGGCCATGGAA
>JBBIPL010000156.1:0-2511 GCA_037442845.1 Hydrogenophilales bacterium | reverse complement strand
TTAAGGAACCCCCCTTTCAGCCGGTCGCCCTCGCCAGGAAGCGGTCCAATTGGTTGGCGAAGTCCTGGCGCTCGGCCTGGGAGAAAGCCGGCGGCCCGGACGTCGCCAGGCCGGCGTCGCGCAGGCCGGCCATGAAATCGCGCAGGTTGATGGCTTCGCGGATGTTCTCCGGGCTGTAGAACTCGCCGCGCGGCTTGAGGACATGGCCGCCCTTTTCGATGACCTGCGCCGCAAGGGGGATGTCCGCCGTGATGACCAGGTCGCCCGCCTCCACCCGGCCGGCGATCTCGTTGTCGGCCACATCGAAGCCGTGCGGTACCTGCAGGGCCCGGATCCAGGGCGAGGGCGGCACCCGCAGCAGCTTGTTGGCCACCAGGGTGGTGGGGATATGCTTGCGTTCCGCCGCCCGGAACAGGATGTTCTTGATCACCGCCGGCGTCGCGTCCGCGTCCACCCAGATGTGCATCAGCCTCTCCCTTTCAGCCAATCCAGCGCCCCCAAGCCAGCCGCGCCGGTGTGCTCGATGGCTGCGCGCATGGCGGCGGAGAATGCGTAGATGAGGCTGCCTTCGACGCCGGTTTCGCTGATGACGAACTCGCCCCGGCCGCTCTCCCTGTCCCGCCGCCGATGACCGCGACACGCGGAAAATCTCCCCTGGCCCCCCCTTTTTCCAAAAGGGTGAGGAGCCGGGATGGTAAGCGTCACGCGGCTTTCCCGATCATGCTCAGAGCCACCGCCTCCGCCACCTGGATGCCGTCCACGGCCGCCGAGAGGATGCCGCCGGCGTAGCCCGCGCCTTCGCCGGCGGGATACAGACCGCGGGTGTTGCGGCTCTGGCGGTCGGCGCCGCGGGTGATGCGGACCGGGGAGGAAGTGCGCGTCTCCACCCCGGTGAGCACCGCGTCGTCCATGGCGAAGCCCTTGATCTGCCTATCGAAGGCGGGAATGGCTTCGCGAAGGGTGGCGATGACGTAGTCGGGCAGGCAGGCGGAGAGATCGGTCCAGTGCACGCCGGGGGTGTAGGAGGGGATCACCGAGCCCGGCCCGGTGGAAGGACGGCCGGCAAGGAAATCACCCACCTTCTGTGCCGGCGCCTTGTAGCTGCGGCCCCCGGCTTCGAAGGCGGCCGCTTCCCAGCGGCGCTGGAAATCGACGCCGGCGAGGGGATTCACGGCCACGTCGCCGGGAAAATCCGCGGGCGTGATGCCCACCACGATGGCGGCGTTGGCATTGCGTTCGTTGCGGGAATACTGGCTCATGCCGTTGGTCACCACCCGTCCCTCTTCCGAGGTGGCCGCCACCACCGTGCCGCCCGGACACATGCAGAAGCTGTAGGCGGAACGACCGTTGCCGGCGTGGTGCACCAGCTTGTAGTCGGCCGCGCCCAGCAGCGGATCGCCGGCCTGGGCGCCGAAGCGGCAGCGGTCGATGAGGGACTGCGGATGCTCGATGCGCAGGCCCACCGAGAAGGGCTTGGGCTCCATGAAGACGCCGCGCCGGTGCAGCATCTCGAAGGTGTCGCGAGCGCTGTGGCCGAGGGCCAGGATGACGTGCTCGCTGGCGATGCGCTCGCCGCTTGCCAGCACCACGCCGCGTACCTGGCCGTCGACGATGTCCAGGTCCGTTACCTTGCTCTGGAAGCGGATCTCGCCACCCAGAGCGGTGATCGTCTCGCGCATGTGCTCCACCATGGCCACCAGCTTGAAGGTGCCGATGTGGGGCTTGCTGACGTAGAGGATTTCCGCCGGCGCGCCCGCCTGGACGAACTCCTCCAGCACCTTGCGGCCGTGGTGCCGGGGATCCTTGATCTGGCTGTAGAGCTTGCCGTCGGAGAAGGTGCCGGCGCCGCCCTCGCCGAACTGCACGTTGGATTCCGGGTTCAGCTTGCCCTGGCGCCACAGGCCCCAGGTGTCCTGGGTGCGTTCGCGCACCGCCTTGCCCCGTTCCAGCATGACGGGCTTGAAGCCCATCTGCGCCAGCACCAGGCTGGCGAGCAGGCCGCAGGGACCGGCGCCTATCACCACCGGCCGGGTGGCGAGGTCTTGCGGCGCGCGGGCGACGAACTTGTAGGCCATGTCAGGCGTGACAGCGACATGCTTGTCGCCCGCCAGGCGCTTGCGTACCGCGTCTTCGCGGGTGAGCTCGACGTCCACCGTGTAGACCAGGGCGATCTGGCCGCGCTTGCGGGCATCGTAGCCGCGCCGGTGGATGTGGAAGCGGATGAGCTCGTGTTCGGTGATGCCCAGGCGCTTCAGGACGGCGGCGCGCAAGGCGTCTTGGGGATGGCCCAGGGGCAGTTTGAGTTCGGTGAGTCTGAGCATGGCTTTCGCCCCGCTTTCGGGTCTGTGCGCGCGTCTGTCTGCTTACCCGCAAGTGGTAGGCCGTATTCGTAAAGCCGCTAAAGCGGCAACGACTCCGCTCTTGCTCCTCCTTGCGGGGAACGACCCCGCGACGGGGTCGCGCCTTGCCAGCCACTCGCACAAACCCGCCTTCGGGCGCGGTCAACTGAGT
>JBBIPL010000155.1:0-2541 GCA_037442845.1 Hydrogenophilales bacterium | reverse complement strand
TTCTTGAACGAAATCAAACACTCGGCGTACAATCGCCGACTTTCCCGAACGTGTCCTGAATAGCCTCGGGCCACGCGATTGCATAGGAGTATTGCCATGGCTATCACCACCCCCCAGAAAGCGCAGATCCTCAAGGATTACCAGCGCGCCGCCGCCGATACCGGCTCCCCGGAAGTGCAGATCGCGCTGCTGACCGCGCGCATCAACGACCTCACCGGCCACTTCAAGGCCCACGCCAAGGATCACCACTCGCGCCGCGGCCTGCTCAAGATGGTCAGCCGCCGCCGCCGCCTGCTGGATTACCTGAAGGACCGCAACGCGGACAGCTACACTCAGCTCATCCAGCGCCTCGGCCTGCGCAAGTAAGCCAAGCCTCATGCAGCCGGCGCCCTCCAAGGGCGCCGTTCCGCTTTATCGGTACAACCATTTGGAAGGCAACAGCGTGAATCCGGTCAAAAAGACATTTCAATACGGTCGCCACGAAGTCACCCTGGAAACCGGCGAGATCGCCCGCCAGGCCACCGGCGCGGTGGTCGTCAGCATGGATGACACCGTGGTGCTGGTCACCGTGGTGGCGAAGAACGAAGTCAAGCCAGGTCAGGATTTCTTCCCGCTGACCGTCGACTACATGGAGAAGACCTACGCCGCGGGACGCATCCCGGGCGGCTTCTTCAAGCGCGAGGGCAAGCCCACCGAGAAGGAAACCCTGACTTCCCGCCTGATCGACCGGCCCATCCGCCCCCTGTTCCCGGACGGCTTTTTCAATGAAGTGCAGGTCATCGCCACCGTGGTGTCCGCCAATGCCGAGGTGGATTCCGACATTCCCGCCATGCTCGGCGCTTCCGCCGCCCTGGCCCTGTCCGGCCTGCCCTTCAACGGGCCCCTGGGCGCCGCCCGCGTCGGCTACGTGGATGGCCAGTACGTGCTCAATCCCACCCAGACCGAGTTGAAGAGCTCCAAGCTGGACCTGGTGGTGGCCGGTACCGAGACCGCCGTGCTGATGGTCGAGTCCGAGGCCAAGGAACTGCCCGAGGAGGTCATGCTGGGCGCCGTGGTGTTCGGCCACGAGCAGATGCAGGCCGCCATAGACGCCATCAACGAGCTGGCCGACGTGGCCGGCAAGGATGCCTGGGAGTGGACCCCGCCCGAGACCCCCGCCGCGCTGATCGAAAAGATGCAGGCGATCTGCGGCGAAGGACTCAACCAGGCCTACTCCATCAAGCAGAAGCAGGCTCGCGTCGCCGCCGTCGACGAGATCCGCAACCGGGTGTTCGCGGAGATGATCACGCAGGACATGGACACCACCGCCGCCAACGTCATCAAGGACCTGTTCCACAGCCTGGAAGCCAAGGTGGTGCGTGGTCGCATCCTTGGCGGCGAGCCGCGCATCGACGGGCGCGACACCCGCACCGTGCGGCCCATCACCATCCGCACCGGCGTGCTGCCCCGCACCCACGGTTCCGCCCTGTTCACCCGCGGCGAGACGCAGGCCCTGGTGGTCGCCACGCTCGGCACCAGCCGTGACGAGCAGACCATCG
Source organism: Hydrogenophilales bacterium (assembly GCA_037442845.1). GTDB lineage: Bacteria > Pseudomonadota > Gammaproteobacteria > Burkholderiales > Thiobacillaceae > PFJX01. The sequence continues at coordinate 1,003 of JBBIPL010000155.1, read as the reverse complement.
AGGCGCTCACCGGCGGCTACAGCGACCACTTCATGCTGCACTACAACATGCCGCCCTTCGCCACCGGCGAGACCGGCCGCGTCGGCAGCCCCAAGCGCCGCGAGATCGGTCACGGCCGCCTTGCCAAGCGAGCCCTGGCGGCCTGCCTGCCGGACAAGGAAGCGTTCGGCTACTCCATCCGCGTGGTGTCCGAGATCACCGAATCGAACGGCTCCTCCTCGATGGCCTCGGTGTGCGGCGCCAGCCTTGCCCTGATGGACGCCGGCGTGCCGATGACCCGCCACGTCGCCGGCATCGCCATGGGCCTGATCAAGGAAGGCAACCGCTTCGCCGTGCTCACCGACATCCTCGGCGACGAGGATCACCTCGGCGACATGGACTTCAAGGTGGCCGGCACCACCGAGGGCGTCAGCGCCCTGCAGATGGACATCAAGATCACCGGCATCACCAAGGAGATCATGCAGGTGGCCCTGACCCAGGCGCGCGAGGCGCGCCTGCACATTCTCGGCATCATGAACGCCGCCGAGGCCGCGCCGCACGAGATGAGCCAGTACGCGCCGCGCATCATCACCATGAAGATCAACCCGGAGAAGATCCGCGACGTCATCGGCAAGGGCGGCGCCACCATCCGCGCGCTCACCGAGGAAACCGGCACGCAGATCGACATCGCCGAGGACGGCGCCATCAAGATCGCCTGCACCAGCGCCGAATCCGGCGCACTGGCGAAGAAGCGCATCGAGGACATCACCGCCGAGGTGGAAGTGGGCAAAGCCTACGACGGCACCGTGCTGAAGATTCTCGACTTTGGCGCCATCGTCAACATCCTGCCCGGCAAGGACGGCCTGCTGCACATCTCGCAGATCGCCCACCATCGCGTCAACGCCGTGTCCGACCACCTGAAGGAAGGCCAGGCGGTGCTGGTCAAGGTGCTGGAGACCGACGAGAAGGGCCGCATGCGCCTGTCCATGAAGGCGCTCATCGAGCCGCCGGCGGCGCCCGCCGC
>JBBIPL010000154.1:0-2690 GCA_037442845.1 Hydrogenophilales bacterium | reverse complement strand
GTGAACTGGACCCCGATGTCAAGACAGATTTCATCCGAGTTTAAGCTGCGTCCATCGCCTTGATCGCAGCGGAACAGCGCTGCCCTGTTGTTGCGCGGGGAGAATCCCCTGCGCAGGGCAGGGTCATGGGGCTTGGCTGCGAAGCTCGGGCGATGATTAAGCAAGCAGCCAGGAAATCCGCTTCAGCAGCGCCTCCATGCGGCGCTTGGCGCAGCACCAAGCGCCGGCCCGGGAGGCCGGCGCCCCACCTTTCCGGCGAGTGAGCGTGACCGGTCGCTAAACCCGGAAACCACCCATCAACTGGCTCAGGCGCCCGGCCAGGGCAGACACCTGACCCGCGTTCATGCTGGTCTGACGGCTGGCGCTGGCGCTGATTTCGGTCATTTGCGCGATGCGTTCGACGCGCACGGCCACGTCCTTGGCCGCCGCGCTCTGCTCGGACAGGGCAATCTGGATCTCGTTGACCGCGCGCACCACTTCCGAAGCCCGCTGCTCGATCTGCTCGATGGATTCACCGGCCTTGCGCGCGAGTTCCTCGCCCTGGTTGGCCTTGCCGACGTCGGCCTCCATGGCCTCCACCGCTCGCTGCGTGCCGCTCTGGATGCGCGTGATCATGCCGCCGATCTGTTCGGTCGAAGCCGCCGTGCGTTCCGCCAGCTTGCGCACCTCGTCCGCCACCACCGCGAAACCGCGGCCCTGCTCGCCGGCGCGCGCCGCCTCGATGGCCGCATTCAGGGCCAGCAGGTTGGTCTGGTCGGCGATTTCCTTGATGACATTGACGATGCCGCTGATCTCGGTGGACAGCGCGCCCAGCTCGCTGACGATGGCGGCGGATTGCCGCGCGCCTTCGGCGATGGCCTGCATTTCCCGGGAGGCGCTGCGGGTGACATCGCTGCCTTCGCGCGCGCACTCGCCGGACCGCACCGCCAGGGCATTGGAATCGGTCGCATGTTCGCGCATCTGATCGATGGAAACCGACAGTTCCTCCACCGAGGCCGCCATGCCGGACGCCGACTCGGCCTGACTGTGGCTGGCATTGGCCACTTCCTCGCTGACCGTTGCGAGTTCTCCGGACATCCGCTCCAGCGACGTGGCGCCATCGCGGACCTGCATCACCACATCGCGCAGGTGCGCCTGCATTTCCGCCAAGCCCTTCAGCAGCAGGCCGATCTCGTCGCGGTCGGAGGCGGGAATCGGCTCGGCGAGGTTGAACTTGGAGACCGCTGCCACCGCCTGTTGCGCGGCTGCCAGTTGCCGGGTCAGTTTCCTGTGGAACAGCACCGTCACCAGCAGCATCAGGCCGGTCACCACCACGCCGACCACGGCGACGAGTCCGGCCAGCCGCTTGGCGCTGTGCGCCGCCTGCGCGAGGCTGGCCTTGGCAGAATCCTGGTAAAGCGGCATGAACTGCTCGAGCGGCTTGATCAGACCGCCGTGTACACCCGGCCACTCATCCTCCAGGATGCTTTTCACGGTAGCCATGTCGTCGCCCTGGTAGGCCGTCATCAGTTTGCCCATGACGGCTTCCAGGCCCTTCATGCCTTCATCCATCTTGGCGAGCTGCTCCGTGCTTTCCGGCGAGAGCGATTGCGTGGAAGCCATGCCCCGGAACCGGGCCCAATCCGCCGGCAGGCGGGCCTGCACCTCTTTCAGGTGATTGGCGGAACCGACCGTCGGCAATTGTTCGAGCGCCACTCCGGCAATGCGGAAGCGCACCTCCTTGATGCGGCGTTCCATGTCCTGCAACAGCATCAGGGGCGCCATCGCCTGGGTGTTGACTTCCTCCAGGTAACTGGCGCCGCTGCGCGCGGCATAGATCGCGGCACCGCCCAACACCAGCATGCCGACAAAGGTCATGGCCACCACGAGGACGAGCAGGCCGCGCAAGGTATGCAACATCTTTCTGCTCCTGGATCAACGGGTTATCGGCGCCCCTGGCTCGAAAAGGACAACCGAGCCGCTCCCCATGGGAGCCTAGTCGTTCCTGGGGCTGCCCGGCGAACGACTTGAGAGGACCTGGGTATCACCAACAGTTAAAAGGGCGACATACCGGGAGGATCCCCGATACATCGCCCTGTGCCCATTTTGCATGGACTACTCGGTGGGATAGCCCTTGGCCTGCCAGGCGGGCAGGCCGTCGCGGAACCAGTTCACGTTCTTGTACCCCGCCTTGATCGCCATGGCGGCACCCTTGTAGCCACGCCAGCAGGGTGAACCGTTGCAGTAGAACACCAGCGCCTTGGCCTTGTCCGCAGGCAGTTTGCTCATGTCCATCTCATCCTTGGGATCCAGCTTCGAGACTTTCTTGTGCACTTCCTTGTACACGATGCTCTGCGCGCCCTTGATGTGCTTTTCCGCGTATTCGGCGGCCACGCGCGAGTCGACGAACACAGCACCCTTGTCGAACAGCGCCTTGGCCTTATCCGCATCGACATAGGCGCCACCCGGGATGCTCCTCGGGGTTTCCTCGACGGCATGTACGACGGGCGCCAGCAGGGCGCAGGACATGAAAGCGAACACAGCGGCTGAAAAATGTTTGTACATGTGATGTCTCCTAAAAATTGATCGTTGTGCCGCACGGTGGGCTTGCACCAAGCTTTCGGCCTGTCGCTTAACGGCAGCGCGTAAAAATTCTTTAATGATTTTCGCGCCGCGCGGAGATCAGGATGTTGCGCGGCGTCAGTTCGCGC
>JBBIPL010000153.1:0-2772 GCA_037442845.1 Hydrogenophilales bacterium | reverse complement strand
GGGCATCGCCTACGGCCTGGTCGCCCCCCTGTTCGAGCAGGCCAAGGTCTGCGCCAACCACCTGGCGGAGCACGGCGTGGCGCGCTACCAGGGTTCGATGACCTCGACCAAGCTGAAGGTGACGGGCATCGACCTGTTCTCCGCCGGCAACTTCCTGGGCGGCGAGGGCTGCGAGGAGATCGTCTTCCAGGATCCGGGCCGCGGCGCCTACAAGAAGCTGGTGCTGAAGGACAACAAGCTGGCCGGCGCCTGCCTGTACGGCGACACCCTGGACGGCGCCTGGTATTTCGAGCTGATGCGCGACGGCACCGACGTCTCCGACTATCGCGACAAGCTGCTGTTCGGCCGCCACCACATCGGCGATAGCGGCAACTGCGGCGGCGCCGGCGGCGGCGACAAGAGCCGCGTGCTTTCCCTGCCGGACACGGCCGAGATCTGCGGCTGCAACGGCGTCTGCAAGGGCGCCATCGTCGCCAGCATCCGCGCCAACAAGCTGTTCACCCTGGACGAGGTGCGCGCCCACACCAAGGCCTCGGCCTCCTGCGGTTCCTGCACCGGCCTGGTGGAAACCCTGCTGGCGGCGACCGTGGGCGGCGACTATTCCACCGCGCCATCGAAGAAGCCGATGTGCGGCTGCACCGAGCACACCCACGACGAGGTGCGGGAAGCGATCGCCGCCCAGGGCCTGAAGACCATGCCCGACCTGATGCGCGCCCTGGACTGGAAAACCCCGGACGGCTGCAACAAGTGCCGCCCGGCGCTCAACTACTACCTGCTCGCCGCCTGGCCCGCGGAATACGTGGATGACGCCCAGTCCCGTTTCATCAACGAGCGCGCTCACGGCAACATCCAGAAGGACGGCAGTTTTTCCGTGGTGCCGCGCATGTTCGGCGGCCTGTGCACGCCGTCCGACCTGCGCGCCATCGCCGACGTGGCGGACAAGTTCAAGGTGCCGGAGATGAAGGTCACCGGCGGCCAGCGCATCGATCTGTTCGGCGTCAAGAAGGAAGACCTGCCGGCCATGTGGAAGGACTTGTCCGACGCCGGCTTCGTCTCCGGGCACGCCTACGGCAAGGCCCTGCGCACGGTGAAGACCTGCGTCGGCGCCAAGTGGTGCCGCTTCGGCACGCAGGATTCGACGGGCCTGGGCGTCAAGCTGGAAGAGCTCACCTGGGGTTCCTGGATGCCGCACAAGTTCAAGCTGGCCGTAAGCGGCTGCCCGCGCAACTGCGCCGAGGCCACCATCAAGGACTTCGGCGTGGTGTGCGTGGATTCCGGCTACGAGTTGCATGTGGGCGGCAACGGCGGCATCAAGGTGCGCGTCACCGACCTGCTCTGCCGGGTGGAGACCGAGGCGCAGGTGTTGGAGTACTGCGCCGCCTTTACCCAGCTCTACCGGGAGGAAGCGCATTACCTGGAACGCACCGCGCCCTGGGTGGAGCGGGTGGGCCTGGCCCACATCAAGGCGAAGGTGGTGGAGGACGAGGCCAGCCGCAAGGCGTTGGCGGAGCGCTTCGCCGTGTCCCAGAAACCCGCCCAGGTGGACCCGTGGAAGGAACGCACCGAGGGCGAACTGAGGAAGGAATTCATTCCCATCGCGGTGCTGGCCTGACGAAGGAAACAAGGACATGAAGATGAACGAACACTGGATCGAGATCGGCCCCGTCGAAGACATTCCCCGTCAGGGCGCCCGCGTGGTCAAGACGGCGCAGGGCGACATCGCCCTGTTCCGCAGCGTGGACGACGAGGTCTTCGCCCTGCGTGACCAATGCCCGCACAAGGGCGGTCCCCTGTCCCAGGGTATCGTCTCCGGCAAGCGGGTGGCCTGCCCCCTGCACGACTGGAAGATCGCCCTGGACACGGGCCTGGCGGTGGCGCCGGACGAGGGTTGCGCGGCGCGCTACCCGGTGCGGGTGAGCGACGGCATGGTGCGCCTGTCGCTGACGCCCGACGAAGGCTGCCCCGATGTTTGAACGTCATTCCCGCGCAGGCGGGAATCCAGGAAAACCATGGCATCAGACTGGATCCCCGCCTGCGCGGGGATGACGAGCATGCCGGCATCCAAGTCACTCCCCGTCCGCACCGCCTGTCCCTACTGCGGCGTCGGCTGTGGCGTGCTGGTGAGCCGCGAGGGCGACGCCTTCAGCGTGCGCGGCGATGCGGAGCACCCGGCCAACCGGGGCCGCCTGTGCTCCAAGGGCGCCGCCCTCGGCGAGACGCTGAGCCTGGAGGACCGGCTGTTGTACCCGGAGATCGGCGGCGAACGGGTGAGTTGGGACACGGCTCTGGAAACGGTGGCGAGTCGATTCGCCCGGGTCATCGCCGAACATGGCCCGGAGGCGGTGGCTTTCTATGTCTCCGGCCAGTTGCTCACCGAGGACTACTACGTCGCCAACAAGCTGATGAAGGGCTTCATCGGCGGCGCCAACATCGATACCAATTCCCGGCTGTGCATGTCCTCGGCGGCGGCGGGCCACAAGCGGGCCTTCGGCACGGATACGGTACCCGGCTGCTACGAGGATCTGGAACTGGCCGACCTGGTGGTGCTGGTGGGTTCCAATGCCGCCTGGACCCATCCGGTGCTGTACCAGCGCATGGCGGCGGCGAAGGCGGCGCGGCCGGGCATGCGGGTGGTGCTGGTGGACCCGCGCCGCACCGCCACCGCCGACCTGGCGGACCTGCATCTGGCCATTCGGCCCGGCGCCGATGCCTGGCTGTTCCATGGCCTGCTCAACCATCTCAAGCGCGAGGACGCGGTCGACTGGGCCTGGC
>JBBIPL010000152.1:0-2781 GCA_037442845.1 Hydrogenophilales bacterium | reverse complement strand
GCCTGGACGACCAGCCGCTTGGGCGCCAGCTTGCCGTCCTCGCCCACCTCGGCGACGCCGAGAAAGCGTTCTCCCGGTGCATAGATGCGATGCAGGACACCAACGCGCAGACGCGGCAGCCAGACCGCCTGGCCATGCATGATCTGCCAGGCCGCCTCGGCGTCCAGGCGCAGTTCCGGCAGAGCGTCGATGAGCGCGTCGGCGGGCGCCAGGTGGGCATCGCGCTGCGCCTCGGGCATGGCTTCCAGATCCTCCAGGCTGAGGGCGTCGGCGACGTCGAAGCGCCCCACCGCCAGACGGCGCAGGCCGGCCAGATGGGCGCCGCAACCCAGGCGCTCGCCGAGGTCGTCGGCCAGGGCGCGCACGTAGAAACCCTTGCCGCTGTGGATGCGCAGCGTACAGGTTTCTCCCTGAAAGGACTCCAGTTCGAGCGCGCGCACCACGACGCGGCGCGGCGGACGTTCGATCTCGACGCCCCGGCGCGCGTATTCGTAGAGCGGGCGGCCCTGGTGCTTGAGGGCGGAATGCATGGGCGGCGCCTGTTCGATCTCGCCCAGGAAATTTTCCAGTGCCCGGCGCAACCGGGCTTCTGTCAGGTCGACAGGCCGGGTGGCGATGACTTCGCCGTCGAGGTCGCCGGAGGCGGTGCGCACACCGAATTTCAGCTCGGCGCGATAGACCTTGTCGGCATCCAGCAGGAATTGGGAGAACTTGGCGGCCTCCCCCAGGCACAGGGGCAGCAGGCCGGTGGCGAAGGGATCCAGGGTGCCGGTATGGCCCGCCTTTTCCGCGCGATACAGGCGCTTGGCCTTTTGCAGGGCGGCGTTGGAGGTGAGGCCGGCGGGCTTGTCCAGCAGGAGGACGCCGTCAAGCTTGCGCTTCATCGTCCCGCGGCGGCTGGTCCTGGTGATGGCGGCGGTCTTCCTCCACCGCCAGATCGATCAGGTGCGACAGGTGCGCCCCGCGTTCCACCGACTCGTCATACTGGAAACCGAGCTTGGGCACGGTGCGCATGCGCATGCGCTGCGCCAGTTCCGTGCGCAGGAAGCCGGCGGCGTGGGCGAGGCCCTGGCGGGCCGCCTCGTGGTCGGCCTGGAAGGTGGTGAACCACACCTTGGCGTGCTCCAGGTCGCTGCCGACGTCGACGGCGGTGAAGGATACGCCGGCGACGCGGGGGTCCTTCATCTCGCGCAGCACGATGTCCGCCAGTTCATGGCGGATCTGCTCGGCGACGCGGCGGGAACGGGGGTTGGTCATGGTTAGGCGTGAGGCGTGAGGCGTGAGGCGAAAAGTGCGCGCGGCGAGTACGCCTCCCGCCTCCCCGGTTTACAAAGTTCTCGCCACCTCGACCACCTCGTAGCATTCGAGCTGGTCGCCTTCCTGGATGTCGTCGAAGTTCTTCAGCGAAAGGCCGCATTCGAAGCCGGCCTTCACTTCCTTCACGTCATCCTTGAAGCGCTTGAGGGAGTCGAGTTCGCCGTCGTGCACCACCACGTTGTCGCGCAGCACCCGCACCCGCGCGGAACGCTTGAGCTGGCCGTCGAGCACGTAGCAGCCGGCCACCGCGCCGACCTTGGTGATGCGGAACACCTGGCGGATCTCGGCCAGGCCCAGGGCCTTCTCCTTCTTCTCCGGGGAGAGCAGGCCGCCGAGGGCCGCCTTCACGTCATCCACGGCCTCGTAGATGATGTTGTAGTAGCGCAGGTCGACGCCGGCGGATTCCGCCAGCTTGCGGGCCTGGGCGTCGGCGCGCACGTTGAAGCCGATGATGACCGCGCCGGAGGCGATGGCCAGGTTGATGTCGGATTCGGAGATGGCGCCGACCGCCGAGTGGATGATGTTGACCTTGACCTCGCTGGTGGACAGCTTGCCCAGGGCATGCGCCAGACCCTCGTAGGAGCCCTGCATGTCGGCCTTGAGGATGAGGGCCAGGGATTTGACCCCGCCCTCGCCCATCTGCTCGAACATGTTCTCCAGCTTGGCGGCCTGCTGCCGGGCCAGCTTGACGTCGCGGAACTTGCCCTGGCGGAACAGGGCGATCTCCCGCGCCTTGCGCTCGTCGGGCAGCACCAGCACATCCTCGCCGGCGCCGGGCACGTCGGACAGGCCCTGGATTTCCACCGGGATGGCGGGTCCCGCCTCGTTCACCTGGCGGCCGGTCTCGTCCAGCATGGCGCGCACCTTGCCGAAGGCGGAGCCGGCCAGCATGACGTCGCCCCGCTTGAGGGTGCCGGACTGCACGAGGATGGTGGCCACCGGACCACGGCCCTTGTCCAGGCGGGATTCGATGACCACGCCCTTGGCCAGGGTGTCGACCGGCGCCTTCAGTTCCAGCACCTCGGCCTGCAGCAGCACGGCGTCGAGCAGGGCGTCGATGCCCTTGCCGGTTTTCGCGGAGACGTCCACGAACTGGGCGTCGCCGCCCCATTCTTCGGGCACCACGCCTTCGTTGGAGACTTCCTGGCGAATCTTTTCCGGGTTGGCTTCCGGCTTGTCGATCTTGTTCACCGCCACGACGATGGGCACGTTGCCGGCCTTGGCGTGGTGAATGGCTTCCCGCGTCTGCGGCATGACGCCGTCGTCGGCGGCCACCACCAGGATGACGATGTCGGTGGCTTTCGCGCCGCGCGCCCGCATGGCGGTGAAGGCCTCGTGGCCGGGGGTGTCCAGGAAGGTGATCATGCCCTTGCCGGTTTCCACGTGATAGGCGCCGATGTGCTGGGTGATGCCGCCCGCCTCGCCGGCGGCGACGCGGGTGCGGCGGATGTAGTCGAGCAGGGA
>JBBIPL010000151.1:0-2799 GCA_037442845.1 Hydrogenophilales bacterium | reverse complement strand
CGTCAGCAGTTCATCACCGATATGGTGAACACCCTGGTGGATGGCGCGGGCAAGCTGACCAACGCGGACACCAACGAGGAAGGCGCCAACATGCTGCTGCTGCAAACCAGGCAGCAGTTGGGGGTCACGGCCCTCTCGCTGTCCGCCCAGGCGGCGCAATCGGTGTTGCGTCTGTTCTAAGCAGGGTCCGCTCGTGATGCGCCGGGAACCGGGGAAACCCGGTTCCCGGCAAGGAGAAGAAAATGGTGAACGAGCTTGGAAGCGTGCTTTCCTTTCCCGTTGCCATGCCGCGAACCCTGTCTCATGGCGGAATGCCGCCCGCCGGTCGCGGTCAACAGGAGGTGGGAAAGGTGGGGCTGGGCGTACAGATCCAGTCCGGGCTGCATGCCCAAATCAGGCAGGCCAAGGATGCGCTTGCCGAAGCGGCTATGCGGATACGCGACGCCCATGCGGGCCTCAGCGCGGCAGATCAGTTGTTGCGTGAAATCAAGACCAATCTGACGCACATCGTCAAACAATACCCACCTTTTGCGCAGGACAGCCCTGAACGCATTGCCTATTTGAATTCCATCACCGGATTGCGCAAGCAACTCGAAGCCCTGGCTTTCCCTCCAGCCGCGGAACGCCCCGAAATTCCTGCCCAGGCGGCGCGGATCATGGATTGGCGAGAGGTCATGCCGCCCGCCGCGGTGTTGCCGCGCCAGGGCGATCTGGCGATTCCCGAGTTGAACCCGCAAACCGCGAAGGATGCTGAAGTCATGAGCGCTCTGGACATGGTGAACCGGACGCGGGAGAACATCGCGCGGATGCAGAAGACCATGCGGGAAGACGTGATGCGCTTTGTCGGCGGTCTGGATGCGGAGCGCGCGACTTTCCAGGCGGACCAGATACAGGGGTATGTGGCCGGCGGTTCCAGCCGGACGATCGGCGGCGGCGCGCGACAAGCCTTGGCCGATGCCGGCTGACGGATCCGGGCATGCCGCTGCGCCTGGATCTCAAGCCCCATGAAAAGCTCTTTGTCGGCGGCGCCGTCCTGGTCAACGGCGACAGCCGCTGTACCCTTACGGTGCTCAACGATGTATCCATACTGCGGGAAAAGGACATTCTCTCCGAGACGCAGGCCGACACGCCCTGCAAGCGCATCTATCTCGCCATCCAGCTCATGTACATGGAACCGGCGAATATGGCCAATTACCATCAGGCTTATTGGTCGCTGGTCAAGGCGGTCATCGCCGCCGCGCCCAGCGCCACGGAGCGCATCACCCGCATCAGTGAGGAAGTCCTGGCCGGCAATTATTATCAGGCCCTGAAGCACACCGCGAATCTGATCCAGTACGAGAAGGAGCTGTTGTCCAATGTCCGCGAATCCCCTTGACGCTTACCAGAGCGTCGAGAAATCGACCCTCTCCGGCCGGGAGTTGGAGGCCTCCGTACTCACCAAGGCCGCGCTCAAACTGCAAGATGTGCAGCAGCACTGGAACGAGGCCGGCCGCGATGCCCTGCTCGACGAGGCCTTGAAGTTCAACCAGCGCGTGTGGAGTTTCTTCCAGTCCGAGATCTCCCAGGCGGATAACCCGTTGCCGGCGGAGATCAAGCAGAACATCCTGGCCTTGAGCGTATTCGTCGATCGCCGGATCTTCGAGGTCATGGCCTATCCGGCCTCGGAAAAGCTGGACATCCTCATCAACATCAATCGAAACATCGCGGCTGGTTTGCGCGGCGAAGCCCAACAATCCACCTGACCAGCACCTTGGTGTCCGCTTACTCCGGGCGCTGGCTCGGCGCCCAGGGAGGCAGCGCGGCGCGAAAACTCCAGCGGGAAGGTGACGACCATCCCTGGGTGCGCAAACCGGGTTCAAGTTTCCACCTCCCGCGCCGAAATATGGCTCAATCGGGCCTCCGATTTCGAGGGATGCGCGGGCCATGCTGGATACCCTGACCTTTACCGGGCGTGAATTGCTGTTGGCGGTGGTGCTGGCCAGCGTGGTGTATGTGCTGGAGGTGCTGCTCTTTTCCCGCCGTCGCAACCGGGTGCGGCAGGACCGGCTGGCTACGCGGGTCGAGGAGTTGGAGCGCGGCATTGCCGCACTGGGCCAGCGGCTGGAAGCCCTTGAAGCCCGCCCGCCCGCCGACTCCACCCTCGATGTCCTCAAAAACCAGCACGCCGAGGCCGCGCGCATGGCGCGATCGGGCGCCACGGCGGCGGAACTGGCCGCGCAACTGGGCATTTCCCTGACCGAGGCCGAACTCATCATCGCTCTGCAAAAGTCCGGGTCATGAATCTCTCCGCCCTGCCCGAGCTCCTGCTGACCTGGATGAAGAGCCAGGCTGGCGCTCTGACGCAGGGCAACCGCGCGGAACAGGCGCTGCCGTTCAAGGTGGGCGCCGAGTACAGCGGCAAGGTGCTGGATCAGTTGGCCAACGGCCGCCATCTGGTGCAGGTGGCCGGGCAGAAGCTGGACATGGGTTTGCCGCGCGGCAGCCAGGTCGGCGACACGGTGCGCCTGACCTTCCTGAATGCCGGGCCGAGGCCGACCTTTCTGCTGAATCAGGCGCCGGTGACGCCGGTTCAGCCGGTGCGCATTTCCCAGACCGCGCAGCAGGTCAACGCCCTGATGCGCGTCGCCCAGCCGGCCGCCGCAGGCGCGGCCCCTGCCGCCGCCGCGGCAACCCCGGCCTTGTCGACGGGCGTCCCCGCAGCCCTGCCGCCCACCACCGCCGCGACGCGCGTGCCGCCGCCGCAGACCGTGGCGGTGAGCGCAAGCGAAACGGGGCGCACCGCAAAGTTATCGGTGGAGC
>JBBIPL010000150.1:0-2808 GCA_037442845.1 Hydrogenophilales bacterium | reverse complement strand
ACCAAAGATCGAGTAATTGCTCATGTTATTTCTGAACAGGTCGTTATGACGCCGCGCGCGACAGCCTGCGCCTGGCTCGCCGGGAAGCCGCCCGGCGCGACCTGGTGCGCCAGCAGGACGAACTGCAACGCAAGCTGGAGAGCAGCGCGGAGGCCCTCGCCAAGGCCGAGGTCCAGCAGGCCGCCCTCATCAACCTGCAGCAACAACTGGCCGAATCGAAGATCGACCTCAAGGACCTGGACACCCTCAGGGAACAACACGGCGGGATGCGCGAACTGCGCATCCGGCGCGACGCCATCGCCACCCGGCTACGCTTCGCCCTGGCCGAGGGCGGCCGCATCGAGATCGGACGGGAATCCGTCACCAACAGCGGCGACCGCCTGCTGACCGAAGCCACCCGCGTCACCCTGCCCGGCCTTGGCCGACTCGACATCACCCCCGGCGGCGCCGACTTGGCCGAACTCGGCCGCCAGGAACAGGCCCTGGCCGATGCCCACACCGCCCTGCTGCAACGGCTCGGCCTCGCCAGCCTGGAAGCCGCCGAGGCCCGCCTGCAAAGCCACGCCCGGCACCAGGCCGAAGCCAAGACCGCCACCGCCACCCTCAAAGCCCTCGCCCCCAAAGGCATCGACGCCCTGCGCGCGGAACAGGCCGGCCACGCCGCGCGCGTACGCGAAACCGAACAAGCCCTTGCCCACCTGCCTGCCGCCCCGGAATCCGCAACGGATCAGCCAGCGGTCTCCCAGGCCGAGGCCGCCGAGGAATCCGCCCGGCAGTCCCTGGAACAGATCAACCGCCAGCTCAACCAGGCGCGCCTCGCCGCCGGCAACGCCCAGACCGTCAGCGAAGCGGCGGCGCGCGAACTGGCCGCCGCCCAGGCCGTGCTGGACGCCCCCGAGCGGGCCGCCCGCCTTTCGGCCGCCAACCAGGCGCTGGTGGATGCCCGCGCCGATCAGGCCAGCCTGGCCGCGCGCATCGAGGCACTGGCCCGCCAGGTCGCCGAAGCCAGTCCCGAACTCCTCCGGCAAGACATCGAGCGCTTCCGCAAGAGCGCCGAGCGACTGGAAAAACAGCATGCCGAACGCCGCGACATCTTGATGAAACTGGAAGTGGAGCTACAGACCACCGGCGCCCTGGGGCTGGAGGAACGCCGCGCAAAACTGGCGCAGGACCTGGAACAGGCCCGTCGCCGCGGCGGCGAGCTGCAACGCCGCGCCCAGGCCCTGGACTACCTGCTTAACCTGCTGCATGACAAACGCGCCATCCTCACCCGCAAACTCCAGGCGCCCCTGCAAAAGCACCTCAACCGCTACCTGCAACTGCTGTTCCCCCACGCCAGCCTGGAGATCGACGAAAACCTCAGCCCCGGCCCCCTCACCCGGCCCGGCGGCAACGGCCCGGAGACTGGCCTGTTCGCAGAACTGAGCTTCGGCGCCCGCGAACAAATGGGCGTCATCAGCCGCCTGGCCTACGCCGACCTGCTCAAGGAAGCCGGACGCCCCACCCTCGTCATCCTCGACGACGCCCTGGTCCACAGCGACGAGACCCGTTTGGCGCAAATGAAGCGCCTGTTGTTCGACGCCGCCACCCGGCATCAAATTCTGTTGTTCACCTGCCATCCGGCGAACTGGCGGGATTTGGGGGTGGGCGCGAGGTCGTTGGAAGCAATGCGGACAACGGCCGCTTCGGCACCATGACAAGCTGGGCGGCAACTGCGGCAGCCGGTGATAACATAAGCGCATAAACGTTTATCTGCGGGAGATCGCCATGTCCGAAGCCATTCGCTGGACCATCAAGGTATCCAAGGAAACCGATCTATCCCTGCGCACCTTCCTGGGCGCGCAGGGCATGAAGAAGGGCGACCTCTCCCGTTTCGTCGAAGAAGCCGTACGTTGGCGTGTACTAGACCAAACCGTCCAGGGCATCAAGGAACGCAACCGGGATCTCTCGCCGGAAGAACTGGAAGCCGCCATCGACGCAGCCGTGCGCGAAGTACGCGCCGAAACGTCAATTCACGCCTGACCCGTTCAGGTCGTGCGCGTCATCCTCGACACCAACATCCTGATCTCCGCCCTGATGGCACGCGGCACCCCACCGGATCGGCTCTACGAATACTGGAAAGAGGGACGCTTCCAGCTTGTCACCTGCGAACGGCAACTGGAGGAGATCAACCTCGTTTCCCGCCGGCCATTCTTCCGCGAGCGGATCAAACCCAGCGAAGCCGGCCGGCTGGTCAACGACATCCGGCGCCTCGCCCTCATGTGCGACCCCCTGCCCAGAATCGAACGCTCACCCGATCCCGACGACGACTGGCTGCTGGCCGTGGCCGAAAAGTCCAAGGCGGAATATCTGGCCACCGGGGACAAAAGCGACCTGCTCCGATTGGAGCGACACGGCGCAACGCGCATCGTGACCGCGCGGTTTCTGGCGGACGCGCTGGAAAGGCGGTAGCCCCGCCACGCGGACAGGGAGTGGGAAACATGAGCAAGGTCGAAATCACCATCACCACACCGGCCCAGGCATTGAAGGACGCCGCGTCGGTCTGGCGACGCGCGGAAGCGGGCGGGGACGACATCGTGCCCAGCATCGGCTTCGGCTCCCCCTCGGAGCTGTTCGCCGCATCACCGACCGGCGCCTCGCCTGGAGCTGCTGCGTCACGTCGCGTTCGTTGAATTTCAGAAAGGCATCCAGCTTCTCCACCCAGTCTTTCAGGAACACCTCCTTGCGGCGGCGCGCCTGGCCCTCCGCGAAGTCCAGCCACATGGTCACGATGCGGTTGATCTCGCCGATTTCCGGCTCGTGCAGATA
>JBBIPL010000149.1:0-2808 GCA_037442845.1 Hydrogenophilales bacterium | reverse complement strand
CTTAGCGCGTCGCGGATGGATCCACCGGCGCATCCGCGCCGAATTCCTCGGCCCAGCCGCCTTGCAGGTACCAGTCTTCCCCCAGCGTTTCGCAGGGATGTTCGGTGCGGCCGGAGCCGTTGCCGCACATCAGGTTGTCGGCCGGGCAGTATTTGTCGCAGCCCCAGCAGATGCGCTCGGGGTGTTTGGGGTGACGGGGAAAGCGTTGTTTGCGCGGCGCCGCGCCGGGGCCGGCGTCGACCGTCCCGGCGGTGGGCGCCGACGGAGGCGGGATGCTGTTCAGGTGCCCTTCCTCGGACCGCTGGTTTCGACCTGACGGTTCTTGTTCAGGCTGCCGGGCGGCAGGCCGTAGGTCCATTTGTTGCGCCAGGCGGCGTAGACCGCGCTGGGGTATTCCGGGCGGCCCAGGCTGCCGTTGTAGCGGCCCAGGGCGCGGTAGAGGTCGCCGCGCTCGATGTCCAGGTAGTGGCGCAGGATGGTGACGCCGTAGCGCAGGTTGGTGCGCAGGTGGAAGAGGTTGTGGTCCGGGGCGCCGATGAGGTCCACCCAGAACGGCATGACCTGCATGTAGCCGCGCGCGGAGGCGACAGACACCGCGTATTTTCGGAAGCCGCTTTCCACCTCGATGAGGCCCAGCACCAGTTCGGGGTCGAGGCCCGCGCGGATGGATTCGTAGTGCACCGTGTTGAGGAAATCCTCGCGGTATTCCTGGTCCGGGATGCGCTTGGCCAGGCGCCGCGACATTTCCGCCAGCCAGGCCTGGACCTGCGGGGATTCGGCGAAGGCGGCCCGGCGCACGGCGGCGTCGGCCACTGCCTTGGACATCTGCGACTTGACGCTGGCGGACAGAGGCTCGTATTTCTGCGCGCCGGCATGGGCGGTCCCGGCCAGGAAGGCCACGCCCCAGATGAGGTGCTTCAAACCGCGTTTCGACATGCCTTGACCCGTCCCACAATGAAATCGACTGCATCTGCTTTAGCAATCTTCGTGCCGGAACTTTCGGTGCGGCCCTGGTATTCGAGCAGGCCTTCCTTCAGGCCGCGCTCGCTGACCACCACCCGGTGCGGCACGCCGATGAGCTCCATGTCGGCGAACATCACGCCGGGGCGCTCGTCACGGTCGTCCAGCACGACGTCGATGCCTGCTGCGACCATCTGATTATAGAGAGCCTCGGCGGCTTCGCGCACCGCGTCGCTGCGCTTGATGCCGAGCGGCACGATGGCCAGCTCGAACGGCGCCATGGACTGGGGGAAGACGATGCCGCGCTCGTCATGGCCCTGCTCGATGGCGGCGCCGACGATGCGCGAGACGCCGATGCCGTAGCAGCCCATGACCAGCACCTGGGACTTGCCGTTCTCGTCCAGGAATTTGGCGTCGAGAGCCTGCGAATACTTGGCGCCGAGCTTGAAAATGTGGCCGACCTCGATGCCCCGGCACAGCTCCAGGCGGCCTTTGCCGTCCGGGCTGGGATCCCCCGCCAGGACATCGCGGATATCGACGGCTTGGGGCTCGGGCAGGTCGCGGCCGAAATTGACGCCGGTGAGGTGGCAGCCGTCGCTGTTGGCGCCGCAGACGAAGTCGGCCAGGTTCATCACCGAGCGGTCGGCGAACACGGGAATGTTGAGGCCCACCGGGCCGAGGGAGCCGACGCCGCAGCCCAGGACTGTCCGGATTTCACCATCGCTGGCGAATTCCAGAGGGTTGAGCACGCCGGGCAGCTTGCCGGCCTTGACCTCGTTCAAGGGGTGGTCGCCGCGCAGCAGGAGGGCGACCAGGCCGGCCGGATTGGCTTCGGTTTTCTCGCCGCGCACCACCAGGGTCTTCACCACACGGTCGGCGGCCACCTTGAGGAACGTGCTGACTTCCTCGATGCTGTGCTGGCCGGGCGTGGCCACCCTGGCCATGCTCGCGCCGGCGGTGGGGCGGGGCGATGTCGGCGCTACCGCCTCGGCCATCTCCACATTGGCGGCGTAGTCGGAATCGGGGCAGAAGGCGATGGCGTCCTCGCCGGAATCGGCCAACACGTGGAACTCATGCGAGCCGGAGCCGCCGATGGCGCCGGTGTCGGCGGCCACGGCGCGGAACTTCAGGCCCAGGCGGCTGAAGATGCGGCTGTAGGCCGCGTACATGACCTGGTAGGTGGCGTCCAGGCTGTCCTCGCCGGCATGGAAGGAATAGGCGTCCTTCATGAGGAATTCGCGCGCGCGCATGACGCCGAAGCGGGGCCGGATCTCGTCGCGGAATTTGGTCTGGATCTGGTAGAAGTTCACCGGCAGCTGGCGGTAGGAGCGGATTTCCCTGCGCGCCAGGTCGGTGATGACTTCCTCGTGCGTGGGGCCGAAGCAGAAGTCGCGGCCGTGGCGGTCCTTGATCTTCAGCATCTGCGGGCCGAACACCGCCCAGCGCCCGGATTCCTGCCACAGTTCAGCGGGCTGCACGGCGGGCATGAGCAGTTCGATGCCGCCGGCGCGGTTCATTTCCTCGCGCACGATGGCTTCCACCTTGCGCAGGATGCGCAGGCCCAGGGGCATCCAGGTGTAAAGGCCGGAGCCCAGACGCTTGATCAGGCCGGCGCGCAGCATCAGCCTGTGGCTGACGAGTTCCGCTTCGGCGGGGGCTTCCTTGCTGGTGGAGAGGAAAAACCGGGAGATGCGCATGGCGTCACGGCTCGCTGGAATGAGCCGCGTATTCTAGCAGCCCGTCGGACTTGAGCGATCGTAGGGAGCGGTGTGGGCAAAGCAAATTGGTTCTGGATTAACGGACATGACTTTGTCAGACACCCCGAAGCATGAATACCCTGAAGGGCAT
>JBBIPL010000148.1:0-3199 GCA_037442845.1 Hydrogenophilales bacterium | reverse complement strand
ATGATCTTTTCCACCGCGCGGCATCTGCCCCTGGGCCCGGTCATGGCCGATGTGGCCGGCCTCGCCCTCACCGACGCCGAGCGCGCCCGCCTGCTGCATCCCGGCGTGGGCGGCGTCATCCTGTTCAAGCGCAATTACGCAAGCCCGCGACAGGTCGCCGAGCTGTGCCGCGAGATCCACGCCCTGCGCAGCCCGCGCCTGCTCATCGGCGTCGACCACGAGGGCGGCCGCGTGCAGCGCTTCCGCGAGGGCTTCACCGCGATTCCGCCGATGCGCGCCATCGGCGAGATCTGGGGCGCCCATCCGCAGCGCGCGCGCCGCCTGGCCCGCGATGCCGGCTACCTCATCGGCGCCGAGTTGCGCGCGGTGGGCGTCGATTTCAGCTTCGCGCCGGTGCTCGACCTGGATTACGGCAACAGCGGCGTCATCGGCGACCGCGCCTTCCACCGCAGCCCGCAGGCGGTCACCGACCTCGCCCACGCCCTCGCCCTGGGCCTGCAGGAGGCGGGCATGAACGCGGTGGGCAAGCATTTCCCCGGCCACGGTTTCGTCGCCGCCGATTCGCATCTGGCCGTGCCGGTGGACGAACGTCCGCTCGCCGACCTGGAATTCGCCGACCTCTTGCCCTTCCGCCAGATGATCGACCTGGGCCTCGCCGGCATCATGCCGGCGCACGTCATCTACCCGCGCGTCGACGAGCGGCCGGCCGGTTTCTCGCGCAAGTGGCTGACGGAAATCCTGCGCGGCCAGTACGGCTTCGAGGGCGTGATCTTCAGCGACGACCTCACCATGGAAGGCGCCAGCGTCGCCGGCGGCATCGCCGAGCGGGCGACGGCGGCGCTCACTGCCGGCTGCGACATGGTGCTGGTGTGCAACCGTCCCGATCTCGCCGACGCTTTGCTGGCCGGGCTGAAATGGCCGCTGCCGCCGGTCTCCCTCATCCGCCTCGCGCGCATGCACGGTCGCCCGCATCCGCCCTCGCGCACCGCCCTGCACGAAAGCCGGCGCTACGTCGCCGCCCTGCACCATCTGGGCGGCGTCGGCCAGGCCGACGCCGACCTGGCGCTCGCCGACCCCACCAACGCGGGCGGGCGCCAGGACGGTTTTCCGCATTCCACCCTCTGACATATCTTTTCGAGCAACAAGGACCGCATCATGAAACGCCGCCGCATCCATGGACGCCATCGCCTTTCCCGAGACGCCGAACGCCTGGCCTGGCTGGCCCAGGGCCTGGCCGATTCCGGCAGCCGCCTGGAGGACGCCTGGCTGGAAGCCGAGATCGCCGCCCTCATCGAGCGCCTGCTGCGGGCCGGCGAAGAGGACGCCCTCAACCAGGCCCTGGACCGTCTGCACGAGACCAACGCGCGCGCCTACGACGAACTCGCCGACCTCATCGAGGCGGGTTGCGAGGTGAGCCGGGTGGGCGACACCGCGCGCCTGCTCATCGCCCTGCCGGTGCTGGCCTGGTCGCGTTATGCCATTCCCACGCGCGCCGTGCCCAAGGCCACGCTCGACGCCCTGCGCGCCCAGCTCGGCGCCCATGTGCTGGGGGCCGAGGCGCGCGCGCATTTCGCCGACTATCTGTTCAGCCCGGACCAGTTGCCGCAGGGCTACGCCGAGACCCGCGCCTTCGCCGACGAGCTGTGGAATGCCGCCGCCGCCGGCAAGGACCTGAAAGTGGATACCCGGCGCCTGACCGAAAGCCAGGTCTTCGTTTCCGACGTGCGCTACCTGCTCGCCTCCGTGCAGGTGCCGGTGGGCCGGCCGGTATTCCGCTGGAACGAGGCCGAGGGCGGCCGGCCGGCGGCGCTGGCGGCCTGGCGCGAGCAGGGCGGCCCCAACTTCCAGAACCTGCTCGCCGGCTGCGCCTACGAACTGCTGCTGCCCGACGCCTACTTCGCCGCCTGGCGCCAGGCCGACCGCGACACCCGGCCCTTCGCCCTGAAGGCGGCGGTGGAATAC
This sequence comes from Hydrogenophilales bacterium, assembly GCA_037442845.1. GTDB lineage: Bacteria > Pseudomonadota > Gammaproteobacteria > Burkholderiales > Thiobacillaceae > PFJX01. Next base: position 1,237 of record JBBIPL010000148.1, on the reverse strand, counting down.
CTGAAGACCCTGTTCAACGAGCCGGCCAACCGCATCCGCGCCGTCGCCGCGCCCTACTACGAACACTGGCTGGAGGAATGGCGCGTCGGCTTCACCCTGGCCAATTCCGACGACGTCGTGCACGGCGTCACCTGGCCCCTGCTCGGCCACGAGGACGAGAACGCCGACCTCGGCGCCGAGATCGAGGCCCTGCTGAAGAGCACCGGCATCGGCGAAGTGCGCCTCCTCGACACCCGCATGCCGCTGGAATACTGCGACGACTGCGGCGCCCCGCTGTTTCCCAACCCGGACGGCGAGAACGTGCACGCCGAACTACCCGAGGACATGCAGGGCACGCCGGCGCAGTTGCATTGAGCGGGTTTCTTCCCCATTCCGTGTTGGCCGAGCGCTTCGGAAAGGGGGAAATCTGTTCATCGATCCCATGACCTTCACCCCCGACTGCGCCGCTTGCCCGCGCCTGGCCGCCTTCCTCGAAGCCGGCCGCGCCAGCCATGCCGGTTATTACTGCAAGCCGGTACCCGCCTTCGGCGACGCCATGCCGAAGCTCCTCATCGTCGGCCTGGCGCCCGGCTTCCATGGCGCCAACCGCACCGGCCGGCCGTTCACCGGCGACCACGCCGGCATCCTGCTCTACGAGACCCTGCACGCCTTCGGCTACGCGGAGCGGCCCGCCTCGGTTTCCGCCGACGACGGCCTGAGCTTGACCGGCTGCCGCATCACCAACGCGGTCAAATGCGTGCCGCCGCAAAACAAGCCGGAAACCGCCGAGATCAAGCGCTGCAACGCCTACCTGAAGAGCGAGTTGAAAGACTTGCCCGCCGGCGCCGCCGTCCTGGCCCTGGGCCAGATCGCCCACAAGGCGGTGCTCATGGCCCTGGGCCTGAAGGAAAAGGCCTACCCCTTCGCCCACGCCGCCCGCCACCTACTCCCCCTGCCGGGAAGAGAGGGAGCGAACCTGCGCCTCTACGACAGCTACCACTGCTCCCGCTACAACACACAAACCCGCCGGCTCACCCCCGAGATGTTCCGGGCCGTGTTCCGGCACATCCAGGAAGGAACCTGACATGCCCGTCGTCACCATCAAGCTCGCCGGCAGCCTGAGCCGGGAACAGAAGAAAAAGATCGCCGAGGAAATCACCGACACCCTGGAGCGCCACGCCCTCAAGCCCAAGCGCTACACCTACATCGCCTTCGAGGAACTGCCGGACGAGAACTGGGCCATCGCCGGGCAGTTGCT
>JBBIPL010000147.1:0-3246 GCA_037442845.1 Hydrogenophilales bacterium | reverse complement strand
CGGGGACACCTGGGAGGAGCTTCGGAATCTGACCAGGCTGCCCTCGGCGCGCACGCGGCTGGCGGCGGCGCCGTTGGCGCAGAACACCAGGGCGGTGTCGCCCTGGATGGCCGCGACGCGGCAGGCGCGCGCCACCGCCTTGGGCACCACGCCGGCGAAACGGCGATTGAGGGCGGCCAGCCGTTCCGCTTCGGGCAGGGCCACGGCCAGCGAGCGATCGGCCTGCAGCAAACCGCGCAGGCGCACGAGGGGAAAGGGACGCGAGGCCAAGGCTTTACGGGTAGCGTCGTGCGCAGAGGGGGAGGCGGCGGTATGGTAGCATTCGTCGATTCCGCCCATCCCTCGTATCTCCTTCATTTCCCCCGAAGGGGGCAAGTTTCATGATTTCCAACCTTCTCAAGAAAGTCTTCGGCAGCCGTAACGACCGCCTGCTGAAGCAGTACTGGGGCGCCGTCGCCAAGGTCAACGCCCTCGAGGCCGCCTTCGAGAAACTCTCCGACGACGAATTACGCGGCAAGACCGCCGAATTCCGCGCCCGCCTGGAGGGCGGCGAAACCCTCGACGCCCTGCTGCCGGAAGCCTTCGCCACCGTGCGCGAGGCCGCCAAGCGGACGCTGGGCATGCGCCACTACGACGTGCAGATCGTCGGCGCCATGGCCCTGCACCAGGGCAAGATTTCCGAGATGCGCACCGGCGAGGGCAAGACCCTGATGGCCACCCTGGCGGTGTACCTGAACGCCCTGCCCGGCAAGGGCGTGCACGTGGTGACGGTGAACGACTACCTGGCCAGCCGCGACGCCGACTGGATGGGCAAGATCTACCGCTTCCTGGGCTTGAGCGTCGGCGTGATCGTGTCGCAACAACCCAACGAGGAGAAGCAGGCCGCCTACGCCGCCGACATCACCTACGGCACCAACAACGAATACGGCTTCGACTACCTGCGCGACAACATGGTCTTCACCCCGCAACAGCGGGTGCAGCGGCCGCTCAACTACGCCATCGTCGACGAGGTGGACTCCATCCTCATCGACGAGGCGCGAACGCCGCTGATCATCTCCGGCCAGGCCGACGACAACGTCGCCATGTACCAGTTGATGAACCAGGTGCCGCCGCGTCTCACGCGCATGGCGCACGAGCCCAAGCCGGACGAGCCGCCGCCGCCGGGCGACTATTCGGTGGACGAGAAGGCGCACCAGGTGCTGCTGTCCGAGGCCGGCCACGAGAAGGTCGAGGCCATCCTCACCGAACTGGGCGTGCTGGCCCCCGGCAGCAGCCTGTATGACGCCGCCAACATCTCGCTGATCCACCACGTCTACGCCGCCCTGCGCGCGCACGTGCTCTACCACAGGGACCAGCATTACGTGGTGCAGAACGGCGAAGTGGTGATCGTCGACGAGTTCACCGGCCGCCTGATGACCGGCCGGCGCTGGTCCGATGGTTTGCACCAGGCCGTGGAAGCCAAGGAAGGCGTCGCCATCCAGCGCGAGAACCAGACCCTGGCTTCGATCACCTTCCAGAACTACTTCCGCATGTACGCCAAGCTTTCCGGCATGACCGGCACGGCCGACACGGAAGCCTACGAATTCCAGCAGATCTACGGCCTGGAGACGGTGATCATCCCGACCAACCGGCCGATGATCCGCAAGGACATGAACGACCTGGTCTACCGCACCGCCGATGAGAAGTGGCAGGCGGTGATCGCCGACATCCGCGACTGCCACCAGCGCGGCCAGCCGGTGCTGGTGGGCACCACCTCGATCGAGGTGAACGAATTCCTGTCCGCCCTGCTCACCAAGGAAAAGCTGCCGCACCAGGTTCTCAACGCCAAGCAGCACGAAAGGGAAGCCCAGGTGGTGGCGCAGGCGGGCCTGCCCGGCGGCATCACCATCGCCACCAACATGGCCGGCCGCGGTACCGACATCGTGCTGGGCGGCAGCATCGCCAAGGAGATCGACGCCATCCAGGCGGACGCCAGCCTGAGCGCCGAGGACAAGGCCGCCCGCGTCGCCGCCCTCAAGGCGGACTGGGCGCTGCGCCACCAGGCGGTCATCGACGCCGGCGGCCTGCACATCATCGGCACCGAGCGGCACGAGTCGCGCCGGGTGGACAACCAGTTGCGCGGCCGTTCCGGCCGCCAGGGCGACCCCGGCTCCTCGCGCTTCTACCTGTCGCTGGAGGATCCCCTGCTGCGCATCTTCGGCGGCGAGCGCCTGAAGATGATCATGGAAAAGCTGAAGATGCCCGAGGGCGAGGCCATCGAGCACGCCATGGTCAACCGCTCCCTGGAGTCCGCGCAGCGCAAGGTGGAGCAGCGCAACTTCGACATCCGCAAGCAACTGCTCGAATACGACGACGTCGCCAACGACCAGCGCAAGGTCATCTACTCGCAGCGCAACGAGCTGCTGGAGACCCAGGACGTGAGCGAGGGCATCATCGGCATGCGCGCGCAGGTGCTGAACGACACCATCAACGAATACCTGCCGCCGGGCAGCATGGCCGAACAGTGGAACGTCGCCGGCCTGACCCAGGCCCTGGCCGCCGAGTTCCTGCTCGATTGTCCGGTACAGCAATGGCTGGACGCGGACGAACGCCTGGACGAACAGGGCGTGCGCGAGCGCATCGTAGACGCCGCGAACCAGAGCTACGCCGCCAAGGAAGCGTTGGCCGGCGCCGAGAACCTGCGCAATTTCGAGCGCGCCATGCTGCTGCAGAGCCTGGACAATCACTGGCGCGAGCATCTCGCCGCCATGGACCACCTGCGCCAGGGCATCCACCTGCGCGGCTACGCGGCGAAGAACCCGAAGCAGGAATACAAGCGCGAGGCCTTCGAGTTGTTCGAGCGCATGCTGGCGACCATCTCGCGCGAGGTCACGCAGGTCACCCTGACCGTGCAGATCCGCAGCGAGGCGGATGTGGAAGCGGTGGAGCCCCAGGAGGCGCCGGTCAGCAACGTCAAATACCAGCACGCCGACTACGACGAGGCCCTGGCTGCCGCCGACGGCGAGGCCACCGCCGCCCAGCAGCCCATCCACCGCCAGCACGCCAAGGTGGGCCGCAACGACCCCTGTCCCTGCGGCTCGGGCAAGAAATACAAGCACTGCCACGGCAAGCTGGCCTGAAGGTTTTCACCCACTCCCCCGACGGGGAACGGGTGAAAAGCTTCCTTGCCGGGATGCGCCCGCTTGTATAACCTAGCGTGACAGTCAACTATTCATCCCGCCCATGCCCTACTACATCTACAAGATC
>JBBIPL010000146.1:0-3397 GCA_037442845.1 Hydrogenophilales bacterium | reverse complement strand
GCTACCTGGACTGTTTGCATCGTGCGCCTCCTGTGCTTCTGGAATCATGCTTTCGAATAAAGGACAACTTGTCAACGAGAGAGGCGACCCAAAACGAGGCCACAAGGAACGCTGGAAACAGAGAAACCGGTCAATTCGCCGAGTCACGGCGCAATCGGGACTCGGTTTTCCGCGCATTTCTTCATGCACCGACCTGCCAGGCCGGAATCGCTTCCACCTGCGCGGTGATCGGCAGGCGTTCGGCCGTTAGGCAGATGACTGCTCCCACGCCAAGTTCCAGTCCGAGTTTTTCCAGCACCGAAAAATGTCTCACCGCCTCTCGCTTTGGCTGCACGGTCTTTTTGACCTCCACCGGATGCACGCGTCCATCGCGCACGATGAGCAGGTCAATTTCCTTTCGATCCTTGTCGCGGTAGTAGTAAAAGGGCGCTTCCTTGCCGTGGTGCCACCAGCTTTTAAGCATTTCGCCCAGCACCCAGGTCTCGAAAATGGCGCCGGACATGGCACCCGCTTCCAGCGTGTCTGGGCTGCTCCATTCTGTCAGGTAGGCGGCCAGCCCGGTATCAAGGAAATAGAGCTTGGGGGTTTTCACCAGCCGCTTTGAGAGATTAGTGTGATAGGGCTCCAACAGCCAAACCAGGCCAGATGCCTGCAGGATGGAGAGCCAGTGTTTGGCGGTATTCGGCGCCACTCCGATATCGCGAGCCATATCGGCCAGATTAAGAAGTTGCCCGGTACGCGCCGCCGCGCTGCGCAGGAATCGGGTGAATGCCGTCAGGTCGCCAACCTGAGCCAGATCGCGCACATCGCGCTGAAGATAGGTTTGCAGATACGAGGCGTAAAACAGGTCGCGGTCGGGCGCATCCTCGACATGGAGGGCCGGAAAGCTGCCGCGCCAGATGTGCTGGAACACCCAGGCTAAAGAGACAGTGGGCGGTGAAAGCAGCAAGGCGGGGATATTGCCCGGCAGAAAGGGTTGCTGTCGCGCGCCATGGCCCAGACTCTCCCCCAGCGACAAGCCCTGCAGGTGCATCACCGCCACCCGCCCGGCCAGGGATTCGCCGACGTTTTGCATCAGGTGAAAAGGCTGCGAACCGGTTAGCCAATACTGTCCCTTGCCGCCGCCGGCGTCGACCGATTCCTTGATCAGCGGCAGCAGGCCGGGGGCGTACTGAATTTCGTCAATCAGCACCGGAGGCGGAAAGCGTTGCAGGAACAAAGCCGGCTCTTCGCGCGCCAGCGTCAGCAACATCGGATTGTCGAGTGTGACGTAGCGTCGAGCAGGATGTGTGGCGACTCGGGCTTCGGTCTCGCACAGGGATTTCAGCAAGGTGGTCTTGCCCACCTGGCGCGGCCCGGTAAGCATCAGCACGGGAAACTGGCGGCTGGCCGTGGCGATGGGATCGGCAAGAGAGCGCGGCAGGTAGGTGGCAGTCATACTTTCGTCCAAACGTCATTCGTACTGCATGTTAGACGACGTAAGACATCAGGGCGAAACATTAAGGGGATACGCGCGGGAAAACCGGGTTGTGGAAAACGAGGAAAATGTGAAAACGGTGAAAACGGGTAAAAGCGGGGTCGGACACGATTGAACAGCAATCCTTGTGGCGCCATCTTGGCTCCAGGCGACCGCACTCACGGCGGCATCCGATCGTATTCGCCTCCCCGGTCTATGATGCTGCCGTCATGACCTGAACCTGCTATGTGATTGCGTTGTGCCGATGCGCGACGGTTTCCCCTGCTTATGAACCCTCTCCTAACCGCCCTCGACCCCGCCCGCTGCGCGGTGGTGGAGGCCTGTGCCGGAAGCGGCAAGACCTGGCTGCTGGTGTCGCGCATGCTGCGCCTGCTGCTGGCGGGGGCGGAGCCGTCGGAGCTGCTGGCCATCACCTTCACGCGCAAGGCGGCGGCGGAGATGCGCGAGCGGCTGGATGCCTGGCTGGAGGATCTGGCCCTGCTGCCGGCCGAGGCGGCGGTGGATTTCCTGGTCCAGCGCGGCCTCGGTGAGGCGCAGGCGCGGGCGGCGCTGCCGGCGGCGCGGGGGCTGCTGGAAAAGGTGCTGGCCGCGCGGCCGGGGCCGATGATCACCACCTTCCACGGCTGGTTCTTCCACCTGCTGGCGCGCGCCCCCCTGGCCCTGCGCGCGCCCGGCGAGATCATCGAGGATGCCGCCCTGCTGCGCGAGGAGGCCTGGCATGCCTTCGTCGAGCGGCTCGGGCGGGAACGCGGCGGGCCGCTGGAATCGGCCTTTGCCGCGCTGGCGGCGGAACTGCCGCTGGCCAGCCTGCGCCAGTTGCTGGACGGCCTGCTGGCGCGGCGCGCGGAGTGGTGGGCGGCGGGCCTGGGCCGCGAGGATGCGGTGCTGGCGGCGTGCGCCGAGTTGCAAGGTATGCTGGGGGTGAGCGAGGACGAAGACGTGGCCGGCGGCTTGTATGCCGCGCCGGGGTTCGTCGCGGAATGCCGGGAATATGCGGCGCTGCTGGCGCAAAACGGCGCCCGCGGTCTGAAGACGGACGCGCAGCGGGCTATGGAACTGGAAGGGGCGCTTGCGGGGATCGAGGCCATTCCCATCAGCCCCGCCCTCTTTCCAGCGAGGGAGAGGGAGAAAAGCGAGGGGCTGGCGCGCTTGCGATCGGTATTCCTCACGCAAACGAACACCGTCCGCGCGGCCCGCGCCGGCGGCGAACAGGAAAGGCGCCTGGGCGCCGATGGCGCCGCGCGCTACCTCGAACTGCACCAGCGCCTGGGCGAACAGGTGCTGCGCGCCATTGAACGCCTTGCCGAACAGCGCGCCCTGCGCCTCAACCGCCTGGGCCTGCTGGCCGGTGAAGCGTATCTGCAAGCCTACGCGGAGGCGAAAGCGGCGCGCGGCGGCCTGGATTTCGCCGACGCCGAACTGGAAACGGCCCGCCTGCTGGACGACGACGCGGCCGCCGCCGCCGTGCTGATGAAGCTGGACTGCCGCTGGAAGCACGTGCTGCTGGACGAGTTCCAGGACACCAACCCGCTGCAGTGGCGCATCCTGCGTGCCTGGCTGGAGGCCTACGGCGAGGATGGCGCGCGGCCGACGGTGTTCATGGTGGGCGACCCCAAGCAGTCGATCTACCGCTTCCGCCGCGCCGAACCGCGCCTGTTCGCGGTTGCCGCCGACTGGCTGCGCGCGCGTTACGGCGCCGCGCATTACCCGCACGACGAGACCCGCCGCTGCGCGCCGCGCGTGGTGGCCTGGGTCAACGCCCTGTTCGCGGAGCGCGCCGACTATGCCGGTTTCCGCCCGCATGGCGCGCACCAGGCCGGCCTGCCCGGCCGCTGCGAGCTGTACGCGGCGCCTGCGGAGGCGGCACAAAACACCTCCATCTGAAGTCGCTACTGCACTACAAAATTTTCAATCTGAACT
>JBBIPL010000145.1:0-3499 GCA_037442845.1 Hydrogenophilales bacterium | reverse complement strand
ATAATTTACAGCAGCGTTCTGGGAAAACCGGGAGGCGTATGCAACCCCATGTTTTTGTTGTAATAAAAAAGAATGGCACGGTGTTTGCTTGCAACCATTGCTAGCACAATTACCGAAAGGAACCGCACCATGTCCAACAAACTTCATGCCGCACTGATTCTCGCCCTTGGCATGGGCGCCGCCCCGCTGGCCAACGCCGGTTTCATCGGCAAGACGGTCTCGGGCGAACATCTTTTTCCCGACCTCGCTACCGTTTTCGGTGGCTCGATTGCCGCTTTGGTGGGTGCCGGAGTGGAGTTCCCCGGTATGATTGGGGGCTATTATGAAATGGATGTATCCGACACCAATCTGCTGTTGACTTTTCTGGGCAACGCCACCTTCACTCCCGCGACTTTCAACGGTTTCCATCTGTTCGATGGCAACAACACCGTGGATGCCATCTCGAACGTGACGATCGGCGCCAACGGCTGGGCCGGCTTCGATGCCTCGCGTCTGACTTTCGACGCCAACAACATCTGGATCAACATGCAGAGCCTGAGCTTTGATACAGATGATGCGTTGTCGCTGAATGTGACTTTCTCCACCACCCAGCAACCCAACCCGACGCCGGAACCCGCTACCCTGGCTTTGCTCGGACTTGGCCTGTTCGGACTCGGCGCCCTGCGCCGCAAGGCCTGATCCGGCTTCGGGCTGATCGGTTCCGGACTGATGGCGACCTGCGGGTCGCCATTTTTTCAGGCCTTGCCGGCTGCGTTGTGCCGGCGATGTTCATCCCAACGGTAACCTGCTCCCAACAGCAGCAGCGCTCCCATCAGGGCGGCCAGACGCGGCGCATCCAGCAGGCTGTCGAACAGAGGCCCACGCTCAACAAGCCGACCAGCGACGCCAGCCAGGTCCAGGCCAGGCGATGGCCGCGCCAGCCGGTACAGCGCCAGCGCGGTCAGGCCGGCGAAGGCGAGCAGGCCGAACCAGCCCTGCTCGAACAGCACATGTACCCAGACGTTCTTGATGTGCCAGGGCAGATCGCGCAGAAAAGCGTCCGGATCGGGCGACCAGACCGGCGCGGGCGGGCTGGCCTGAGGGTCCTGCGGCAGCAGGCAGCCGAGCAGGGCGGTCAGCAGCAGACCACGCCAGAGGCGTGGCGGGCATGCGCGCTTCGTCGCGTGGCGCGGTGTCAGGTCGGGGGAGACGTTGCCGGGGCGTGATCAATCAGCGTTCCTTTCCGGAGCCCGCTCGCGCCGAAGCAGGCTCGGCACGAAAAAACGGGAGACCCGGATTATCGGGCCTCCTGTGATCGCGCGTCGAGGCGGCGCTGGCCGCGCGTGATCAGCGCGCTTGCGGCCTGCCGGCGCGGCGACGCCATAGCGTCAGGCCGGCCATGCAGAGTCCGCCGGCGAGCAGCAGCAGCGCGGTATCGGGTTCGGGAACATGGTTGGGCAGCGTCTGGGTGGAAATATGGTAGGTGCCACGAAAGACTGTATTCAGCAATGGCCCAGAACCGGTTGCGATCGAAGCCGTGCGCTGGAACGGCGCCTGATAGGTCGGCAGCACCGGATTCGGCGCCTGGTAATTCGGGTGCGGACAGCCCGCCGCGCCGGTGAAGGAGAAGGTCAGGGTGTAAATGTCCTGGGTCGTGCCGCCGGTCACACCGGACAGGCTCAGACCCTGGTCGAGACATTCGTTGGCGCCGTTTGTACCCGCTTTCACCACGGTGATGGGCACGAGGTTCCGTACCACGTTGCCGACTGGGAATACCAGATTGGTCGTGGTGGTAGGGATGTTGGCGCAATCGCCGGTGGTCGGCTTGGTGGCGGCAGGGTTGCTGAGGGTCATGGTGAAGCCGCTGCCGTCGCGATTGATGCCGCCATAACCGATGATGCCGCCCGGGTTGCTGCTGGCGGTGTTGTAGCAAACATTCCCCTGCCGGTCCTTCAACCAGATGGTGTTGGCCAGCGCGCCCTGGGCGCAAATGGCCAGGCCGATCAGGGTCACCAGGCGCGTCGTCTTTGTCTTCATGATGCATCTCCAAGGATTCTTCCCGCGCCGAGACCGGCCGGGCTTGCACGGTAGTTTATTAGCAATTTTCATGCCCGACTTATAAATCATGGACTTACATGCACCGTCCCAACTCACGACCGGAGCGTGTAAAAAAAATCGACAACTCCAGGTCCAGGCAGTCAGGCGGCAGGAACTCCGGCGGGCCGCGCTGGCATCCACCCCCGCAGCAGCGCGGCGAGCACCACCAGATGATAGGGCAGCGCCCAGTAGGCGATGCCCAGGGTGACGCCGCCGACCAGATAGGCCAACAACGCGGCCTGCAGCATGGCGCCGTAGTCCTCGCGCCAGGCGGGCTGGCCAGGCGCTCCCCAGGTCAGCGACAACAGGGTCGCCAGCAGCAACGCGCTCCACATCGCCAGGCCGACATAGCCATGCTCGGTGAGGATTTCCACATAGGCGCTGTGCCAGTCGCGCCCTCCGGCATTTCTCAGGGTGATGGCCGGCCAGGCATTGAAGCCGCCGCCGGTCAGGGGATGTTGGTAGACGAAATCGATGCCGGCGCGCCAGGCGGCGAGGCGGCCCTGGGCGGATTGATCTTCCTGGTAAGCCGTGATGGTTTCCATGCGGCCAATCCACTTTTCCGGCAACTGCACGAATAGGACCGCCAGCAACGCCACCAGCAAGGGTATGACGAGCAGCTTGCGCTTGCTGTGCCAGACCATGACCATGGTCATCGCCCCGAGGGCGAGCATGCCGCCGCGCGACCAGGACGAGATCACGGCGGCGTAGGCGAGGCCGATGCCCAGCAGCAGGACGACGCGCGCGCCACGCTGGCGGGTCTCGCGCAACCAGAGGACGGTGAGCGGAATGGCCATGGCCACGGCGATGGCGAACTCGTTGTTGTCGCCGTACGCGCTGCCGGGCGGGCCATAGACGCGGTCCTGGAAACCCGAAAGCGCGGCCGCCCAATACCCGCCCTTGAACGCCACCAGCAGGATGGACAGGGCGATGGTGGCCACCAGCCAGAGCAGCTTTTCACGTGTATCGATCAGCCACAATGTGAGCAGCAGGGGCGGCAGCAGCTTCAGCACTTCGAAGTACTTGTCCCAGGCCTCCCAGGGGGCCACCGAGTCATGGCTGGTGACGCCAAACCAGATCCACAAGGCCAGCAGGCCCAGCACCCGCCAGTCCAGCAGACGCCGCCAGGGCAGCGTGGCCCAGGCCTGGTCGCGCCAGGTGTGATACAGGGCGGCCAGAACGACGCAGACGAACAGATACATGAACACGGGCATCTGGCGCATGAACCCGGTGGCGTAGGCCTGCGGATGCAGGTAGCCAAGCACCGCCAGGCCCAGCACCCCCAGCCACGGCCGCCACCAGGCGAGCGCGCCGAGGCCGACGAGGATGAGAAGGAGGGCGAGGTCTCTCATGTAGGTCGTCCGGGGAGAAAAAAACGGGGTCAGACCCCAATGGCACTACCTTAAGCCAATTCCGTTCATAA
>JBBIPL010000144.1:0-3666 GCA_037442845.1 Hydrogenophilales bacterium | reverse complement strand
CAGCAGGGCGATGCCCAGGGGCGGCCAGCTGATGTGGTGGGCGAGCGGGATCATCGGTCATACAAGGCCAACTGGGCCGCCCAGCTGCCCTGCGCGCGCATGATGCATTCGCAGGCTTCGCGCGCGGCGCCGCGGCCGGCGGCGGCGCGGGTGACCAGATGGCAGCGCGCCTTCACCTCTTCCGGGGCGTCCGGCACGGTGATGGCCAGGCCGCAACGCCTGAGTACCGGCAGATCGACCAGATCGTCGCCCATGTAGGCGATCTCGCCCGCCTTCAGGCCGCTGGCCTCCAGCAGTTTGTCGAAGGCCGCCAGCTTGTCCTCGACGCCCTGGAAGACGTGCGCGATGCCCAGGTTGCGGGCGCGGTGGATGACCACCTGCGAGGTGCGTCCGGTGATGATGGCGGTGGCGATGCCGGTGCTCCGCAGCATCTTGATGCCGTGGCCGTCGCGGGAATTGAAGGCCTTGTATTCCTCGCCGTGGTCGCCGTAGAACAGGCCGCCGTCGGTGAGCACCCCGTCCACGTCGAAGACCATCATGCGGGTGGCGCGGGCGCGTTCGGCGACGTTCGGGTCAAGGGGCGGCGCGCTCATACCACGCCCGCCCGCAACAGATCATGCATGTTCAAAGCTCCAGTGAGATGGCCCGCGGCGTCCAGCACCAGCAGGCCGTTGACCTTGCTGTCTTCCATGACGCGCACCGCCTCCACCGCCAGGGCATCCTCGCAAATGGTGCGCGGATCGCGCTTCATGACCTCGGCGATCATGGTAGCGCGCACATCCACGTCACGGTCCAGCAGGCGGCGCAGGTCGCCGTCGGTGAAGACGCCGAGCAGGCGCAGGTCGGCGTCCACCACGGCGGTCATGCCGAGTCCCTTGCGCGTCATTTCCAGCAAGGCTTCCTTCAGGGATGCCGTGTCCGCCACCCGCGGCAGGGCCTCGCCGGCATGCATGAGATCGCGCACGTGGATGAGCAGGCGGCGGCCGAGGGCGCCGCCGGGGTGGGTGCGGGCGAAGTCCTCGGCGGTGAAGCCGCGCGCGTACAGGGCGGCCACCGCGAGGGCGTCGCCCAGGGCGAGGGCGGCGGTGGTGCTGGCGGTGGGCGCCAGGTTGAGGGGGCAAGCCTCCTGTTCCACGCCGGCATCGAGGTGGATGTCGGCTTCGCGGCCCAGGGTCGAAGCCGCATTGCCGGTCATGCCGACGAGCTTGGCGCCGCACCGCTTGATGAGAGGGACGATGCCGGCGATTTCAGGGCTTTCCCCCGAGTTGGACAGGGCGATGACCACGTCCTGGCCGGTGATCATGCCCAGGTCGCCGTGGCTGGCCTCGGCGGGGTGCATGAAGAACGCCGGCGTGCCGGTGCTGGCCAGGGTGGCGGCGATCTTGCCGGCGATGTGGCCGGACTTGCCCATGCCGGTCACCACCACGCGTCCGCGGCAGGCCAGCAGGGTCTCGACGGCGCGGGCGAAGGCATCGTCGATGCGCGTACGCAAATTCGCGATGGCGCCGGCCTCGATGTCCAGGGTGCGACGCGCCATGGCCAGGATGTCGGCCGACGGAGGGCTTTGGAATGTCATAATGGGGCGAGAGTTTAGAACAACTTGACGGTCCTCTGTGGCGCCCGCCGCGTCCGCTCGACCGTTTAACCATCCGCCCCAGCACCATGCCATCCGCCCTCGAACTCGCCCTCATCCTGCTGGGCTCCGGTGTTCTCGCCGTCGCCGCGCTGAAGGCCGCCGGCTTGCCGGCGCTGCTTGGCTACGTGCTCATCGGCATCGGCCTCGGGCCGTTCCTGCCGCCCATCGACGCCGCGTCGCCCGCGCATCACCTGGCCGAACTGGGGGTGGTGTTCCTGATGTTCTCCATCGGCCTGGAGTTTTCCCTGACCCGCCTGAAATCCATGCGCCAGGCGGTGTTCGGCCTGGGCGGCCTGCAGGTGGCGATCACCATGTTCATCATCATGATCGTCGGCCAGACCCTGGGCTTCTCCTGGGAGGCCGGGCTGGCTTTGGGCGGCGTCCTGGCCATGTCGTCCACCGCCATCGTCAGCAAGCTGCTGGCCGAACGCGGCGAGCTCGACAGCGAACACGGCCGGCTGATCCTCGGCGTCCTGCTGTTCCAGGATCTGGCGGTGGCGCCGCTCATCATTTTCGTGCCCGCCCTGGCGCAGAGCGCCGGACTCGGCGAGGCGCTGGGCTATGCCGCCCTGAAGGCCGCCCTGGCCCTGGTGCTCATTTTGGTGCTGGGACAAAAGCTGATGCGGCCCTGGTTCCATCTCGTCGCCCGCGCCAAGTCCGAGGAGCTGTTCATGCTCAACGTGCTGCTGGTGACCCTGGGTCTCGCCTACCTCACCGACCGGGCCGGCCTGTCCATGGCCCTCGGCGCCTTCCTGGCCGGCGTGCTGATCGCCGAAACCGAATACCGTTATCAGGTGGAGGCGGACATCCGGCCCTTCCGCGATGTCTTGATGGGGCTGTTCTTCGTTTCCGTGGGCCTGATGCTCGACCTCGGCGTGGTGGCGACGCGCTGGTCCGAGGTGTTGAGCATCCTCGTCGTCCTGGTGCTCGGCAAGTTCCTGGTCATCGCCTTGCTGGCGGGCCTGTTCACCCAGGTCTGGGCGGTGGTGATGCGGGTCGGCGCCGGCCTCGCCCAGGCCGGCGAGTTCGGTTTCGTCCTGCTGGCCCTGGCCCTGGCGAACCATTTGCTGTCCGGTGAGGCCTATCAGACGGTGCTGGCCGCCATGGTCCTGTCCATGCTGGCTTCGCCTCTGCTGTTCATGGCCGGCATGCGCGCCGCGCGCCTGATCGAGGGCGGCGCCTGGATGGAACAGGCACGCGGCGTGCACGAGATCGCCGCGCGCGCCTTCGGCATCCAGCGGCACGTCATCCTCTGCGGCTATGGGCGCAGCGGCCAGAGCCTGGCGCGCCTGCTGGAATCGGAGCGCATCCCCTTCATCGCCCTCGATCACGATCCGCGCCGGGTGCAGGCCGCCTCGCGGGCGGGCGACGCGGTGGTGTTCGGCGATTCGACCCGCGACGAGGTGCTGATTGCGGCCGGCGTGCACCGCGCGCGCGCGGTGGTGGTGAGCTTCGCCAGCACCGCCGCCGCCCTCAAGATCCTGGCCGCCGTGCACCGCCTGAAGCCGGACGCGCCGGTCATCGTGCGCACCGTCGACGACAACGACATCGACCGCCTGCGCGACGCCGGCGCCAGCGAGGTGGTGCCGGAGGTGATGGAGGGCGCCCTCATGCTGGGCACGCAGACCATGCTCATGGTCGGCGTACCCCTGGCGCGGGTACTCAAGCGCATCCGCCAGACGCGGGAAGCGCGCTACGGCGCCATGCGCGGTTATTTCCGCGGCCTCACCGACGACGAGGAGAACGAGGGCGGCGAGCGCCTCATCTCCCTCCCCCTGTCCGCGCATCACGGCGCCGTGGGCCGGCCGCTAAGCGAGTTGCGCCTGGAGGATCTGCACGTGACCCTGGTCAGCCTGCGCCGTCCCGGCAGCGGTCGCATCGAACACGACGCCGCAACCCTTATGCAGGCCGGCGACATCCTCCTGCTGCGCGGCACGGCCGAGGCCCTGGCGGCGGCGGAGCTGAAGCTCGGTTCTTAGGCGGGGTCAGAAAAGCATGCTGGCGCCGCAATTCGCCTCGTTCTCGGCCGC
>JBBIPL010000143.1:0-3675 GCA_037442845.1 Hydrogenophilales bacterium | reverse complement strand
CGCCGCGGCAGCGGTCGGCGCAGGAGCAGCGGCGGGCGCGGCAGAAACGTCTGGAGCGGGGGCCTGCGCGACCTTGGCGGGCGCGGGCGCCGGTGCGGCGGCGGGTTTCACCTCGGCCGGCTTCGCCGCTTCCACGGGCTCGACGGCCGGAGCCGGGGTCGGAGCGGCAGCCTTGGCCGGTGCGGGAGCGGGCGTCGTATAGGGCGTCGGCACCGGCAAGGGGGCGGGCGTCGCCGGCACGGGGAAGCTTGGCAAGCCGATATTCGGCAGGGCCGGCAAAGGCAGGCTGTTCAGGCCGGGGATGAACCCGGACAGGTTGCCCAGCATGGCCACCGGGTCCCACATGGAGAAACTGCCCGCGCCCTGCACCGGAGCGGACGGCGTCCAGGTCAGCCAGCTGCTGGCGCCCTGGCCATAGGAATAAGGGTTGACGATGGCGCCAGCCATGCCGGTGTAAAGCGCCGGATTGGCCATATTGCCCATCAGGTTCCAGGCGCGCGGGTCCAACGGCGCCATGCCCCAGCGCACGTAGGTGTTCGGGTTCACGGTGTTGAGCAGCAGGTTCCACAGCCTGGGATCCGCCGGCGCCATGGCCCAGCGCATCAGCTTGCCCGGGTCGGAAAGCTGGGTCAGCAGGGCGATGTGGAAGTTGGGGTCGAGGCCGGCCACGACCCAGTTCATCAAAATCGCCGGATCGGCGAACTGCACCAGGTTACGCACGGCATCCGGATGCGCCATGCTGTTCATCATGTTGAGCCAGCCGCCGGGGTCCATCATGCCGTTCATCATGGCGATGTAGAAACCCGGCTCGGTGACGGCGTGCGTCCAGGGCACGAATACGCGGGGATCCTTGAACGCGGACAGGTTGCGGGTGAAGTCCGTCATCCGCGCCAGCCACTCCTCAGGCGTCTGCGGCGTGGCCTTCTTCGCGGCCTCGGCGGCGGCGGCCTGGCCGGCGAAGGTGGGGATTTCCGTGGTGCCCATGGCGGCGTGGGCGGGCACGGCGGCGAAAGCCAGCGCCAGGGTGAGGAGCTTCAGTTTCATGATGGTCCCTTTCGTTGAAAGCCCAATGAAAACAGGAATATGAGAAATCGGTGAAATTCTAGACTTGGCCGGGGGGGCGGTAAACCTCGAAGCCGATTATCGGCGGATTCGCCCCGGCTTTGTTGCACGTCGGTAGGTAAAAAAACGGGCCGGGGAGGACCCCGGCCCGCATGCCTTGGACAGGAAAGGATCAGACGATCAGCGGCACGATCAGCAGCGCGACGATGTTGATGATCTTGATCAGCGGGTTGATGGCGGGACCGGCGGTGTCCTTGTAGGGGTCGCCGACGGTGTCGCCGGTCACCGCGGCCTTGTGCGCTTCGCTGCCCTTGCCGCCGTGGTTGCCTTCCTCGATGTACTTCTTGGCGTTATCCCAGGCGCCGCCGCCGGCGGTCATCGAGATGGCGACGAAGATGCCGGTGACGATGGTGCCGAGCAGCACGCCGCCCAGGGCCTGCGGGCCGAGGAAGACGCCGACCAGCACCGGCACCAGCACCGGCAGCAGCGAGGGGATCATCATTTCCTTGATTGCGGCCTTGGTCAGCATGTCGACGCAGGTGCCGTATTCCGGCTTCGCCTTGCCTTCCATGATGCCGGGGATCTCGCGGAACTGGCGGCGCACTTCGACCACCACCGAGCCGGCGGCGCGGCCGACCGCTTCCATGGCCATGGCGCCGAACAGGTAGGGCACCATGCCGCCGATGAACAGGCCGATGATGACCACGTGGTTGGACAGGTCGAAGGCCATGCCGACGCCCATCTTGGCTTCCAGAGCGTGCGTGTAGTCGGCGAACAGCACCAGCGCGGCGAGGCCGGCGGAGCCGATGGCGTAGCCTTTGGTCACCGCCTTGGTGGTGTTGCCGACGGCGTCGAGCGGATCGGTGATGTTGCGGATGGAATCCGGCAGTCCCGCCATCTCGGCGATGCCGCCGGCGTTGTCGGTGACCGGGCCGTAGGCGTCCAGCGCGACGATGATGCCGGTCATCGACAGCATCGAGGTGGCGGCGATGGCGATGCCGTACAGGCCGGCCAGGTCGTAGGCGGTCCAGATCGACAGACACACGGCCAGCACCGGCAGCGCGGTGGCCTTCATCGACACGCCCAGGCCGGCGATGACGTTGGTGCCGTGGCCGGTGGTGGAGGCCTTGGCGATGTGGCGAACCGGGCTGAACTCGGTGGCGGTGTAGTACTCGGTGAGCCAGACCATGGCGGCGGTCAGCGCCAGGCCGATCAGCGAGGCCAGGTACAGGTTCATCGAGCTGGTCACGCCGCCGTCGGCCATGGCGATGCCTTCGCCGAACATCCAGGTGGTCACCGGATAGAACGCCACCAGGGCGATGGCGCCGGACACCGCGAGACCGCGATACAGGGCGTTCATGATCTTGCCGCCCTCGCGCGCCTTGACGAAGAACGAACCGATGATCGAGGCGATGATGGCCACGCCGCCGAGCACCAGCGGGTAGATCACCGCCTGCGCGGCGCTCTCGCCGCTAATCATCAGGCTGCCGAGCAGCATGGTGGCGAGGATGGTGACGGCGTAGGTCTCGAACAGGTCGGCGGCCATGCCGGCGCAGTCACCGACGTTGTCGCCGACGTTGTCGGCGATTACCGCAGGGTTGCGCGGGTCATCCTCGGGAATGCCGGCTTCGACCTTGCCCACCAGGTCGGCGCCGACGTCGGCGCCCTTGGTGAAGATGCCGCCGCCGAGCCGCGCGAAGATGGAGATCAGCGAGCCGCCGAAGCCGAGTCCGACCAGGGCGTGGATGGCGTCGTCGACCGACACGCCCATGCCGGTAAGCACGGCGTAGTAGCCGGCGACCCCCAGCAGGCCCAGGCCGACCACCAGCAGGCCGGTGATGGCGCCGCTCTTGAAGGCGACGTTGAGCGCGGCGTTGAGCCCGCCCTTGGCGGCCTCGGCGGTGCGCACGTTGGCGCGCACCGAGACGTTCATGCCGATGAAGCCGGCAAGGCCCGAGAGGATGGCGCCGAGCGCGAAGCCGATCGCCGAGGACATCGACAGGAACGCCGCGAGCAGCACGAACAGCACCACGCCGACCACGCCGATGGTGGTGTACTGGCGCTTCAGGTAGGCCTGCGCACCTTCCTGCACGGCGGCGGCGATCTCGCGCATGCGCTCGTTGCCGGTGGGCAGGCCGACGATCCATTTGATCGACATGATCCCGTAGAGCAGTGCCAGCACCGCCGCCACGAGGGCAAACATCAGTCCTTCATTCATCGCTTCATCTCCTAGAACATGCACAAAAAACGTCGCACCGCACAGACTCCCCCATCTGTGGGACTAGCGTTTCCGCCCGGCTCACGCCGGGTCTGAAATTGAACTCCGCCGCTACTGCTCGCGGCCAAGGGCCAAGCCGCCCGAGAAGCGCACGCCCGGCGCAAAACCGAAAATCTCGTCCAGACGCAATTCACGGATCAGACCGTCCACCGCCGCCTGGCCGTGCTCACGCTGCACCTCGGAGAGGATCAGCTTGGCCGAATTGGCGTTGTAGAAACCGCCGAAATCGGCCTGCACCTTGAGGAGCTGGCGGGCGCGGTCCAGGGTCACGGGCGCCTCGACATCAACGAGCCATCATAACCAAAGGCGCCGGTGGCGCCCTTGATCTCGGTTAA
>JBBIPL010000142.1:0-3681 GCA_037442845.1 Hydrogenophilales bacterium | reverse complement strand
GATTATCCGCCAGCCTCGCGCCGCCGGAGCGAATCTGGACGTCTGTCGCCGGAGAATCCTCAGGGTTTGAAGTAAACGTAGCTTTCCCTGGCTTGCAGTCGGCCGATCTCGGCCACTCCGGAGGGAACGACCTGGGCTTCCAGGATGAGCGCCTTGTCGTCCAGCTTGCGGCCCTTCAGGGTATTGCGGCAGGCGCGGAATTCCACGCCCTTTTCCTTGAGGCCGGCGACCTGGGGCGCGAAGGCGCCCTTGCCGTCCTTGGCTTCGTTGAGCAGGAAGTCGATGCCCTTGTCTGTTGCGCGCCGACGTCACGCCTCTGCGCGATCGCATCGAAAACATGGCGCGACGCCACGCCAACCTCAGCTTCGTGGCCTGCGGCCAGGCCGTCGCGCGTCTGAAGCGCGAAGGCGTGCGCGTGAATCTGCTGCCGGCGGCCCACACCGCCGCGTCCGCCATCAACGCCATCATGACCCGCATGGGCCAGGGCTGGGTATACGTCAAGGTCTGATCCAGGCTGCCGCGCTCAGATTTGCGGCGCGCGGCGCCGCCCCGGCATACAATGCGCGGCGGCGCCGGTGCTTCAAGATCGGACGCGAGCGGCCGATATCCAGGCCGGACCCTCCGGCGCTCGCCGGACTATTTCCATGCATTGGGGGAGTTGTATGAGTGAAGTGAAGGTAACGAAGACCAAGGCCGCCAAGTCAGCGGCTGCGACCGCCGCGAAATCCGTGAAGGCCGCGAAAGCGGTGGTGGTGAAGGCGGCGGTGGACAAATCGGCGAAGGCTGTGAGGCCGACGAAGGCGGAGAAGACCACCAAGGCCGAAAAGAGCGACAAGACCACGAAGGTCGCGAAGGCCCCGGCCGCCGCCAAACCGGTCAAGGCGGCGGTCGCCAAGGCCGCCGCCAGCAAGCCGGCAAGGAAACCAGCCGCCAAGGCGACGCCGAGCGCCGCGAAGTCCGCCAGCGGGGGGGCCAGAAAGGCGAGCGCGAAGAAACTCGTCGACAAACCCGCGGCGCCCTCCGCCGAGGAGCGCCAGCGCTGGATCGCCACGGCGGCCTATCACCGCGCCGAAAAACGCGGCTTTGCGCCGGGCTACGAGATGCAGGACTGGTTCGACGCCGAGCAGGAAATCGACGCGATCATCGGCAAGGCCTGACGCGCACCGCGTTCTCAAGAAAACGAAGGGCCGCCCCGAGTTTTCTTGTCCCCCTCGGGGGGCGGGCTGGGCGTAGCCCGGCCCTGGGGGCGCTCAGGAGGCGCGAGGCTAATCCGCCTCGCCTTCGAAACCCGCCTGCGCCAGCTCCGCGGCCTTCAGCAGGGCGCGGGCCTTGTTGCGGGTTTCCTGCCATTCGTTCTCGGGCAGCGAGTCGGCGACGATGCCGGCGCCGGCCTGGACGTAAAGCATGTTGTCCTTGATCACGGCGGTGCGGATGGCGATGGCCACGTCCATGTCGCCGTTGAAGCCGACGTAGCCGACCGCGCCGGCGTAGACGCCGCGCTTGCTGGGCTCCAGCTCGTCGATGATCTCCATGGCGCGGATCTTGGGGGCGCCGGAGACGGTGCCGGCGGGGAAGGTGGCGCGCAGCACGTCCATGGCGCTGAGACCCGGCTTGAGCCGGCCTTCCACGTTGGAGACGATGTGCATGACGTGGGAATAGCGCTCGATGCTCATGTTCTCGGTGACCTTGACGCTGCCCACCACGGCGACGCGGCCGGTGTCGTTGCGGCCCAGGTCCATGAGCTGCACGTGCTCGGCGCGTTCCTTGGGGTCGGCCAGGAGTTCCTGTTCCAGGCGAAGATCTTCCTCACGGCTGGCGCCGCGCGGCCGGGTGCCGGCGATTGGGCGCACGGTGACGCGCTTGTCCTCGCCCTGGCCTTCCAGGCGTACCAGGATTTCCGGTGACGAGCCGACGACGTGGAAGCCGCCCATGTCGTAATAGAACATGTAGGGCGACGGGTTGAGGCCGCGCAGGGCGCGGTACAGGGACAGGGGATGCGCGGCGAAGGGCCGGCGCATACGCTGCGACAGCACCACCTGCATGATGTCGCCGTCCAGGATGTATTGCTTGGCGCGGGCCACCGCGGCCTTGAAGGCGTCCTCGCCGAATTCCGATGCCGCCTCGTGCGCCTCGCCGTTGCCGTCGCGCGGGGGAATGGCCGGTCTGCGCAGTTGCTTGGCCAGTTCCGCCAGGCGCCGGTGGGCCTTCAGGTAGGACTGGTCTTCCAGGGGGTCGGCGTAGACGATGAGGGTGAGCTTGCCGGACAGGTTGTCCACCACCGCCAGTTCGTCGGTGAGCATGAGCAGGATGTCCGGGGTGTTGATGCTGTCCGGCTTGTGGGCGCGGGCCAGCTTCTTCTCGATGTAGCGGATGGTGTCGTAACCGAAGTAGCCGCCCAGGCCGCCGGGGAAGCGGGGCATGCCGGGCGCCGGCGCGGCCTTGAAGCGGGCCAGGTATTTCTCGACGAAATCCAGCGGGTCGTCGCAGTCGCACTGTTCCACCGGCAGGCCGTTGGTCTCGATGCTGGCGAAATGCCCGTGTACCCGCAACACGGTCCTGGCCGGCAGGCCGACGAAGGAGTAGCGGCCGAAACGCTCGCCGCCCACCACCGATTCCAGCAAGTAGGAATAGGGGCCGTTGGCCAGTTTCAGATAGATCGACAGCGGCGTGTCGAGGTCCGCCGGGAACTGGCGGATGACCGGTATGCGGTTGTAGCCCTGGCGGGCGAGGCCGTTGAATTTCTCTTCGTTGAACATGGGTCAGCACCTTGAAAGCGGGAAACGGGAAACGGGAAACGGGAAACGCGTGCAGCGGCACCATCGTTTCCCGGCGTTTTCCGCCAAGGTGTTGTGGCAGAGGAGAAATGGGCAAGGGTCGGGTTCACGCGCGCTCTGGCGTTTCCCTTTTCCCGTTTCCCTTTTCCCGTTTCCCTTTTCCCGTTTCCCTTTCCCCCAAGATCATTTCCTGACGATCATCCTGGCCGCCTCGGCCAGGGAGGGCACCACCGCGTCCAGATCGAGCTCATCCACCGGGCGGCCGCGGTTGTAGCCGTACGGCACGCAGAACACGGGACAGCCGGCGGCGCGGGCGGCCTGGGTGTCGTTGAGGGAGTCGCCGATGAGCAGCAGCTCGGCGGGCTCGACGCCGAACACCTGGCAGGCGTGCAGCAGGGGCAGGGGGTCCGGCTTCTTTTTCGGCAGGGTGTCGCCGGACAGGATCAGCTCGAAGTAGTCGAACAGGCCGGTGTCCTTCAGCAGCGGATGGGTGAAGCGGGCCGCCTTGTTGGTGATGCAGGCGAGCCGGTAGCCCTCCGCCCGCATCGCTTGCAGGCCCTCCAATACGCCGGGGAAGGGCCGGCTGCGACGGGAAACGTGGGCGCCGTAGTGCTTCTCGTAGCTGGCCAGGGCCAGTTCGAACAAGGCCGGCTCGGGCTCCGCCTGCATGTCGCGGGTGAGGCAGCGCTTCACCAAACGCGACACGCCGTTGCCGATGTAGGTCTTGATCTCGGCCAGATCCACGTGCGGCAGGCCCAGCTCGCGCAGCATCGCCGCGGCCGCGTCGGCGAGGTCGCCGGCGGTGTCCAGCAGGGTGCCGTCCAGGTCGATGACCACGGCTTTGACGGGGAGGGGGAATGGGATCGGCATGTTGTTTGTGGGGGAACGGGAAAAGGGAAAAGGGAAA
>JBBIPL010000141.1:0-3785 GCA_037442845.1 Hydrogenophilales bacterium | reverse complement strand
GCGGAACTTCGGTTCCGCCTTTT
Organism: Hydrogenophilales bacterium; assembly: GCA_037442845.1. Taxonomy (GTDB): domain Bacteria; phylum Pseudomonadota; class Gammaproteobacteria; order Burkholderiales; family Thiobacillaceae; genus PFJX01. The sequence continues at coordinate 3,762 of JBBIPL010000141.1, read as the reverse complement.
TTCGTCCATGCTAGGCAAAGAAGCATGTTAATACGCGCTAATATTTCACTATCTCCATGATTTGCATAGGTCGTGTCATGACAAGCCGGGCAACTTGGGTAATCTCCCTGCTGGCGTTAAGCCTTTCCCTGGGCGCGCGGGCGGAGGAGGTCAAGGTCCGTAATGGCGGTGAGGCGGGAAAACGCGCGGAACTGACGACCCTGCGCGTCCGCCAGAAAGACGGCGGCGTCATGCTTCGCCTGGCCCTGCCCAAGGCAAGCAAACGGGCCGCCGCCAAGGCGCATAGCGTGCCCATGCCGGAGCGCGCGGAGCCGGGTGCGCAATTTCCCGGCGCCGACCCCGGGACCGAGCGATCCGCCGCCTTGCAGGCCTGGCAGGACGCGGTCGCCGAACCACGCGTGATGACCGCGCTGGCGGCAGTGGCGATGCAACCCGGAGTGCCGGTGCAAAGTCTCGGCGGCCAGCCGGACCCGGCCATGGTGCGCAGCGGCGAAGAATACAAGGATCCCAGGCTGTATCTGGCGTGGCGGCTGGCCGGCATGGATTTTATGTATGGCCGCGCCATCCACCGGCAATCGCCGAACGGGGTGGGTTCGCCCGCGCAAGGTTTCTTCGGTATCCACTTCATGATTCCCGAATTCGCGCGCGCCGGAGTTCCCTTGAAGCCCACGCTATGGTCCAACGCCTTCGGTGAAGGACCCGGTGGACACGCGGCGGCGCAGGAATGGTTGAAGCTGCCGACGCCGGACCCGCGCGCCAATTCCTGGCTCAGCCACAACCAGCACTACCGTTACTGAGACATGCGGGCTTTTCCGCGGACCGCCAGGTAGCGGCGCTCCGTGAGAATTCCATCGAGCGGCACATCCCAGGCATCACGGGGTACACGATCCACCTCCTGGACCGCGTAGGCCACGCCGATCAGGCGCGGCTTGCGCCAATGCCGGCGGTTGCGCAAGGCGGCCAGACTGGCGTCGTAGTAGCCCCCGCCCATGCCGATGCGCCAGCCCTCCGCGTCGAATCCCAGCAGCGGCAGGAACAGGGTTTCCAGGGCGCCGGCGCGGCATTTGCGTGGCGCCGGCGGGTGATATTCCGGAATGCCGTAGCGGTTGACGAGCCAGGCCGGCCGCTCGCCCAGCCGGGTGAACCACAGTTTCTTGCGGCCTCGTCCCGGCACGATGGGGAGAAAGCAGGCGGCGTCCAGGGCCAGGGCCTTTTCCAGAAGGGGCAGGACGTCGATCTCATGCCTGGTCGGAACATAGAAACCGGCACGGCGCTTGCGCATGAGCAGGCGGTGATGCATGGCCAGGCGCAGCAGTTGCCTGGACGCCCGGCGTCGCTCGGCGGTCGACAGGGCCGCGCGGCGGGCGCGCAAGGCGCGGCGCAAGGCGGCTTTGTCGGGGTAATCGCAGGCGCGGATCATGGCGCGGAAAGGGTCTCCCCGCTTGCGCCGTCCAGGCCGCTATCCTGAACCCTGGGGTTCAAGGTCGGTCGCGGTTCCGCCGCTTCGGGTACATGGGCAAGCCACGCGCACGCCCGCGAAGGAAAACCGCGACCTGCGCTTACGCTTATCGGTTCAACGAATATGCGACCTTCGCGAACGCAGCAGGGAGATTGAGCACTGCCCCCGGGCAGCCCAGGAAATCCTTGGGGAAGCCCGGCGAGTTTCTTGCAAGACGCCCCGTGGCAAAAGCCGCGAGCAGTCAAAACAGATTATCTTGCGGGGCCAGGGCCTGATCAAGCAGGCCGACGAGGCGTTCGACGCGTTCGCGGTGCGGGCGGTCATCGGGCTGCATGGGGCGGGCGGCGAGATAGTCGTGGGTGATGTTGAGGGCGGCCATGATGGCGATGCGTTCAAGGCCGATCACCTTGCCGCTGTCGCGGATCTCGCGCATCTTGCGGTCCAGGTGGGTGACCGCCTGCAGCAGGCCCTCGCGTTCGTCATCCGGGCAGGCCACGCGGAACTCGCGGCCCATGATGGTGACGTCGAGACTGACGTTGTGGGTGGTCATCTCAATCGGGGATCCGGTTCAACAGGCTTTCCATGCGCGCACGCGCCTCCTCCAGCCGCTCGGTCAACAGCTTGTTGCTGTTCTCCAGCGTCACCACCTGCTGGCGCAGCTTGAGGGTTTCCTCGCGCATGGCCCGATAGCGGTCGAGCATTTGCGTGAGCCTGCTTTCCAGCATGTCCAGTTCGGTTTGCATGGCGGCACTATAAGTTGCGGCATTTTCCCGCGTCAACAAAGGCTTTCCCGGCCTGCCGCGCGCTCAGGCGGCGTGATAGGCGCGGCTCGTCTCGCGTACCGTCTCCACCAGCACGCTGACGTTTTCCGGCGGCGTGTGCTGAGAGATGCCGTGGCCCAGATTGAAGACATGGCCACTGCCCTGGCCGAAGCTGGCCAGGATGGCCTTCGCCTCGGCCGCCACCGCTTCAGGCGTGGTGAGCAGGATGCCGGGATCCATGTTGCCTTGCAGGGCCACCTTGTCGCCGACGCGGCGGCGGGCCTCGCCGATGTCGATGGTCCAGTCCAGGCCGACGGCGTCGCAGCCGCAGCCCGCGATGCGTTCCAGCCAGAGGCCGCCGCCCTTGGTGAAGACGATGCGGGGAACGATGCGACCTTCGCGCTCGCGCGTCAGGCCGGTCATGATGCGGGCCATGTAGGGCAGGGAGAATTCCAGGTAGGCGGCCTGCGACACCATGCCGCCCCAGGAATCGAACACCATCACCGCCTGGGCGCCGGCCTCGATCTGCGCGTTGAGGTAGTCGATGACGGCTTGCGCGGTCACCTCCAGGATGTGATGCATGAGGTCGGGGCGGCCGTACATCATGCGCTTGACCTGGGGGTAGCTGTCGCTGCCCTCGCCCTCGATCATGTAGCAGGACAGCGTGAAGGGACTGCCGGAGAAACCGATGAGGGGCACGGAACCGTCCAGGGCGCGGCGAATCTCGGCCACCGCGTCGATGACGTAGCGCAGATGGTCGTGCGGATCCGGCGCCTTGAGATCGCGGATGGCCCACTCCTCGCGCAGCGGACGCTCGAACTTCGGCCCCTCGCCCTCGGCGAAATACAGGCCCAGGCCCATGGCATCCGGCACGGTGAGGATGTCGGAGAACAGGATGGCGGCGTCCAGGTTGTAGCGGGCCAGCGGCTGTAGCGTCACTTCGGTGGCCAGCCGCGGCGACTTGCAAAGGTTCAGGAAGCTGCCCGCCCGGGCGCGCGTGGCGCAGTATTCCGGCAGGTAGCGGCCGGCCTGGCGCATCAGCCAGGTGGGGGTATAGGCGGTGGGCTGGCGCAGCAGGGCGCGCAGGAAGGTATCGTTCTTCAGGGGGGGCATGGTGGCGGCCGGGGAAAAAACCGCGTCATTCTACCGGAGTCGACGCGGCGCCGGTCTTGCCGACGTCCGCCGAGTAACGGATGTGATCCACCAGGGCGCGCGTCGACGCATCCGGCGCGGCGCTGAGCAGGCTGACCCGCAGCAGGGCGACCAGCACCCAGCCGCCGGTACAGCCGAGGACGAAGGCGAGGCCGTCGTGGCCCCGGGCATGACGGGCGGAGACGCACGCTGGCTGCGATGCGGCAGCCGCTCCGCCTTGCCCGGTTCGCGTCAGGCAAAAAAAGGCGACCGCTCGGGTCGCCTGAAAGAAGCTGCTCTCGCTCTTACGCAGCTAAGCCCTGCTCAAGGGATGGCCTCAGGATAAGGCGGAAAGGAAGGGTCCGTAATGGCAGGAACGCGTAAGGGAAACACTTACAAGAAGGCGAAAGA
>JBBIPL010000140.1:0-3822 GCA_037442845.1 Hydrogenophilales bacterium | reverse complement strand
AGGGTTGGGGTGAGGGAGCAACGGTTGTGATGACGGATGCCGGGCTCCCTCTCCCCCGGCCCCTCCCCCGAGGGGGGAGGGGAGGAAATGCTCACTTGCCCACCGCCCTGCGGATCTCCTCCAGGGCGTTGTGATCGTCCAGGGTCGACAAATCACCTGTCTCCCGTCCTTCCGCCAGCGCCTGGATAGAACGGCGCAAGAGCTTGCCGGAGCGGGAACTGGCCGAAGTAACTGTCGATGAAGCGCTGGTCGTCGCCCCACACGGTGGTCAGGCAGCCCGGCGGCAGGGGCGGCGCAACGGTTTACCTCCCGGTGCAGTTCGGCGTAGGTGTATGGCTTCTCCTCGCCGGTCTCGGTGGACAGATAGATCAGCGCCGGCTGCCCGGCGCGGGTCGCCAGATGCCGGTCTACGGCGTTGTGGCAGAGCTTGGTCTCGCCCCCGACGAACCACTTGCGGAACGGCGGCTTGCTGTAATCCAGGATTTTTTTCCGGCGGGCGATGCCAGTCGAGCAAGGCCGCCTGCTCGCCCCAGAAGGCTTCGGGCGCGTCGATGGAACGGCGGTAAAACGCTGCATAGTGCATCGGTCGTCTCCTCAGGATGGTTCCGGTTTGTCATGAGCACGCATTGTGCGCTGCGGCTTGCGGAATCACTATCCTGGTCCTCCGCCAAGTCGTACCATGCGAAAAAAAACCCGCCATGTCCGGACTACCCGCGCGGGGGTGATGGGGCACACCGCTCCAGAACCGCGAAGGGGACAGAACGGCAAGGCGATTTGCCCGGGGAGTTGCATGAACGATCGGTTGTCCCTGAAGGGACTAAATGTCCGCAGCATCCTTCTGCCGCTGCTCATAGCCATGAGCCCGCTGCCGCGGGTGGCGGCCGCTGCCGCGACCGGCGCGGCGGACAAGCCGGCCGCGGTCATCCGCATCGGCGTACTCGCCCACCTCGGCCAGGAGCACGCCGTGAAGCACTGGGCCGCGCACGCCGATTACCTCAACGCGCAGCTGGCGCCGCGCCGCTTCGAGATCGTGCCCATGGCCTTTGCCGAACTGACCCGGGCGGTCCAGAAGCGCGACATCCAACTGCTCATCACCAATACCGGTCACTACACCGAGATGGAAATGGCGGGCGGCGTCAGCCGCATCGCCACGCGCCTGATGCGCGGACCCACAGGCCCTCTCGACCGTTTCGGCGGCGCCGTCATCACCCGTGCCGATAACACGCGGCTGCGGCGCTACGCCGACCTCAAGGGCCTGCGCCTGATGGCGCCGGACAAGTCCAGCCTGGGCGGCTGGCAGGTGCACCTGCGCGAAGCCCTGGCGCAAGGGGTCGACCTGGAAAGGGATACCCGCGCCATCGTCGAAACCGGGAACCATGAAAAGGTGGTGGAAGGTGTGCTCGCCGGCGCGGCCGACGCAGGTTTCGTGCGCTCCGACCTGGTCGAATCGATGGCCGCGGCAGGCCGCATCCGGCTGGCGGACCTACACATCGTCAATCTCCGGCACGAGCCGGGCTATCCCTATCTGTTGAGCACCCGCCTGTATCCGGAATGGCCCTTGGCGCGCATCAACGGGGTTCCCGAGGCACTCGCCCGCGACGTGCTCATCGCCCTCCTCAACCTGCAACCCGACCACCCAGCCGCTGCCGCCGCCGGCATCCTCGGCTGGACCCTGCCGCAGAACTACCAGAGCGTGCACGACCTGTTCCGCGAAGCCCGCCTCGGCCCCTATGCCAACCCGCCGGTAACCCTCGCCGACCTCGTCGAACGCCATGGCCGCATGCTCGCCGCCTCCATTCTGCTGGCGTTTCTGGCTCTGGCTGGACTGGCCTGGTACATCGGCAACGTCAACCGGCATCTCAAGGCCGAAATCCGCCGCCGCATCGAAGCCGAACACAGCCTGGAGGAGAGCGACAGCCGCTTCCTGGACATGGCCAACACCCTGCCCAGCCTGATCTGGCTGGCCGGCCCCGACAAGCGTTGCACCTTCCTCAACCGCGCCTGGCTGGACTTCACCGGCCGCAACCTCCAGCAGGAAATGGGCGAAGGCTGGACCGCCGGCGTGCATCCCGACGATCTGCGCGATTGCCTGCGGACTTACACGGAATCCTTCGACGCCCGCCTGCCCTTCGAGATGAAATACCGCCTGCGCCACGCCAGCGGGGAATACCGCTGGATCGTCGATTCCGGCACCCCGCGCTACGGACCGGAAGGGGAATTCCGCGGCTACTTCGGCCACTGCCTCGACATCACCGAAATGCAGCGCCTGACGGAAGCTTTGGAGGAAGGCCGAGAACGTTACGCCCTGGCCCAGCGCGCCGCCCGCATCGCCAGCCTGGACTGGCACGTAAAGACCCGCCAGCTGCAGTGGTCCGACGAAATCGACGCCATGCTCGGCTACCCCGCCGGCGGTTTCCCGCGCACCCTGGAAGCCTATCTGGAGCGGGTCCACCCCGACGATCGTGCCGCCGTGCAAGACTCCATGCAGGCCGCCCTGCGGCATCAGCGCAACTACGCCATCGAACACCGCATCGTCCTGCCCGACGGCCGCGTGCGCTGGGTGGCGGAAGTGGGTGACGTGGTGCGCGACGAACACAATCGCGCGGTACGCATGATCGGCATCGTCCAGGACATCACCGACCGCCGGCAAGCCGAGGAAGCCTTGCGCCAGAGCAACGACAAGCTCACGCAATCGCTCGACGCCCTGCGCCTGCACACGCGCGACCTCGCCCGCATCAACGAAATGAACGAACTCCTGCAAAGCTGCCTGCGGGAAGATGAAATCCACCGCGTCTTCGGCCAGATGGCGCAAACCCTGGCCCTCGGCAGCGGCGGCATGCTCGCCCTGACACGCCCGCCCGGTCGCGGCCTGCAAAGCGTCGCCACCTGGGGAGACACGGAGACCCTGCACCCCCTGTTCACCGAGGATGATTGCTGGGGCATCCGCCGCGGCCAGGCCTACGAACCCGCACTCACCGGCGGCGTGCACTGTGGCCATTACCGCACCAAGGCGGAACTACGCAGCCTGTGCCAGCCCCTGATCATGCAGGGCGAAACCCTGGGCCTGCTCAGCATCCTCGCCCCCGCCGACAGCGTTGAAGCCGACTGGCTGCGCATCCGACAGCTCAGCGTCACCCTCGCCGAAGCCTGCAAGCTCGCCCTGGCCAACATCCGCCTGCGCGAAGCCCTGCGCGAACAGGCCATGCGCGATCCCCTCACCGGCCTGTTCAACCGCCGCTACCTCGACGAAACCCTGCCGCGCGAACTGCACGCCTGCCTGCGCGAGGACCAGCCCCTGGCCCTCGCCATCCTCGATCTCGACCACTTCAAGCGCTACAACGACACCTGGGGCCACGAGGCCGGCGACCAGGTGCTCATCGAGGTCTCCCGCATCCTGCGCGAACACCTGCGCGCCTCCGACATCGCCTGCCGCTACGGCGGCGAGGAACTGGTCGCCGTCATGCCGCGCGCCGAACTGCGCGAGGCCCGCGAGCGGCTGTCGCGCATCGCCCACCTGGTGCGCGACGCGGAGATCCACATCCACGACCGCCCCCTGCCCGCCGTCACCTTCTCCGCCGGCATCGCCCTCGCCCCCCTGCACGGCGACGACGCCGAAAGCCTCATGCGCGCCGCCGACCAGGCCCTCTACGCCGCGAAACAGGCGGGACGCGACCGGCTGTTTACGGTCGGCGAAACGGGCTGAAGCCAAGCGCATAAAAGGCCACCACCCAGGATGTAGTACTTTTGTCAGACGACAAGTAAAACTGCCCCCCCTGACGACACGAAGAATTGACCCCCTGGGCATTGACCAGGAGGTCACAT
>JBBIPL010000139.1:0-3846 GCA_037442845.1 Hydrogenophilales bacterium | reverse complement strand
GCGCCCGCCGCGGAAGCTCCGGCCGCCGAATAAGGCCGCGCGCGAGCATGAAAAAAGCGGCCTTCGGGCCGCTTTTTTCTGGCAGGACTGGTCGCCTCAGCGCGCCCCGATCATGTCCAGGAAGCCCTGCCACCAGCGCTTGCGGTTCTGCGGCACGAAGGCGGGCGAGTCCAGGTCGGAGGGCGGCATGCGGGACATGACCCAGCCGGGCAGGATGCGGTGCTTGCTGGAACCGCAGGACGTCCCCAGATGGTTGGGGTCGTAGATTTTGATGATCCGCGGCGTGTCCAGATCGTCGGCATAGACGATGCCGCAGTAGTCCTCGTGGTGTTCGCGGCGCAGCAGGGCGTCGATCTCGCGCACGAAGGCGGCCACGTGCTCGGCATCGGCCGGCGCTTGCGGGCGCGGTTCGCCGACCGCATAGAGGAACCAGCCGGCGGCGGGATCGAGGCGCTCCCAGAAGGCCGTGAGCTGTTTCCAGGACAGCAGGCTGTAGAGGGTACCGTCGAAAAGCCGGTCGAATTCGGAGTCTTGCTGCATGGAGAGATCCATGGCGGAGTGGCCGGGATAGACAGGGAGGCGCATTGTAACCGCGCCTAAACATTTGCTAACACGGTTTCAAACAGGAAACGACATGCTCAAGGCACTGATCTTCGACGTCGACGGCACTCTGGCCGACACCGAGCGCGACGGCCACCGCCCCGCCTTCAACGCCGCCTTCCGGGAATACGGCCTGGACTGGGACTGGGACGTGGCCCTGTACGGCCAACTGCTGGCGGTCACCGGCGGCAAGGAACGCATGAAGTACTACGTCGAGCGTTTTCGTGCGGACTTCGTCAAGCCCGCCGGCTTCGATGACCTGGTGGCCGAACTGCACCAGGCCAAGACCCGTCACTACACCCGCATGCTGGCCGAGGGGGGCATCCCCCTGCGCCCCGGCGTCAGACGCCTGCTCAGCGAGGCCCGCGCCGCCGGCCTGACCCTGGCGGTGGCCACCACCACCACCCCGGACAATGTCACCGCCCTGTTGCGCCACAGCCTGGCCGAGGACGGCCCGGACTGGTTCGCCGTCATCGCCGCCGGCGACATCGTCCCGGCCAAGAAGCCGGCGCCGGACATCTACGTCTGGGCCCTGGAAAAGCTGGGACTGGCGCCCGAGGCGTGCCTCGCCTTCGAGGATTCCCGCAACGGCATCCGCGCCGCCCTGGGCGCCGGCCTGCGCACCCTGGTCACCGTCAACGACTACACCCGGGAGGACGATTTCAGCGGCGCGCTCGCGGTGCTCTCCGACCTGGGCGAGCCGGACGCGCCCTACCGACGCCTGGATGCGGGCGGCGCCGGAGAACGGGGGCTGGTGGATCTGGCCAGGATCAGGGCCTGGCTGGGCTGAAGCGCGTCACACCACGTTGACGCCGCGCTCCTCGCGGCCCTTCACGCGGGTCAGGCGGATGACCTCGGGCAGCGAGCGCAGCGCCCGCATCAGCCGCGCCAGGTGCAGGCGGTTTTGCACGCTGACGGTGAAGTAGAGGCTGGTGTAGGCGCCGGCCTCGTCGTGCATGTGCACGTTGTCGATATCGGAACCCTCGTTGGCGATGGCCGCCGCCACCTTGGCCAGCACGCCGCGCTGATTGATGACGATGATCTTGATGCCGACGTCGAACAGGCGGTTCAGCTCCGCCGCCCAGGCCACGTCCACCCATTTCTCCGGATCCTCCCGGTAATGGCGGACCTGGGCGCAGTCGTGGGTGTGGATGATGAGGCCCTGTTCCTTCTTGATCTGGCCGATGATGGGGTCGCCCGGAATCGGCCGGCAGCATTTGCCCAGGCGCACCGCCACGCCCTCGGCGCCGCGCACGAGCATGGGGCCCGCAGCCTTGCGCGGCGCCGTTTCGTTGTCCTGGGTGAGCAGTTGCTTGGCCACCACGAAGGCCAGCTTCTTGCCCAGGCCGATTTCCGCCAGAGTGTCGTCGCGGCCTTTGCCGCCTTCCTTCTGCAGGCGCTCCCACTGCGCCTCGCCCACCGGTTCGCCGCCCAGCGCGCGCACCGCCTGTTCCAGCAGTTGTTCGCCGAGCAGCACGGATTCGTGCCGATGCGTTTTCCTGAGGGCGCTGCGGATGTGCGCGCGGGCCTTGCCGGTGATGGCGAAATGCGCCCAGGCCGGGTTGGGACGGGCCGACGCGGAGGTGAGGATCTCCACCCGATCGCCGTTCTTCAGCGGCGTCGACAGCGGCATGAACTCGCCGTTGATCTTGGCGCCCACGCAATGGTCGCCCACGTCCGAGTGCACGTTGTAGGCGAAGTCCACCGGCGTCGCGCCGCGCGGCAGCGCGACGATGCGGCCCTTGGGCGTGAACACGTAGACCTCGTCGGGAAACAGGTCCACCTTGATGTGTTCCAGGAATTCAGCCGAATCCCGGCTGTCGGCCTGGATGTCGAGCAGGCTCTGCATCCACTGGTGCGTCTTCTTCTGCACGTCGGACAGCGAGGTTTCCCCCGACTTGTACAGCCAGTGCGAGGCCACGCCGGCCTCCGCGACGCGGTGCATCTCCTGGGTGCGCACCTGCACCTCCAGCGGCGCGCCGAAGGGGCCGAACAGGGTGGTGTGCAGGGACTGGTAACCGTTCGGCTTGGGGATGGCGATGTAGTCCTTGAACTTGCCGGGGATGGGCTTGTACAGCGCGTGCAGGGCGCCCAGGGCGAGGTAGCAGTCGCGCGGGTCCTCGACCACGACGCGGAAACCGTAGATGTCGAAGACCTCGGAGAAGGCCAGATGCTTTTCCTGCATCTTGCGGTAGATGCTGAACAGGTGCTTCTCCCGCCCGCGCACCTGGGCCTGGATCCCGCACCCCCGCAATTTCGCCTCGATCGCGGCCTTGATCTTGTCCACCACCTCCTTGCGGTTGCCGCGCGCCGACTTCACCGCCTTTTCGATGACCTTGTGGCGGGTGGGGTGCAGGTAGAGGAAGGCGAAGTCCTCCAGTTCCTGGTAGACCTTGTTGAGTCCCAGCCGGTTGGCGATGGGGGCGTAGATTTCCAGGGTCTCCTGGGCGATGCGATGGATCTTCTCCGGTTGCATGGCGTCCAGGGTGCGCATGTTGTGCAGGCGGTCCGCCAGCTTGATGAGGATGACGCGCACGTCGCGCGCCATGGCCAGCAGCATCTTGCGGAAATTCTCGGCCTGGGCCTCGGCCTTGCTCTCAAACTGGATCTTGTCCAGCTTGGTGACCCCGTCCACCAGCGCCGCGACCGGCTTGCCGAAAGCCGCGGCGACCTCCTCCGCGCCGACCCCGGTGTCCTCGACCACGTCGTGCAGCAGGGCGGCGATCAGGGTCTGCACGTCGAGATGCCAGCCGGCGAGGATTTCGGCGACGGCCAGCGGATGCGTGATGTAGGGCAAGCCGCCCTTGCGGAACTGGCCCTCGTGGGCGCGCGCGGAGAACTCGTAGGCCCGCGCGAAGGCCTCCTGATCGGCAGGTTGCAGGTAGGCGAGCGCCTCGGGCAGCAGTGGCAGGGAAGGGGAGGAATACATGCCACCACCCCAGGAAAAACGCGTTAGGCCGGGGCCTTCTTCAGGACTTCGAGGCCGGTGAGGCCTTCGGCGATTTCGCGCAGCGCCAGCACGGCGGGCTTGTCTTTTTCGGCTTCCACGCGGGGCGTGGCGCCGGTGGAGATCTGGCGGGCGCGGTAGGCGGCGGCCAGGGTCATCTCGAAGCGGTTGGGAATGTGGCGGATGCAGTCGTCGACGGTAACGCGGGCCATCAGGGAATCCTCTCGATGTGTAAAAGCCTGCGGAAACAGGCGCTAAGGGCAGACGGACCGATTCTAAACGATGCCGGCTCTATAATC
>JBBIPL010000138.1:0-4041 GCA_037442845.1 Hydrogenophilales bacterium | reverse complement strand
CGCTTGCGGGAGAGGGGAGCTTCGAGAGTCGCTGACGCGACTTTCACGTTAAGCCGTCATTCCCGCGCAGGGGAGAGTCCAGATACGCGCATCTATAATCATGCACTTCACCGTCGGAGACGCACATGAACCTGGATCGAGTCAGCACGGGCGCCAAGGCGCCGGAAGAAATCAACGTCATCATCGAGATTCCCGCGCATTCGGATCCGGTGAAGTACGAGGTGGATCATGAAACCGGAGCCCTGTTCGTGGACCGTTTCATGATCACCGCCATGCACTACCCCTGCAATTACGGCTACATCCCGCACACCCTGTCCAACGACGGCGACCCCTGCGACGTGCTGGTGGTGACCCCCATTCCCCTGATCTCGGGTTCGGTCATCCGTTGCCGGCCCGTGGCGCTGCTGCGCATGACGGACGAATCCGGCGACGACGCCAAGGTGCTGGCGGTGCCGGTCGCCAAGCTGACCAAGCGCTGGGCCTCGGCCAAGGGGCCGCAGGACATGCCCGAGGAATTGATGCAGCGCATCGCCCACTTCTTCGAGCACTACAAGGACCTGGACGAGGGCAAGTGGGTGCGCGTCGGCGGCTGGGAGGATGCCGAGGCGGCCAAGCGCGAAATCCTGTCCAGCATCGCGATGTACAACGCGGCCTCCGAAAAGCCGATGTTCTGAGTTTCGCGCCGGCCGCTTTGGCCGTTGGCGCGGCGATCCGGCCGCGCCGCCCGCGCGCATGTCGAGAATGGCCCCGTGAAGATCTGCATCGTTTCCGACAGCCACGATAACCGCCGTTTGCTCGAACACGCGGCCGAGGACGCCAAGGCGCGCGGGGCGCGGGCCATCCTGCATTGCGGCGACGTGGTGGCGCCCACCACCCTGCGCGTACTGAAGAAGTTCGCGCTGCCGGTGCATGCCATCCACGGCAACAACACCGGCGATGTCCACGCCATGCACCAGCTCGCCCAGGAACCCGACAGCCTGGTGCGCTACCACGGCCAGGACGCCGCCATCCATCTGGGCGGCCGCAGCCTGTTTCTGGTGCACTACCCGCATTACGCGCTGGGCATGGCCCTCACCGGCGACTACGACGTGGTCTGCTGCGGACATGACCACCGCGCCGGCGTGCGCGCCGTCGCCAACATCAAGGGCGCTACCACCTGGCTGGTGAATCCCGGCACGGTGGGGGGCGTGGGCAAGGAGCCCACCTATATCCTGGCGGATCTGGAGCGGCTCAGCTTCTCCATCCAGCCGGTGCCCACCGCGCCGGGCGAAGCCTGCAACGTGCCGCCCGCCAGCACGCATCCCTGATCAGCCCGGCGGGGGCCGGAAGACCGCGCCGTTGTCGTAGAACTCCGGCGCCTCGTTGGCCGCCCACCAGCCCGGTATGCCCAGCACGGGCAGGGGAAACAGCTGTTTCGGGTCCGCCACCCGCCCGTCCAGCCAGACTCGCGCGACAGCCTCGTCCAGCCAGGCTGGCGCCCCGGCCTCGGCGGGGAGCGCGGCCGCCGGCACGAACAGGCATTTCGCGGTGATGCCCGGCCAGGGCGCAAGCAGCTTCTCCAGCACGGCGTGGCCGACCAGGAAGGCGCGCGTGTCACGCCAGGCCCGCCGATGCGTGACGAAAGCCTCGCGCCAGCGTCGTTGCGCGAGCAGCTCCGCCAGGGTCGGGTCGCAAGCCGTCAGCACCAGCCCGCTTTCGTCGAACAGCGTGGCGGCATCCGCCACCGGGCCACGCTCCCGGCCGCTCGCCAGGTGGCGGCACTGCACCGCGTTGAGCGCCGCCTTGGCGCGCGGAAAGGCGAGCCAGACAAGGGCGTTCAGCAGATCGTGCCAGTTGTCCCGGCGCGTCGGCACGCAGCCGCTGGCGAGGATGCCGGCCTCGTAATCAAGCTGGCCGCAACGCCGCTCCTGCGTCTGGAAACGGATGGACAGGCCGCGCGCGTTGACGACGCCGGCCCGGTGGGCCAGTTCGTCGAGCTGCTCCAGGGCGGGCCAGTTCGCACCGGCCAATGCCTTTGCCCACTTGGCGAGATGGGCGAACGGCGGCGTCGCCGCGAAATCGTCGCGCCAGTCGCCGCTCACGAGCCGAGCGCGGCCAGACGCGCCCGGAAGCGCCGCGTCAGGGCGTGTTCCGGGCCGAGCATGGCGAACAGGGCGAGCAGGGCGCGGCGGCCGATGTCGTCGCGGTAGCCCGGCGCTTGCGCGGCCAGGTCCAGCAGCGACTCCATGGCGCTTTCCGGGTCGTCGTCGAACAGGGCGCGCGCGGCCTGCTTCAGCCGGTATGCGGGTTCCCGCTCGGCCAGCGTGGAAGCCGCCGCGTCGTCACGTGCGGCGTCGATCAATTCCAGGTGCGCCAGCAGGGGGGCGACGCCCGCTTCGGCGCGCGCGGCGGCGGGCAGCGCGGCGAGCAGGGCGAGCGCCTGGTCGGGGCGCCCGGCCAGGGTCAGCAGTTTGGCCAGGTCGGCGGCCACCGCCAGGTCTTGCGGATGTTCCACGGCCAGACGCGCCAGCATGGCGATGGCCGCCTCGCTGTCGCCGGCCTGGTGCAGGGCGAGGGCGGCCAGTCGCGGTTCTTCCCGCGGGTCGGCGAGAAAGCGGCGCAGGGCGGTGCGGAAGACGTCCTCCGATTCGGCGCCGTGGATGGTGTGCGCCACTTTTCCGCCGAGAAAGAACTTTACCGTCGGCACGCTGGTGACGCCGAGGTCGCGCGCCTGGCGGCCCAGCTCGTCGGTATTCACCATCACCAGCAGGAAGCGGCCGGCGAATTCCGAGGCCAGCTTCAGCAGACGCGGCATGAGCAGCATGCAGGGACCGGCGCGGGGCGACCAGAAATGCGCCAGCACCAGGCCGCGCGCGGAATTGCCCAGGATCAGCCGGTCAAAATTCTCGGCGCTGGCGTCGAATACGTAGGGTGAAAGAGATTCGGACATGTCAGTACCCCCACAGATGACGCCATTCGATGTGCGGCCAGGCCGGGTCGACGTTCAGCGTGCCGTGCGGGCGATGCATGCGCGTGCCGAGATCGCGTTCACGGGGCGGATCGAAGGGACGTCCGCCGCCATCCATGAAGCTCACGGCGAAGCGGACGAAGCTGTTGCCCCTGCGCCGCGTGACGCAGGCATGCTCGCGGCTGGCCAGGCGCAGCAGGGTGTCCGGCGGGTAGAGGCCCATGCGCCGCTAGCCCAGGCAGGCGTCCGGATGCATGGAGTAGGTCCGCGCCAGTTCCCGGCTGAGTTGCCTCAGCGCCTCGGCGCTCAGCAGTTCCGGCGGGCCGCCCAGCATGGCGTCCGCTTCACCGGCCAGTTGCGCGAGTCGGTCGAGACAGTGGCCGGCTTCCGGCGCCGTGTTCCGCTGGCGGTAGAGGGGTCGGCCGATGAGGCGGATGTAATGCGCCTCGTCGGCGATGAGCGTGTCGGCGCCGGCCACCAATACCCCGGTGTCGGAGTAGAGGTCCCAGGGCAGGGGCTGCCCGATCAGGGAAGGGTCGAGTTGGACGGGATGCAGCACGCTATCGGACTTCTGCAGGCGGGATGCCGGGGAGTATGATGCAAGCGACCGACACGTGGGAGCCCCGACATGACCGTGCACTCGCTGAACAACCAGGAAGTCCGCCTACTGCGGGAAGAGATCGAACTGCTCATGAGCGAGCGGCAGAATCTGCTGCAGGTGGTGGGCGCCGCCGCCGTGCTGGTGGCCAATCTGGATTCCGACACCCTGCCGCAGGACCAGGACACCATCGACGCCGCCGAACTGCTGGCCGAGAGCCTCAACGGCCTCAGCGAGGAAAGCCTGCGGGATGCCCTGGAGGCCGTGCGCGCCGAGTTCGACCCCGATGCCCAGCGCGAGGTCGCCAACTGAGCACCGGCTGTGCGGGCCGCCCCGCCGCGAGCGCACGCCTTGACGTGAAAGTCGCATAGCGACTCTCGAAGCTCCCCTCTCCCGCAAGCGGGAGAGGGGTTGGGGGTGAGGGAAACGGACATGACTTTTATGCCCTTCAGGGTATTCATGCTTCGGGGTGTCTGACAAAGTCATGTCCGTTAAC
>JBBIPL010000137.1:0-4073 GCA_037442845.1 Hydrogenophilales bacterium | reverse complement strand
ACTAGACGGCGAGAAGGGAATCAGGCGGCGGTAGCGCAGCACAACGGCAAGAGCTCGTCGATCCGGCTATGCTCGTTCCAGAACTCCTGCTTCCTGTGGTGGATGTCCATGCACCGCTCCTCGGGGAAAAGCTACGCAGGGTCGCCGTGTGGCCTGAGGAATGGAAGAGGGGTGGACGGGACGCTTGCCAATTGCGCGGCCTCGCGCGGCTCCAAGCGCCAGGCCCCCTCCAACGAAGGGTTGGGAGTCCGTGCCAAGACGATGGATAGGCCCGGGCTTTGGCTTCGCGCGGGATGGGCAAATCTGCTCGCCCTCGACTCGCCATCATCCCGCATCCTCATGAAACATCCAGGCGCGTGATCCTTACCTGCCCTGCACGCCCTCTCCGTCACCAGGCGCAGCCCGGTCATGCCGGTCCAACCACCAGGCGTCGAATTCCTGGGCCGTCATGGGTCGGCCGAAGTGCCAGCCCTGCAACAGGTCCACCCCCATGTCCGCAAGCTGGGAGGCAGTCTGGCCATCCTCCACGCCCTCGGCCACGGTCTTGAACCCAAGGCTCTGCGCCATGCCGACGATGGTCTGGATCAGGCGCGCCCCCTGGGGCTGATGGATGCGCCTGACGAAGGCGATGTCGATCTTGAGTTCATGCACGGGCATCTCGTGCAATAGGGACAGGGAGGAGTAGCCGGTGCCGAAGTCGTCGATGGACAGGAGAAAGCCTGCCGCATGCAGCTCC
The DNA here is from genome assembly GCA_037442845.1 of Hydrogenophilales bacterium. Classification (GTDB taxonomy): domain Bacteria; phylum Pseudomonadota; class Gammaproteobacteria; order Burkholderiales; family Thiobacillaceae; genus PFJX01. The sequence goes on along the minus strand of JBBIPL010000137.1, from coordinate 3,337 downwards.
TTGAGCCGCTCGGCGGCGTACTCTACGTCGAGCAAGGCGACCGATTCGGTCATCTCCAGGGTGACCCGTTCCGGCTCCAGGCCGTGCGCGGCCACGTCTTCCAGGAGTTTGTCGGTGAAATACGGCATGAAGAGCTGGCGCTTGGAGAGGTTGACCGATAGCCCGAATCCTCGCGCCTTCCAATGCCGCACGTCGTGCAAGGCCCGGTGCCACACCTGCTCGCCCAGCTCCCGGATGAGCCCCAGGTTCTCGGCCATGGGGATGAAGGTGGCGGGGGGGATCCAGCCCAGTTCCGGCTCGAACCAGCGGGCCAGCGCCTCCACGCCCCGGACTTGACCGGTATGCGCGTTCACCAAGGGCTGGTAGTGGTTGACGATGCGTTTTTCGCGGATGGCTGTGGCCAAGCGCTGCTGGATGTAGACATCCTTCTTGCCCAGACCCTTTTTCGCCATGTCGCAGAACAGTTGCAGGGTGTTGCGCCCTTGCGCCTTGGCGTAGAACATGGCCCGGTCGGCATGGGAGAGCAGCATGTCTTCATTGTCCGTGTCGTCGGGATAGACGGCGAAGCCGGCGCTGAAGGTGATGTTGAACTCCGTGTCGTCCACGCGGATGGGGGCCTCGGTGGCGGCATGCAGCTTTTGCGCCACCTCCCGCACGGCCTCGAGTGTATGCATCTCCGGCAGTAGCACCACGAACTCGTCGCCACCCCAGCGGGCGAGGGTGTCGCCGCTGCGCAGGTGCTGGCGCAGGCGCTGGGCCAGGGCCACGAGCAGGGCGTCGCCGGTCTTGTGGCCCAGGCTGTCGTTGACGTTCTTGAAGTGGTCCAGATCAATGAATCCCAGGGCGACCTTGTGCTCGCTGCGCCGGCCCAGGCGCAGGGCAACCTTCAGGCGGTCTTCCAGCAGCACCCGGTTGGGCAGCCCCGTGAGAGCGTCGTGCAGGGCCATGTGCGTGATGCGCTGCTCCTGCTTGTAGTGCTGGGTGACGTCCCGGATCACGCCGCGCAGGCACTCCCCCTGGGGGGCGCGCGCCAGGCGCAGCTCGAGCCAGCGCGCTTGCGCGTCATCGAGGTGGAGGCGCAGGCGGGCCGTGGCCTGCTCCTTGCGGTGCTGGGCGAGAGCGGCGACGAGCTCGGCAAACGCCGCCGTGTCGTCCGGGTGCAGCCAGGCGGCCAGGGGCTGGCCCACGATGCCTTCCCCGTTGCCGGTCAGGACATTCCAGGCGCGGCTCACGCGCAGGACGCGGCCGGCGGTGTCCAGCTCGAGCACGGCTTCTTCCATCTGTTCCAGGGTCTGCTGGTACGCGGCTTGTTCCTGATGACGGCGTTCGGCCTCGTTCATGAGTTGGTCCAGGATTTTACCCAGTTGGCTGATTTCATCCCGCTGTCCGGTGGCCCGGGCCAGCCATTCGGGCCACTGGTCGGGGCGCCGGAAATCGACCAGGAAGGCGCGCGCGCCATGGGCCATGTCGTTTAGGCGCTGCACGACCCGCCCCAGGCTGCGGCCCAGGCCCCACCAGAGGATGGCGAGCAGCACCAGGCTCACCACCCCTATCCCCATGAGCAGGTCGGCGGTGGAGAGCAGGGGGTCGAGCGGGCGGCGCACGATGAGCAGCGGGCCATCCAGGGCGCCGCCCGGCGCCAGAGGGACGACCGCTTGCAGCATGCCGCCCCGGCGCAGCGGCATGGTGGCCGCATCGACGCTGTTCCCCATCCGAGCAGCCCCTTCCGAGGTGGCCTGGATGCGGCCGTCGGCGTAGAGATAGAGGTGGTCCATCTTGCGCGCCAGGCGGGTGAGAAAGCCATGGTCCAGCGCCGCCGCATAGATTCCCAGGCCCTGGCCTTGCGGACCCAGCCACAACGGGGTGTGGAAGACGTAGTACACGTACTGGCTGTCCTGGCAATGACCCTGCACCAACACGTCCGGCAGATCGGGGCCGGTGCTTTGCAGGCGGTCCCCGCCTTCTTGCAGCATGGCCTGACAGCCCAGGGTGAAGAAGGGCATGCCCCCGGCATCGGTCAGCATCAGGCCCTCGAATTCCCGGTATTCCCCCTGGGCGGTGAAAAAGGCCAGCAGCCGGGCCCGGCGCTGAGCCGGCGGCATCTCGCCGAAGCGCAGGAACTCGATCTCGCTCCTCAAGCGATGGCCGGCCTTGTTCCAGATCAGGCGCTGCTGGGCCAGCTTGGCCCGATAGTGAGTCCTGGTTTGCTCGGCTAGACGCTCGGCATAAGCGTCCAGAACGTAGTCCCAGGCCAGCCAGGCCAACCCCCCGGTGGCCAGCACCGCCAGGAGGCCGGTTAGCGCCAGCAGACGCCTGAGCCGGTCGGCCAGGGGGTCGAGGGCGGCGGCGCTCATCGTTCCTTCATTCCCGCCCAGCGGGGGTCCACCATGGCGGCGAAGGCAAAGCGCGCCGCCGCCGAGGCAGGCTCGGCATTGGCGCGGTAAAACGCCTCGGCGGTGGCGAGCTGCTCGCGGGTGAAAGCCCCGTCCGGGCTGTAGATCGCCTTGTGGCGTTGCAACACTTTCAGCAGATTGGCCCGTTGCCGGGCATCTTCGATACCCAGCCGCGCCACGATCTCCTCGGGGCCGTGCCGTTCGATCCATTTCAGGGTGCGACGCAGCACCATGACCATGCGCCGCACCTTTTCCGGCTCATTCTTTATCACATCGGCGCGCGTGGCGAGCTGGGCATTGGTGAACAGCCCCCCCAGATAGCGGCGGCTGGCATCGAGGTCATGCAGGTCCACCAGGTGGAAGACCTTGCCCATGGCCGCCAACTGGCTGGCGAAGGGTTCGTCCCCCATCAGGGCGTCCACGGCGCCGCTGTCGATGGCGGCCGCCTGGGTCTCCAGGCTCTGGCCGGCGGGCATGAAATGCACCCGCCGCAAATCCACGCCGGCGCGGCGCAGCACGAATTCCGCCACCTGCCGGGAGGTGGAACGGGCCTGGGCGCTGGCGCTGTTGATGCCGATGACATGGTCTTGGAGGTCCGCCACCTTACGGATCCGGCCTTTGAGGTCGGAGCGCACCATGAGGGTGAAGGTGGGTACCTGGTTGACGGTGGCGATGGACACCACCGGCTCGCCCTTGACCTTGAGGTCGGCCAATGCCGGCGCACCCGCCACGGCGAAGTCCGCGTTACGCTCCAGCATGTCCTTGAAGGCGAGCGGCCCGCCGCCGAAATGGCGCACCGTGAGGTCGACCCCTTCGGCGGCATCGGCGCCGATCTTCTTGATGAGATCCACCGGCAAGTGCGACAGGTTGCCCGGTCCTGCCGTGGCCAGCGTGATGGGCAGGGGCCGGTCGCCGCCTAGGGCCGCAAAGGCGAGGCTAATTAG
>JBBIPL010000136.1:0-4208 GCA_037442845.1 Hydrogenophilales bacterium | reverse complement strand
ATGCCCTTCAGGGTATTCATGCTTCGGGGTGTCTGACAAAGTCATGTCCGTTAACCGAAGATGAAGTCGAGGTGATCATCGCTTTCGCACAGGGCCATCAACTCCGGGTTGGAGAAATGCCCGTCGCCGCGCAGGACGATGTGGGTGTCCGCATCGAGCGGCGCGCGCTCGGCGGCGAGCTTGAAGACCGGGTCGAAGCGCAGGCTGTTGGCGTCGTTGCCGTCCGCGTAGCCGCCAGCGCAATGGAAGATGCGCTGCCGCAAGAGTCGGTCAGGCTGTGCTCGACGTAAGACGGATGCCGCTGATCCTGAATGGCTGCGGCCAGGCGGTTGAGCAATCCGGTTTGCCGATGCACGCCATGCGAAAGCAGCGCACCCAAATCGCTGGAAACGGCCCCACCTTCGAAGCCGGCCATGGCGGGGGAACGCGGTTGGGTCGGGATAGAGTCAGCCATGGGCGGTCTCGTTTAAGCTTCGTCCGAAGCGTTATTGGTGTAACCTCAGTTATATCAATGGGTTGGACGAGATTCGCCCTCTTTTGTGAAAAATCCGGGCTAGAATGCTTCAACCTCGTGATCGCCGCCCGCCATGACCAGCACGCCCATCCCCGTCCTCTCGCGTGAACACCTCACGGACCTGTTGCGCGCCCATGACATCACGCCGACCCACCAGCGCATCGAAATCGCCCAGGTGCTTTTCTCGCGCCGCGAACACCTGTCGGCGGAGCAGATCATGACTCTCGTCAACCGCCGGCACAGCGAGACCTCGAAAGCCACCGTTTACAACACCCTGCGGCTGTTTCTGAAAAAAAAGCTGATCCGCGAAGTCATCGTCGATCCCGACAAGGCCTTCTTCGACCCCAACACCACGCCGCACCACCACTTCTACGACACCCACAGCGGCGAACTCATCGACATTCCCGCCGCCGATCTCAGCATCCATGGCCTGCCCGAACCGCCGAAAGGCATGCTGACCGAGAGCGTCGAAATCATCGTGCGCATCCGGCCGGGCGCCGCCGCCACGGCCTGAACCCTTCCATCCCCCGACGCGGAGAACCCTGCATGCACCGACGCGCATTCCTGCGGGGCGCCGGCGCCGCCCTGGGCGCCGCCAGCGCCAGCCTCGCCCCGCGCGCCTTCGCCGATGGCCCCGCCATCCGCTGGCGCCTGGCCTCCAGTTTCCCGAAGAGCCTCGACACCATTTACGGCGCAGGCGAGCGCCTGGCCGAGCGGCTGCGCCAGCTCACCGCCGGCAAGTTCCAGATCCGCGTCTTCGCCGGCGGCGATCTGGTACCCGGCCTGCAGGTCATGGACGCGGTCCAGAACGGCACCGTCGAATGCGGGCACACGGCCAGCTACTACTACGTCGGCAAGAACATGGCCTTCGCCTTCGACTGCGCCCTGCCCTTCGGCCTCACCGCGCGCCAGCAGAACGCCTGGATGTACGCGGGCGGCGGCCTGCAGGCGATGCGCGAACTGTTCCGGCAGTACAACATCATCCAGTTCCCGGGCGGCAACACCGGCGCGCAGATGGGCGGCTGGTACCGTCGCGAAATCAAGTCCCTGGCCGACCTGAAGGGTCTGAAGATCCGCATTCCCGGCATCGGCGGACAGATCATGGCGAAGCTGGGCGCGGTGCCGCAGACCCTGGCCGGCAGCGACATCTACCCGGCTCTGGAACGCGGCGCCCTGGACGCCACCGAATGGGTCGGCCCGCACGACGACGAGAAGCTGGGCTTCCACAAGATCGCCAAGCATTACTACTACCCCGGCTGGTGGGAGGGCGGTCCGCAGTTGTCCTTCTACGTCAACCTGGCGAAATGGAACGCCTTGCCCGAGGCCTACCGGGCCGCCTTCGAGGCGGCCTGCGCCGAAGCCAACGTGGTCATGCTGGCGGAATACGACCAGCGCAATCCGCTGGCCCTCGCGCGGCTGCTGAAGCAGGGCGCCCGCCTGCGCCCCTTCCCCAAGGACATCATGGAAGCCGCGCGCAACACCGCGCTCGCCATGTACGACGCGGAAGCCGCGAAGAACCCGAGCTTCGCGCGCATCTACGGCGACTGGAAGAAGTTCCGCGATCTGCAGTTCGAATGGTTCAAGGTGGCGGAAGCCTCCTACGCGAATTTTCTCTACTACACGAAGTGAGGGGGTCCCCGGTAACGCTCAAGTCGCGGACCGCTCGTGTCGTTATCCTGCAGACGCCCGTATGGGCGGGTAGCGAAGGGGAAGCCATGTTCGAATCCGCGGAACTTGGCCACAAGGTCGACAAGGAAACCTATGACCGGGAAGCGCTCGCCCTGCGGGAGGCCCTGCTCGATGCGCAATACGACCTGATCAGCCAGCGCGGATTCCAGGTCGTCATCCTGGTCGGCGGCGTCGACGGCGCCGGGCGCAGCGAATGCGTGCAGCAGCTCAACGCCTGGCTCGACCCGCGCCACATCGAGACCCACGGCATGGGGGAAATGTCCGACGAGGAACGCGATCGCCCGCCCATGTGGCGGTTTTGGCGCGAGCTGCCGGCCAAGGGCAAGATCGGCGTGTTCCAGGGATCCTGGTCTCTCCGTGATCTGCGTGTTCGATGGCCACGACGCCGCCGGCAAGGGCGGCGCCATCCGCCGCATCACCGGCGCCCTCGACACGCGGCGCTACCAGGTCATTCCCATCGCCGCGCCGAGCGACGAGGAGAAGGCCCAGCCCTATCTGTGGCGTTTCTGGCGGCACATCCCGCGGCGCGGCCGCCTCGCCCTGTTCGACCGTTCCTGGTATGGCCGCGTGCTGGTGGAACGGGTGGAGGACTTCTGCGCCGAGCGCGACTGGCGCCGGGCCTACCTGGAAATCACCGAGTTCGAGGCGCAACTGGTCGAACACCGCGTGGTGCTGGTGAAGTACTGGCTGTCGGTCAGCGAGGAGGAAAAGCTCAAACGCTTCCGGGAGAGGGATGCCACCGGTTTCAAGCGCTACAAGATCACCCAGGACGATTGGCGCAATCGTGAGAAATGGCCCGCCTACGAACAGGCGGTGTGCGACATGGTCGACAAGACCAGCACGGAAATCGCGCCCTGGACCCTGGCGCCGGCCAACGACAAGTACCATGCCCGCATCCAGCTCCTGAAGACCCTGTGCGAACGCATCGAGGCCGGACCCCGAGCCAGGAACCGATCCGGACCTCCCTGACTTTCAGCGCACGGCGAGCAGTTCCACCTCGAACACCAGGGTGGCGTTGGGAGGAATGACGCCGCCGGCGCCGCGCGCGCCGTAGCCCAGGTCGGGCGGAATGGTGAGCTTGCGGCGGCCGCCCACGCGCATGCCGGCGACGCCTTCGTCCCAGCCGCGGATCACATGGCCGCGGCCGAGAGGAAAGTCGAAGGGCTCGTCGCGGTCGACGCTGGAGTCGAACTTGCCGCCGTCGGTCAGCCAGCCGGTGTAGTGCACGCGCACGGTATCGCCGGTCTTTGCTTCCTCGCCCTCGCCGAGGCTGAGTTCATCGATGATGAGACCGCTGGGGGTCGTCATGCTGGACATGTCTGCTCCTTCAGGGTGATCGGGATCCCGCTCGGTCAGCGCCTTGGAAACGCGCGGGCGGGCGGAGTCCCGGTAAAAAAAACGGCGCGGCAGCGCCGCGCCGGAGTTGGCTTGCGCGGGCTTACTGCAGCACCACCAGCACCACGCGGCGGTTCTGCTGGCGCCCCGCCTTCACCTTGTTGTCGGCCACGGGAGAGCTCTCGCCGTAGGAGATCACCGACATGCGGTGCAGGGGGATGCCGCCCTTCATGTTGAGGTAGCGGCGCACCGCCTCGGCGCGGGCCTCGCCCAGCTTCAGGTTCAAGGCCTCATCACCACGGCTGTCGGTGTGCCCCTGGATCTCGATGAACACGTTCCTGTTCTCGCCCTTCAGCTTCGCGGCGAAGGCGTCCAAAGCGGCCTTCGCATCCTTGCCGAGCCTGGCCTTGTCAAAACCGAACTTCAGCGTCCCGTCGCTCAACACCACCTCATGCACCAGCTTGCCTTGCGCCAGCTTGCCGGCGGCAGTGGCCCGGTCCATGGCCTCCCGAGTGGATTTCGAGAGATTGGCGACCTCCGCTTCGTTGCGCGCGAGGCGCTCGGCATGATCCTTGATTTCGGCAACCGCGCCATCCACGCGCCGATTGGTTTCGGCGATGGCCCCGGCGTTGCCCTGGATACCGGACTCCGCCTTGCCCACCCGGCCCTC
>JBBIPL010000135.1:0-4456 GCA_037442845.1 Hydrogenophilales bacterium | reverse complement strand
TTGAAGCCGTGCCGCGCCGCTCCCTTGCTCACAGCAGCACCAACGTCGCCAGCCCGAGGAAGATGAAGAAGCCCATGGAGTCGGTGATGAAGGTGGTCAGGATGGGACTGCCGTAGGCCGGGTCGCGACCGGTGCTGCCAATCAAGCGCGGCGCCAGATAGCCGGCGGTGGCGGCGACCAGCAGATTGAGCAGCATGGCCACCGCCATCACCACGCCCAGCAGGACGTTCTGGTAGAGCAGATAGGCCACCACGCCCATGACGCCACCCCATACCGTGCCGTTGAGCAGGGCCACGCCCAGTTCCTTGACGAGGATGCGCTTGGCGTTGCTTTTGTTGATGATGCCCAGCGCAAGACCCCGCACCACCAGGGTCGAGGTCTGATTTCCCGTGTTGCCGCCCATGCCGGCGACGATAGGCATCAGCGCCGCCAGCGCCGCGAGTTTCTCGATGCTGCCCTCGAAGGCGCCGACCACGCGCGAGGCGATCAACGCGGTGCACAGATTGATGGCCAGCCACATCCAGCGGTTCTTCGCCGCCTTCCACACCGTGGTGAACAGATCCTCCTCTTCCTTCAGGCCGGCCAGTTGCAGCATGTCTTCCTCGGCCTCGGCGCGGATGAAGTCCAGCACCACGTCCACCGTCAGACGTCCCACCAGCCGGTTGTGGGGGTCCACCACCGGCGCCGTCACCAGGTCGTAGCGCTCGAAGGCCTGGGCCGCGTCGGCGGCCTTGTCGGAAGGATGGAAAACCACCGGATCGTCGGACATCACCGCCGCCACGTGCACTTCCGGATCGTGCACCAGCATGCGCTTGAGCGGCAGGGTGCCGATCAGGCGGCCGTTGCGCTCCACCACGAACAGCTTGTCGGTGTGCGGCGGCAGCTCGCCGAGGAAGCGCAGGTAGCGCAGGGCCACTTCCAGGGTGACGTCGGCGCGGATGGTGACGAAGTCGTAGTCCATCAGGGCGCCGACCGATTCCTTGTCGTAGGACAGGGAGGATTCGACCTGGGCGCGCTTGGCCTGGTCCAGGGACTTCATCAGCTCCTGCACCACGTCCTTGGGCAGATCGGCCGCCAGGTCGGCGATCTCGTCGGTGTCCAGGCTGGCGGCGGCGGCCACCAGTTCGCGGTTGTCCATCGACTCGATGAGGGATTCCCGCACCGCGTCGGACACTTCCAGCAGGATTTCGCCGTCCCGCTCCGCCTTCACCAGATCCCAGACCAGCAGGCGGTCCTCCAGCGGCAGCGCCTCCAGGATGTAGGCCACGTCCGCCGGGTGCAGGCCGTCCAGCTTCTTCGACAGATCGGCCAGGTTCTGTTTGTGCACCAGGGATTCCACCAGCTCGTGGCGCGGCAGTTCCGGCCGCGTCGTCTCCTGCTTGTGCACGAGCTCCTCCACCAGCTTGTGGCGGGCGATGGCCTCGGTCACCAGGCGCAGGTTGTCCTCGACGGAGGGATAGGTTTGGCTGTCGTGCGGAGCGGGCATGGCGGGGGCGATTGTAGTCCATCGCCAGCGGCCTGGGCCACTTCCCGTCGTCGATCCGCGCGTCGGCGGGCGCTTGGCGCCAGACCCCGCGGGACGCCGTGTAAGCGCCGAGCGCGCGCGGGGAGCTGGCGTTCCACCGCGCTCGGATCGGGCAGGTTTTGCTGGCGCCTGCATCGGCCCACACGCCTCCACCACCCCTGCGCCCCATTCCATGAGGCGACCACAAAAAACATGGGCAATCCGTAGTATTGGATTTCATCCCATGCCGTGGCCCGCTTCTTGCTAATCTGGAGGCGAGCCGAAGCCGACCGCCATGCAGACCCTTCCGAGCCCCGACCTCCTCGCCACCGCGGTGATCATCGCCGACGCCCGGCTGATCACCCGCTACATCAATCCTGCTGCGGAGAACCTCTTCGGCATTTCGGCGCATCATGCGCTGGGCAAGCCGGTCACCCTGCTGTTCGGTTCATGCACCGAATTGGTGCGCGCACTGGACAATGCACTATCCGAGGGCGCGTCTTTTACCGAGCATGACCTCAGTTTGCCCATCCATGGCCACACCCTGGTGCTTTCCGCCACGGTCTCGCCCCTCGACGAGGCCGAGGGCGCTGCGGTGGTGGAACTGCATCCGGCCGCCGGCGGCATGCGCATCGCCCGCGACGAACAGGTCATGGCGCAGACCCAGGCCAGCCAGGCGCTGCTGCGGCAACTGGCGCACGAAATCCGCAACCCCTTGGGCGGCATCCGCGGCGCCGCGCAACTGCTGGAAGGCGAGCTGGAATCCACCGACCTGCGCGAATACACCCAGGTCATCATCCAGGAAACCAGCCGCCTGCAAGGCCTGCTGGACCGCCTGCTGACCCCGGCCAAGCGCCCCGTAGTGCGGGCGGTGAACGTGCACGAGGTGCTGGAGCGGGTGCGCAGCCTGCTCCAGGCGGAATTCCCCCGCCTGCAATTTCAATGCGACTACGACGTCAGCCTGCCCGATCTCGAAGGCGATCCGGAGCAACTCATCCAGGCCGTGCTCAACATCGCCCGCAACGCCGCCCAGGCCATGCGGGGCGAAGGCCGCATCAGCCTGCGCAGCCGCGTGGCGCGCCAGGTCACCCTGGCCATGAAGCGCTGGAAGCTGGCCATCCGCCTGGACGTCATCGACAACGGTCCCGGCATCCCCGACGACATGCTGGGCCGGGTGTTCTTTCCCCTGGTGTCCGGCCGCGAGGGCGGCTCCGGCCTGGGGCTGACCCTGGCGCAGAACCTGGTGCAGCGCCACGAGGGCGCCATCCACGTGGAAAGCCAGCCTGGCCGCACCTGCTTTTCCATTTATCTGCCGATCCAGGGATCAGAGACCCGGCTCCACCTGACCCCCGATCCCCGACCCCTGACCTCTGGAACCTGATCATGAAACCCGTCTGGATCATCGACGACGACCGCTCCATCCGCTGGGTGTTCGAGAAAGCCCTGACGCGGGAGAACCTGCCGCACCGCATCTTCGACACCGCCGAGGCGGCCCTGCGCGCCCTGGAGCGGGAGACCCCGGGCGCCGTGCTGACCGACATCCGCATGCCGGGCATGAACGGCATCGAGTTCATGGAGCACATCAAGCGCCAGCAGCCGCGCCTGCCCATCATCGTCATGACCGCCTATTCCGACCTGGATTCGGCCGTATCGGCATTCCAGGGCGGCGCCTTCGAATATCTGCCGAAGCCCTTCGACGTCAACCACGCCCTCGAGCTCATCCACCGCGCCCTGGAGGAAGGCGGCCGCGCCGAGGAGGCGCCCGGCCTTGATTCCGGCCTCGCCGGCCAGGCCATGCTGGGCCAGGCGCCGGCCATGCAGGACGTGTTCCGCGCCATCGGCCGCCTCTCGCAAAGCCACGCCACCGTGCTCATCACCGGCGAGACCGGCGCCGGCAAGGAACTGGTGGCGCGCGCCCTGCACCGGCACAGCCCGCGCCGGGACAAGCCGTTCATCGCGCTCAATACCGCCGCCATCCCCAAGGACCTGCTGGAGAGCGAACTGTTCGGCCACGAGCGCGGCGCCTTCACCGGCGCCACCGCCTCGCGCCGCGGCCGCTTCGAGCAGGCCGACGACGGCGCCCTGTTCCTCGACGAGATCGGCGATATGCCCGCCGACCTACAGACCCGTCTGCTGCGGGTGCTGGCCGACGGCGAGTTCTACCGCGTCGGCGGCCACTCGCCGGTGCGGGTCAACGTGCGCGTCATCGCCGCCACCCACCAGAACCTGGAGGACCGGGTGCGCCAGGGCCTGTTCCGCGAGGACCTGTTCCATCGCCTCAACGTCATTCGCATCAAGCTGCCCAGCCTGCGCGAGCGGCGCGAGGACATCCCCCTGCTGGTGCAGCATTTCCTGCGCAAGAGCGCGCAGGAACTGGGCGTGGAGATGAAGCAGGTGTCCGAGGAAGCCATGAAGGCTCTGGCCGCCCTGCCCTACCCCGGCAACGTCCGTCAATTGGAAAACCTGTGCCACTGGCTTACCGTCATGGCGCCGGGCCAGGTCATCGAAGCCAAGGACCTGCCGCCGGAAGCCCTGCGCGAATCCGCCGGCGCCGCGCTGGACTGGACCGAGGCCCTGGCGCGCAGCGCCCAGGCCCGCCTGGGGCGCGGCGAGAACGGCATCCTCGACGGCCTCGTCGCCGATTTCGAGCGCACCCTCATCAAGGTCGCCCTGGCCCACACCGGCGGCCGCAAGATCGAGGCGGCCAACCTGCTGGGCTGGGGCCGCAACACCCTCGCCCGCAAGATCCAGGAGCTGGGCATGGAAGGCGGCGGCGAGGAGCAGTAAGGCAGCACGCGGGTAAACGCTCAATCCCGTGCCTGCTTCCCCCCTTTGCAAAAGGGGGGCCAGGGGGGATGCAACCCGCTCACACCACCCGGTTCCTCGCCTCCCCGCGCACGAAGGCCTCGATGTTGTCCATCAGCTGGTCAGCCAGGCTTTGCATGGCCTCGC
>JBBIPL010000134.1:0-4640 GCA_037442845.1 Hydrogenophilales bacterium | reverse complement strand
CTCCCACTCGCGCTTGCCCCGGCTGTTGCCGGCCAGCTTGTCGTCCAGCGTCGCCAGGGACACGGCGGCGGGCGCCGGGGTGAGGGCCGCCGCCAGTTCACGCTCGGCGCGCGCCGCTTCCTCGCGGGCGGCCTCGGCGCCGGCCTGCGGATGCCGCGCCCAGGCCCGCTCCAGCGCCTCGGCCAAAGCGCCGGCATGGGCGGCTGGGGCGGCGAGAACCGCGAGGAGAAGCAGGAAGAAGCGTGGCATCGATGATCTTGGCGCCTGTATTGGCGGCAATCATGGCCGGCGCAGAGCTACCGCCGCCTGACAGCCGCATTACAAATCTGTAATCCGGCTGGCTGTGAACGCATGCGCGGGACGCGGCACAATGGCGGCGTGTCGGTAAGGGGAAAGCAGTGCGCGCGCCATGAAAATCCTGATCGTCGAGGACGAGCCCAAGACGGGTGACTACCTGAAGCAGGGCCTCACCGAGGCCGGGTTTCTGGCGGACCTGGCGCGCGACGGCGTCGACGGCCTGCATCTGGCCAGCACCGGCAGCTACGAGCTGGTGATCCTCGATGTCATGCTGCCGGGGCTCGACGGCTGGGAGGTGTTGCGCCGGCTGCGTCGGGCCGGGCGGGAGATGCCGGTATTGTTCCTGACTGCGCGCGACCAGGTGGACGACCGCGTGCGCGGGCTGGAACTGGGCGCCGACGATTACCTCGTCAAGCCCTTCGCCTTCGCCGAACTGCTGGCGCGCGTGCGCAGCCTGCTGCGGCGCGGGCGCAACGCGCCGGAGGCGGCCGTGCTGACGGTGGCGGACCTGGAAATGGACCTGTTGCGCCGGCGGGTGACGCGCGGCGGCCGGCGCGTCGAGCTGACCGCCAAGGAATTCGCCCTGCTGGAACTGCTGCTGCGCCGCCAGGGCGAGGTGCTGCCGCGTTCCCTGATCGCCTCGCTGGTGTGGGACATGAATTTCGATTCCGACACCAACGTCATCGACGTGGCGGTGCGCCGCCTGCGCGCCAAGATCGACGACGATTTCGACGCCAAGCTGATCCACACCGTGCGCGGCATGGGTTACGTGCTGGAGGCGCGGTGACCGCGCCGTCCCTCACCGCCCGCGTCAGCCTGCTGTTCGCCGCCGGCGCGGTGGCGGTGCTGCTGGGGCTGGGCTGGGTGGTGGAACGCGCGGTGGAGAACCATTTCCGCGAAATGGACCAGCACGAGGTGGAGGGCAAGCTCAGCCTGCTGCGCGCCCTCTTCGCCAAGGCCGGCGACAGCCGCGACGTGCTGGAACGCCGGATGCGCGACGCGCTGGTCGGACATCATCACCTGTCGGTGGCGGTGCGCGCGGCGGATGGCGCGGAATGGTTCCGCTACGGCGAGGCGGATTTCCCCGCCGAATGGCCGATGGGCGGCGCGCAACCGCGCTGGACCGCCTGGTCGGCCGAGGCGCGCGCGTATCGCGGCCTGCTGGCGCGCCTGCGCGATGGCGGCGGCGGCGAGCACGAGGTGAGCATCGCCCTGGACATTTCCCATCACCGCCAGTTTCTCGATGACTTCCGCAACACCCTGGCCCTCACCACCGCCCTGGCGGCCTTGCTCACCGCCCTGCTGGGCTGGGCCGCCGCGCGCGCCGGGCTGGCCCCGCTGCGGCAGATGACGCGCCTGGCCACGCGGCTGTCCGCCAGCAGCCTGGAGGAGCGCCTGCCGCAGGGCGGCCTGCCGGCCGAGATCGACGCCCTGGCGACCGCCTTCAACGCCATGCTGGCGCGCCTGGAGGAATCCTTCCGGCGCCTGTCGGACTACTCCTCGGACATCGCCCACGAGCTGCGCACGCCCCTGTCCAACCTGATGACCCAGACCGAGGTGGCCCTGACGCGGGCGCGCTCGGCCGAGGCCTACCGCGAGGTGCTGGCTTCCAACCTGGAGGAATACGAGCGCCTGGCGCGCATGATCGGCGATATGCTGTTCCTCGCCCAGGCCGACAACAGCCTGGTGGCGCCGCGCCGCGAGGCGGTGGACCTGGGCGGCGAGGCGGCGCGCATGCTGGAGTTCTACGAGGCCCTGGCGGCGGAGTCCGGTGTGCGCCTGGCAAGCCAGGGCTCGGCGCGGGTGACGGGCGACCGCCTGATGTTGCAGCGCCTGCTCGCCAACCTGGTGTCCAACGCCATCCGCCACACCGCCCCCGGCGGCACGGTCAGCCTGCGCCTGGGCGAGGAGGCGGACGCGGCGGTGGTCGAAGTGGAGAACCCCGGCGCGATTCCGGCCGAGCACCTGCCGCGCGTGTTCGACCGCTTCTACACCGGCGATCCCGCCCGCCGCGCCAGCGGCGAAGGCGCCGGCCTGGGTCTGGCGATCAGCCGTTCCATCGCACAGTTGCACGGCGGCAGCCTGGAGGCGAGTTCGGAGCACGGGCGGGTGCGGTTTCGCCTGGTTCTGCCGCACGATTCCGAGAATCCGTGAAGAAATCCAAGCCGACAACCCCCTTGGGGTTGTTTCAGGCACTCTTCGCTGAGCTGCCCAAGCTTCAGGACACCGCCTGACCACCTCCGGCCTCGGCGTCGGCCAGCAGTTTCAGCATGGGCGCAGCCTTGAGCAGGCATTCCTGGTATTCCGCGGCCGCCTCCGAATCGGCGACGATGCCGCCGCCGGCCCAGAAACGCAGTTGTCCGCCGGAGGACACCAGGGTGCGGATGGCGATGTTGCTGTCCATGTCGCCGTTGAAGCCCAGCCAGCCGATGGCGCCGCAATAGACGCCGCGCCGGTGCGGTTCCAGTTCCTCGATGATCTCAATGGCGCGCAGCTTCGGCGCGCCGGTGATGGAGCCGCCGGGAAAGGCGGCGCGCAACAGATCCAGCGCGTCCCGGCCTGGCGCCAGGCGGCCGCTGACGGTGCTGACCAGGTGGTGCACGGAGGCGAAGCTCTCCAGCCCGAACAGCTCCGGCACCGTGACGCTGCCGGTGGCGCAAACCTTGCCGAGGTCGTTGCGCAGCAGGTCGACGATCATCAGGTTCTCCGCGCGGTCCTTCGCGCTCTCGCGCAGCGCGCGGGCCAGGGCGGCGTCCGCCTCGGGCGCCGCCGCGCGCGGCCGGGTGCCCTTGATGGGGCGGGTTTCCACGCGGCCGTTGTGCAGCCGCAGGAAACGTTCCGGCGACGAGGACAGGATGCGCGCGCCGGGATGGTGGAGGTAGGCGGCGAACGGGGCGGGGTTGAGACGGCGCAGATCCTGGTAGCCGAGCCAGGCGTCGCCCGCCGCCGGCGCGGCGAAGCGCAAGGCCAGGTTGACCTGGTAGCAGTCGCCGGCGTCGATGTAGCGCCGGATGCGGGCGAAGGCCTGCCGGTAGGCATCGGCATCGAGATTGGCGCGCACCGGCCCGGTGACGCGGAAGGCCTGCCGGGAGGCGGGCGGCGGCGGATGCGAGAACAGTTCCAGTAATGCGTCCCACAGGGCCTCGCCGCGCGCGTCGCGGCCGGCGCTCGCCAGCCAGCTGCGCCGTTCCGCGTGATCCACCAGTACCGCCCAGTCGTACAGACCGACCGCCATTTCCGGCATGCCCTCCGCATCGAGGGCGCGCGCGGGCAGGCGCTCCAGGCGCCGCGCCAGGTCATAGGCGAAATAACCGATGGCGCCGCCGCAGAAGGGCAGGGGAGCGGGAACATCGTCCGCGCCGAGGCGTTCACGCAACAACTCGAAGGGATCGGCGGGGGACAGGCGCGCGCCCTCCGGCCCGCGAATCTCGGTCATGCCGCCGCGCGTGACCAGGGTGGCGAACGGCCGCGCCGCCAGGATGTCCAGGCGACCGGCGCTGGAGCGGGGACGCCCGCTGTCGAGGAACACGGCCCAGGGTTCGTCGGCGATGGCCTCGAACAAGGCCGCGCTGTCCTCCAGGTAGGGCAGGGGGCTGACGCGGTAGCGGCTGGCCTGGCGCGGCATCGACGGCGGACCCGGTTCAGACCGCCGGCGCCGCGCGCAGTTCGGCGCGGGCGTTGCCGATGACGCGCGCGGCGGAGCGCAGCAACAACAGGGCGAGGGCGCCGGCGACCAGCAAGTCCGGCCAGCCCGAGCCGGTCAGCCAGACGCCGCCGGCCGCCGCGAACACCGAAAGATTGGCGGCGATGTCGTTGCGCGAGCATTCCCATACCGAACTCATGTTCACGTCCTCGCGGCGGTGGCGCCAGAGCAGGAACAGGCAGAGGCCGTTGGCCGCCAGGCCGAGCAGGCTGAAGGCGCCCATCACCTCGAACAGCGGCACGCCGGGTTCGATCAGGCGATGCCCGATCTGCGCCAACACCACGCAGGCGCCCAGCAGGATGAGAACGCCCTTGACCAGGGCCACCCGCGCTTTCGTCGCGGCGCCCCGCGCCACCGCGTAGAGGCTCAGCGCATAGGTGAAGGCGTCGCCCAGGTTGTCCAGGCTGTCGGACAGCAGCGCCGCGGAATTGCCGTACAGGGCGGCCGCCGCGATGACGAAGAACATCACGGCATTGATGGCCAGCACGGCGCGCAGGGTGTTGCGCTGGCGCTCGCGCAGGCGGTCGAGGGAACAGTCGTGGTCACAGGCGCAGGGCATGGCGGAATTGTATCTTCCGCCGCCGGCCCTCTCGCTCCGTTGGGGGCGCTGCTATGCTGCGCGCGATCCGCAACGCCGCCG
>JBBIPL010000133.1:0-4648 GCA_037442845.1 Hydrogenophilales bacterium | reverse complement strand
TCCTGCTGATTAACGTGAAAGTCGCGGCGCGACTTCTCGAAGCTCCCCTCTCCCGTAGGCGGGAGAGGGGTTGGGGGTGAGGGAAACGGGCATGACTTTCAGGATGAAGGAGTTATCAAAAAGTCATGTCCGTTAGTGCAAGCGCTGGTGCAGTTCCTGCAGCGGGTAGACGGTGATGTCGCCCCGCTCCTGCATGCCCAGGCAGGCGGCGTTGGCGCCGGCCAGGGTGGTGAAGTAGGGAATGTTCTGGGCCAGGGCGGCGGCGCGGATGGCGAAGGAATCCTTCATCGCCCGCTTGTCCTCGACGACGTTGATGATCAACTGGATTTCCCGGTTCTTGATCATGTCGACGATGTGCGGCCGGCCCTCCGCCACCTTGTTGACGCGGGTGACGGGCACCTCGGCGACGCCGATGGCGCGCGCCGTGCCGCTGGTGGCGAAGAGCTTGAAGCCGAGCTCGTGCAGATGCGCGGCGATCTCCGCCACCTGCGGATGCTCGGGATTGCGCACGGAAATGAAGACGTTGCCCGCGCGCGGCAGCTTGGTGCTGGCGCCGTACTGCGACTTGAGGAAGGCCTCGCCGAAGCTGGCGCCCACACCCATGACCTCGCCGGTCGATTTCATCTCCGGCCCCAGGATGGGGTCCACGCCGGGGAACTTGCGGAAGGGGAAGACCGCTTCCTTGACCGAGTAATAGGGCGGGATCACCTCGCGCTCGGCGCCCTGCTCCTTCAGGGTCTTGCCGGTCATGCAGCGGGCGGCGATCTTCGCCAGCTGCCGGCCGGTGGCCTTGGAGACATAAGGCACGGTGCGGGAGGCGCGCGGGTTGACTTCGAGCACGTAGACGGCGGCTTCGTCGCCCTTGCCCTTGATGGCGAACTGCACGTTCATCAGGCCGACCACGTTGAGCGCCCTGGCCATGGCCACGGTCTGCCGGCGCAGTTCGTCCTGGATCGCCGGGGACAGGCTGTAGGGCGGCAGCGAGCAGGCGGAATCGCCGGAGTGCACGCCGGCCTGCTCGATGTGTTCCATGATGCCGCCGATCAAGACCTGCTCGCCGTCGGACAGGGCGTCCACATCCACCTCGATGGCGTCGTTGAGGAAGCGGTCGAGCAGCACCGGGGAGTCGTTGGAGACCTTCACCGCCTCGCGCATGTAGCGCTGCAGGTCGGCTTCCTCGCGCACGATCTCCATGGCGCGGCCGCCCAGCACGTAGGAGGGGCGCACCACCAGCGGATAGCCGATCTCGGCGGCCATGGCGATGGCCTCCTCCTCGGCGCGGGCGCAGCGGTTGGGCGGCTGCAAGAGGCCCAGGTCCATGAGCATCTTCTGGAAGCGCTCGCGGTCCTCGGCGGCATCGATCATGTCCGGGCTGGTGCCGATGATGGGCACGCCGTTCTTTGCCAGGTCGCGCGCCAGCTTCAGCGGCGTCTGGCCGCCGTACTGGACGATGACGCCCTTGGGCTTCTCGATGCGCACGATCTCCAGCACGTCCTCCAGGGTCAGCGGCTCGAAATAGAGGCGGTCGGAAGTGTCGTAGTCGGTGGAGACGGTTTCCGGGTTGCAGTTGACCATGATGGTTTCATACCCGTCCTCGCGCAGGGCCAGGGCGGCGTGCACGCAGCAGTAGTCGAACTCGATGCCCTGGCCGATGCGGTTGGGGCCGCCGCCCAGTACCATGATCTTCTTGCGGTCGCTGGGCTGCGCCTCGCACTCTTCCTCGTAGGAGGAATACATGTAGGCGGTGGAGGTGGCGAACTCGGCGGCGCAGGTGTCCACCCGCTTGTACACCGGGTGCACGTCGAGTTCCCAGCGGCGGGCGCGCACGGCGTGCTGGTCGGTCTTCAAGAGCTTGGCCAGGCGCCGGTCGGAGAAGCCGTTGCGCTTCAGGGTGAACAACTCGTCGCGCGACAAGTCGGCCAGGGCGCGCCCCTTGAGGGCGTTCTCCTGCTTCACCAGATCCTCGATCTGGGCCAGGAACCAGGGGTCGATCTTGCTGATGCGCTGGATGTCCTCGAAGCGCATGCCGATACGGAAGGCGTCGGCCACGTACCAGAGCCGCTCGGCGCCGGGGTTGCCCATCTCCGCCTCGATCTCGTCCTCGTCAATGGACTTTTCGTCGAGGCCGTCGGCGCCGGTTTCCAGGCCGCGCAAGGCCTTCTGCAGGGATTCCTGCTGGGTGCGGCCGATGGCCATGACCTCGCCCACCGACTTCATCTGGGTGGTGAGGCGATCATTGGCCTGGGGGAATTTCTCGAAAGCGAAGCGCGGCACCTTGGTGACCACGTAGTCGATGGAGGGTTCGAAAGAGGCCGGAGTGGCGCCGCCGGTGATCTCGTTGCGCAACTCGTCCAGGGTGTAGCCCACCGCCAGCTTGGCGGCAACCTTGGCGATGGGGAAGCCGGTGGCCTTGGAGGCCAGGGCGGAGGAGCGCGACACGCGCGGGTTCATCTCGATGACGACGATGCGGCCGTCCGCCGGATTGATGGCGAACTGCACGTTGGAGCCGCCGGTATCGACGCCGATCTCGCGCAGCACGGCGATGGAGGCATTGCGCAGGAGCTGGTATTCCCGGTCGGTCAGGGTCTGCGCCGGCGCCACGGTGATGGAGTCGCCGGTATGCACGCCCATGGGGTCCAAGTTCTCGATGGAACAGACGATGATGCAGTTGTCGGCGTGGTCGCGCACCACTTCCATCTCGAACTCTTTCCAGCCGATCAGGGACTCCTCGATGAGCAGTTCCTTGGTCGGCGAAGCCTCCAGGCCACGTTCGCAGATGGTGACGAACTCTTCCATGTTGTAGGCGATGCCGCCGCCGCTGCCGCCCATGGTGAAAGACGGCCGGATGATGGTGGGGAAGCCGATGCCGGCCTGGATCTGCATGGCTTCTTCCATGCTGTGGGCGAGGGCGGAACGGGGGTTGGTCAGGCCGATGCGGGCCATGGCCTGCTTGAACTTCTCGCGGTCCTCGGCCTTGTCTATGGCTTCCTTGGAGGCGCCGATCAGCTTCACGCCGTATTTCTCCAGGACACCGTGCTTGGCCAGGTCGAGGGCGCAGTTCAGCGCGGTCTGGCCGCCCATGGTGGGCAGGATGGCGTCCGGGCGTTCCTTCTCCAGGATGCGTTCCACCGTCTGCCAGTTGATCGGCTCGATGTAGGTGGCGTCCGCCATCTCCGGGTCGGTCATGATGGTGGCCGGGTTGGAGTTCACCAGGATGACGCGGAAGCCTTCTTCCTTCAGCGCCTTGCAGGCCTGGGCGCCAGAATAGTCGAACTCGCAGGCCTGGCCGATGACGATGGGGCCGGCGCCGATGATGAGGATGGACTGGATGTCCGCGCGCTTAGGCATGCTTGTTCTCCCGCATCATACCGATGAAGCGGTCGAACAGATAGGCCACGTCGTGCGGGCCGGGGCTGGCCTCCGGATGGCCCTGGAAGCTGAAGGCCGGCACGTCGGTGCGGGCGATGCCCTGCAGGGAGCCGTCGAACAGGGAGACGTGGGTGGCGCGCAGGTTGCCGGGCAGGGTCGCCGCGTCCACAGCGAAGCCATGGTTCTGGCTGGTGATCATCACCCGCCTGCTGTCCAGGTCCTGCACCGGGTGGTTGCCGCCGTGGTGGCCGAACTTCATCTTGATGGTACGGGCGCCGGAGGCTAGGCCAAGGAGTTGGTGGCCCAGGCAGATGCCATAGGTAGGGATGCGCGCCGCGAGAATCTCCTGGATGGCGCGGATGGCGTAGTCGCAGGGCTCCGGATCGCCGGGGCCGTTGGACAGGAAAACGCCGTCCGGTTGCATCGCCAGCACCTCGGCGGCGGGCGTCTGCGCAGGCGCCACGGTGACCTGGCAACTCCGGCTGGCGAGCATGCGCAGGATGTTGCGCTTGATGCCGTAGTCGTAGGCCACCACCTTGAATTCGGCCGCCGCCGGGGCGGCAAAGCCCTTGCCCAGGGCCCACTCGCCTTCAAGCCAGTCGGCGGGCTCGCGCCGCGTCACCACCTTGGCCAGATCCTGGCCGGCCATGCTGGGGCAGGCCCTCGCCTGGGCCAAGGCCTCAGCCTCGTCGATAAAGCCCGCCATGATGCAACCGTTCTGGGCGCCCTTCTCGCGCAACAGGCGGGTCAGCCTGCGGGTGTCGATGCCGGCAATGGCCACCACGTTGTGGGCCTTCAGATACTCCGGCAAGGTCCGAGTCATGCGGAAATTGCTGGCCAGCAGCGGCAGGTCGCGGATGATCAGGCCGCAGGCGTGGATGCGCTCGGATTCCTCGTCCTCGCCATTGGTCCCGACGTTGCCGATGTGCGGATAGGTCAGTGTGACAATCTGCCGGCAGTAGGAGGGATCGGTAAGGATTTCCTGATAGCCGGTGATAGAGGTGTTGAATACCACCTCCCCGACCCCGGCGCCCTCGGCGCCGATGCCATGGCCGCGGAACACCGTACCGTCGGCCAGGGCAAGAATCGCGGGCACGAACGCAGACAAGATAACCCCTGGAGCAGATGTGACAAGCGGGACGGACTGGCGTCCATCCCGCTCGGTTGAAATGTGGCGAGATTATACGTTTGCGCAGTGCAACGCTCAACCCGACCGCTGTAGCTTGTCCAAAGCAAAACGCCCCATTTTTGAGGATGGGGCGTTTTGGGTTGTGGGAGT
>JBBIPL010000132.1:0-4681 GCA_037442845.1 Hydrogenophilales bacterium | reverse complement strand
GGTTGACCAGCGCCGTGGCGCGGCCCTGGGCGCCGTCCACCTCGGCCAGCACGCGCGCGCCCTCGGCCGCCAGGGTGCGCGTCAGCGGCTTGTAGGCGGAAGGCGCCAGCGACGGCGCCGGCACCAGCGCGACCATCGCCGCCAGCGCATACAGCGGCAGGCGCGCGCGGCGCACGTGGGCGAAGCGGGCCGCCGCCAGCAGGCCGAGGGCGCCCACCAGCAGCAGGGCGCGGCCCGGCGGCAGCCATTGCAGGCCGATCACCACCGCCAGGGCGCCGCTGCCGGCGCCCAGCAGGTCGGCGGCATACAGGCGGTGGCGCTGTTTCTCCAGCGCCATCAGCGCCAGGCCGATGCCGCCGCCGGCGCACAGGAAGGGCAACGCCAGCACGCCGTAGGTGGCGAGCAGACGGAAAGCCTGTTCGGGACCCCAGGCCAGTTCCAGCGGATTGAAGGCGATGGCGCGCGCGGCCAGAAAGGCGAGCACGGCGCCGATGCCGAAGGCCGCCGCCGCCCAGGCCAGGGCGGTTTCCAGGCGCCGCGCCAGACGCTCGCCCCAGGCGGTCAGCAGCGCCCCGCTGAGACCGAAGCCGAGCAGGGCCAGGCTGATGATCATGTGCGCGTAGTGGTGCCACTGGATCAGCGAGAACAGCCGCGTCAGCAGCACCTCGTAGGCCAGGGTCGCCGCCGACAGCAGGAAGATGGCGGCGAGCGGCGGCCGCGCCCGGCAATCCGCCATGCCGGCGCCCGCGCCCTCTCAGCGCGCGGGTCCGCCGGTGAGGGGCACGAAGGCCACCGGCAGGATTTCGCGCTGCGTCACGCGGCCGTCGCGTTCCTTGCGCAGCAGCACCAGTTCCTGGGTGAGGAAGGGCGCGCCGACCGGGATCACCATGCGGCCGCCGGGCTTCAGCTGCGCCACCAGGGGCGGCGGCACGTGGTCGGCGGCGGCGGTGACGACGATGGCGTCGAAGGGGCCGCGTTCCTTCCAGCCGTAATAGCCGTCGCCCAGCTTCACCTCGACCCGGTCGTAGCCCAGGCGGCGCAGGCGCGCCTCCGCCTCGCGCGCCAGCGGCGCGATGATTTCGACGCTGTGCACGCGGCGCGCGCGCTCGGCCAGGAAGGCGGCGTGATAGCCGGAGCCGGTGCCGATCTCCAGCACGTTCTCGTCGCCCCTGAGTTCCAGCAGTTGCGTCATCAGCGCGACGATGAAGGGCTGCGAGATGGTCTGGCCGTGGCCGATGGGCAGGGGCCGGTTGGCGTAGGCCTGGGCGCGCCGCTCGGGCGGCACGAATTCATGGCGCGGCACCTTGCCCAGCGCCGCCAGCACGGCGGCGTCGAAGCCCGCCGGGGGCAGCGCGTGGCGGGCATGGCGGGCCTGCTCGGCCACCTCTTGCGTCAATTGCGCGCGCTGCCGGGCGAACTCGTCGGCCGCGGCGGCGGGCGCGAGAACGCCCAGCAGCAGGCAGAGCAGACCCGTCCGCCACAACGGATGCTGGCCCGGGCGGCAGCGCGACAGGGTCATGCCGGCGACCACTGCGCGAAGGCGGCGGCCTGGCCGCGATGGCTGCCGTCCTCTGCGAGCAGGTTCCAGACCGTCGCGCCGCGGATGCAGAAGCGCCGGCCGCTGCGGGAGATGCGCACCCCGGCGTAATCGGCGATGAAGCCGCGGCGCGTGACCCGTTCCAGCAGGGCCGCGCGTTCCTCCCGCGCCAGCGGCTCGGCGGAATAGCGCGAGGGCAGGGCGGTGAAGGCGGCGAAATCCATTTCGAAGAGTTCCAGCGCCAGGCGGTTGCCGTAGCAGAACACCGGGTCGGCCTGGGCGCCGTGGGCGACCACCGCGATCGGGGCAGCCCAAAGGGCGTCGGCCAGACCCGCGTCGTCATCCGGGGTGTCGGCGAGCAGGGGATGGCCCACCACGCGCCGATGGCTGGCGACGATCAGACGCGCGAGCCCGCGGGATGCCGCAGCCGGCGGCGCGACGGGAAGCGTCAAGGCTGCGGCCATGGCATGCGTCCGCCGCGGGGCATCACGGCTTGCTTCCTCCGGCAACGGACTTCAGGGTGGACAAGATGTCGATGGGCAGGGGGAAAACGATGGTGGAGGTCTTGTCGCCGGCGATGCCGACCAGGGTCTGCAGGTAGCGCAGCTGCATGGCTTCCGGCTGCCGGGCCAGCATGGTGGCGGCCTGCAGCAGCTTTTCCGAGGCCTGCAGCTCGCCCTCGGCGTGGATCACCTTGGCGCGCCGCTCGCGCTCCGCTTCCGCCTGCCTGGCGATGGCCCGCACCATGGATTCGTCGATGTCCACGTGCTTGATCTCGACGTTGGCGACCTTGATGCCCCAGGCGTCGGTCTGGCTGTCCAGCACCTGCTGGATGTCCAGGTTGAGGCGCTCGCGCTCGGCCAGCATCTCGTCCAGCTCGTGCTTGCCCAGCACCGCGCGCAGGGTGGTCTGCGCGAGTTGGCTGGTGGCGGCGAGGAAGTCCTCCACCTGGATGACGGCCTTCTGCGGGTCCACCACGCGGAAATAGACCACGGCGTTGACCTTGACCGACACGTTGTCGCGCGAGATCACGTCCTGGGTGGGCACGTCCAGCACCACCGTGCGCAGGTCGATGCGCACCATCTGCTGGACGCCGGGGATCACCAGCACCAGGCCGGGGCCCTTGACCTTCCAGAAGCGGCCGAGCATGAACACCACGCCGCGTTCGTATTCGCGCAGGATGCGGAACGAGGCGACGACCAGGGCGGCGAGAATCAGAAGCACGCCGCCAAAACCGAATTCGATGCCGTACATGTGTGTCCTCCTATGCTTCAGTCCTCCGCGGCTTCGACCCGCAACACCAGGCCGTCCCGCCCCAACACCCGCAGCCGGCCGCCCCGGCGCAGGGGAACGGCGGCGCGCACCCGCCAGTTCTCGCCGTGCACCCGTGCCCAGCCTTCGTGATGCCCGTCCACGGCGACGCTGTCGTCCAGCATCTCGCCCGTTTCGCTGGGCAATTCCTCGGCGCCGCTCACCACCGGCCGGCGCCGCGCCTTCACCGCCATGCCGCCGACCAGGCCGAGCAGCAGGGCGCTGCTGAGGGCGATGGCGACGATCAGTTCGATGGGAATGCCGAAGCCGGGTACGTCGGTGTCGATGAGGATCACCGCGCCGATGACGAAGGCCGCCACCCCGCCCGCGCCGAGTATGCCGAAACTGGGGAAGAACGCCTCCGCCAGCATGAAGGCCACCCCCAGCGCGATGAGGGCCAGGCCGGCGTAGTTCACCGGCAACAGTTGCAGGGCGTAGAGGGCGAGCAGCAGGCAGATGGCGCCGAGCACGCCGGGCACGCCGAAGCCGGGGGAACTGAATTCGAAGAACAGCCCGTAGAAGCCGATCATCATCAGCACCAGGGCGATGCTCGGGTCGGTGATCACCGCCAGCAGGCGGGCGCGCCAGTCGGGCTCGTGGCGCAGGATAGGCGCCTGCTTGGTGGCGAGGACGACCTCGCCGGCCGCGGTTTTCAGCTTGCGGCCGTCGACCTGGCGCAGCAGGTCGTCCAGGTCGGCGGCGATCAGATCGACCACGCGCAGCTTCAAGGCGTCCTCCGCCGGCAGGCTGACCGCCTCGCGCACCGCCTTTTCCGCCCACTCCGCGTTGCGTCCGCGCAGCTGGGCGAGGCCGCGGATGTAGGCGGCGGCGTCATGCTCCTGCTTGCGCGCCATGGCGCCGCGGGCGGGATCCGCGGCTTCGGGTTTTGTCTTCTCCTTGGCGCCGGGGGCAGGGGAGGGCTCGTCGCCTCCGGGCATGTCGCCGATGGCCACCGGCGTGGCGGCGCCCAGGTTGGTGCCCGGCGCCATGGCGGCGATGTGGCTGGCATAGAGGATGTAAGTGCCGGCGCTGGCGGCGCGGGCGCCGCCGGGAGCGACGTGGGTGGCGACCGGCATGGGCGCGGCGAGGATCGCCTTGATGATCTGGCGCATGGAGGTGTCGAGGCCGCCAGGCGTGTCCAGGGTCAGCACCACCAGTTGGGCGCGCTCCGCCTCGGCGCGGGCCAGCCCGCGCACGACGTAGTCGGCGGTGGCCGGGCCGATGGCGCCTTCCACGCGCAGCACCAGGACGGAGGCGGGCGAGGACGCGGCGACCCCCGGCATCGCGGACGCGATGGCCAGCAAACCGGCAAATACGGCGAACAGCCACTGCCTCATAGATGCTCCTCCGTCACGGACCCTTCCTCATCCCATAATAATAGGCACATTCTCATTCTTGCTTCGTTCCCTTTGTTTCTGAACCAGCACCGCCGCTCCGATGTTCCCTCCGCCTGCGCGGGCCGCGCGCGTCTCGCCCTGTTGACGCTGGCCCTGCTCGCCCTGTTCGCCGTCCTCGCCAGCCTGCCGGCCATCCCCCAACCCGAGTCCTATCATGCCTTCGCCGATCGCCGCGCCTGCCTGGGCGTGCCCAATTGCCAGGACGTGCTGTCGAATGCCGCCCTGCTGCTGGCGGGGCTGGCCGGCACCTTCTGGCTGGGCCGGCGGCGGCCGGGGGTGGCGGGGGTGGAGGCCGCCGGCTACCGGCTGTTCTTCTTCGCCATCGCCCTGACCGGCATCGGCTCCGCCTATTACCACTGGGCGCCCGACCATCACACCCTGTTCTGGGACCGGCTGCCCATGGGCCTGGCCTTCATGGCCCTGCTTGCGGCGGTGG
>JBBIPL010000131.1:0-4812 GCA_037442845.1 Hydrogenophilales bacterium | reverse complement strand
ACAATTTAGGCAACTTACTCGCTTGGAATGGCATTTGTTCAGCGGTTCCTTAGCCGACCCACCTGCGCGCGTTGCGAAACAGGCGCAGCCAGGGACCGTCCTCCTGCCAGTCGTCCGGCCGCCAGGAATGCTGCACGGCGCGGAACAGCCGCTCCGGATGCGGCATCATGATGGTGAAGCGGCCGTCCGGCGTGGTCAGGCCGGTGATGCCCTTGGGCGAGCCGTTGGGGTTGAAGGGATAGGTCTCGGTCCTGCGCCCCCGGTTGTCGACGTAACGCAGGCAGACTTCCGCCGCCTTGCGCTGGCCCTTGTCGTCGAACACCGCGCGGCCCTCGCCGTGCGCGACGACGATGGGCATGCGCGAGCCGGCCATGCCGTCGAACAGGATGGAGGGGGTCTTCGGCACTTCCACCATGACGAAGCGGGCCTCGAACTGCTCCGACAGGTTGCGCTCGAAACGCGGCCAGGCTTCCGCGCCGGGGATGATGTGCTTAAGCCGGCTCATCATCTGGCAGCCGTTGCAGACGCCCAGGGCGAAGCTGTCGGGCCGCGCGAAGAAGGCCTGGAACTCGTCGCGGGCGCGGGCGTTGTGCAGGATGGAGGCGGCCCAGCCGCCGCCCGCGCCGAGCACGTCGCCATAGGAGAAGCCGCCGCAGGCGGCCAGGCCCTTGAAGCCCTTGAGCTTCACCCGGCCGGCGAGGATGTCGCTCATGTGCACGTCCACCGGCGCGAAGCCGGCCTTGTGGAAGGCGGCGGCCATCTCCACCTCGCCGTTGACGCCCTGCTCGCGCAGGATGGCCACCTTCGGCTTTGAGCCCCTCCCCCGCCGGGGGAGGGGTTGGGGAGAGGGAGCAAGGGTTGCTTGCGCGAAGCTCGTTCCCTCTCCCCCAGCACCTCCACCGGGGAGGAAGGGGAGAGTGATGTCCTCGTTCGGATCGAAGGTGAGCTTCACGTGCAGACCCGGATTCTTCTTCGCCGTCAGCCCCTTGAATTCCTGCTCGGCGCAGGCCGGGTTGTCGCGCAGGGCCTGGAGCCGGTAGCTGGTCTCGGACCAGGCTGCGAGAAGATCGGCGCGCGCCTCGTTGAACACCGCTGTGCCCTCGCGCAGGATGCGGATGCGGTCCTTCTTGTTGGTTGCACCGATGATGTAGAACTCGTCGCGCAGGTCGGCTGCCAGGATGGCGTCCATGACCGCGCGGATGTCGCCGCGGCGTACCTGCACGACGGCGCCGAGCTCCTCGTTGAAGAGGATGCCGAACAGGCGGCTGGTGTAGGGCTCGCGCGGATCGGGGGCATCCAACACGTCTTCCATGATGTCGTCGTGGATGCGGTGGTATCTCAGCTCGTCGACGTCGAGATCCACCCCGCAGCGGCCGGCGAAGGCCATCTCGCAGATCGTGGCGAACAGGCCGCCGTCGGCACGGTCGTGGTAGGCCAGCAGCTTGCCCTCGGCGTTGAGCTTCTGCATCAGGGCAAAGAAGCTCTTCAGCCGGGCGGGCTCCTCCAGGTCCGGGCAGGTATCGCCCAACTCGCCATAGACCTGGCCCAGCACGCTGCCGCCCAGGCGGTTGCGGCCGCGGCCCAGGTCGAACAGGAGCAGATCGGTCTCGCCCTGGTCGGTACGCAGTTGCGGCGTCAGCGTGCGGCGGGCGTCGGCGCAGGGGGCAAAGGCGGTGATGATGAGGGACAGGGGCGAGACCACCGCCTTCTTCTCCCCGTTTTCCTCCCACAGGGTGCGCATGGACATGGAGTCCTTGCCCACGGGAATGCTGATGCCCAGGGCCGGGCACAACTCCTTGCCCACCGCCCGCACCGTGTCGAACAGGGCCGCGTCCTCGCCCGGGTGGCCGGCGGCGGCCATCCAGTTGGCGGACAGGCGGAGCTCGGAGAGGTCGCGCACCGCCGCCGCCGCCAGGTTGGTGATGGCCTCGCCCACCGCCAAGCGGCCGGAAGCGGCCGGATCGATGAGGGCGACGGGGCTGCGCTCGCCCATGGCCATGGCCTCGCCCAGATTCGTGTCATAGCCCAGGGTGGTGACCGCCACGTCCGCCACGGGCATCTGCCAGGGACCGACGAACTGGTCGCGGGCGGTAAAGCCGCCGACGCTGCGGTCGCCGATGGTGATGAGGAAGTTCTTGTTGGCCACGCTGGGATGCCGCAGCACCCGGTAGGCCGCCTCCACCAGATCCAGGCCCTCGGCGGTGAAGGGCTTGAGGCTGGGCGCCAGGCGCTTGACCTTGCGCGTCATGCGTGGCGGCTTGCCGAGCAGCACCTGCATGGGCATGTCCACCGGCCGGTTGCCGAAGTGGCGGTCGGCCACCACCAGTTGACCGTCCTTCGTCGCCTTGCCCACCACCGCAAAGGGGCAGCGTTCCCGCTCGCAGAGCGCGCGGAACCGCGGCAGATCCTTGGCGGCGATGGCCAGCACGTAGCGTTCCTGGGCCTCGTTGCACCAGATCTCCCTGGGCGCCATGCCCGGCTCCAGGCTGGGCACGTCGCGCAGTTCGAACTTCGCCCCGAGGCCGGCTCCATGCGCCAGTTCCGGCATGGCGTTGGAGAGGCCGCCGGCGCCGACGTCGTGGATGGAGAGGATGGGATTCGCCTTGCCCATCTGCCAGCAGCGGTCGATGACTTCCTGCGCGCGACGCTGGATCTCCGGGTTGCCGCGCTGCACCGAGTCGAAGTCCAGGGCCTCGGCATTGCTGCCGGCGCCCATGCTGGAGGCGGCGCCGCCGCCCAGGCCGATGCGCAGGCCGGGGCCGCCGAGCTGGATCAGCAAAGCGCCCGCCTTGAAGCGCTTCTTGAAGATGTGCTCCTCGCGGATGTTGCCCACACCCCCCGCGAGCATGATGGGCTTGTGGTAGCCGCGCACCTGGCCGTCCGGGGTGTCCAGCTCGAAGGTGCGGAAGTAGCCGGTCAGGTTGGGCCGGCCGAATTCATTGTTGAAAGCCGCCGCGCCGATGGGCCCTTCCAGCATGATCCGCAAGGGCGAAACGATGCGCCCGGGGCGGCCGTGCTCCTTTTCCCAGGGCTGGATGAAGCCGGGGATGTTCAGGTTGGAGACGGTGAAGCCGGTGAGGCCGGCCTTCGGCTTGGAACCCTGGCCCACCGCGCCTTCGTCGCGGATCTCGCCGCCGGAACCGGTGGCGGCGCCGGGAAAGGGGGAGATGGCGGTGGGGTGGTTGTGCGTCTCCACCTTCATGAGGATGTGGGTGGGCTCTTCATGGTAGCCATAGGCGCCCTTCGCGTCCGGATAGAAGCGGCCGATGCTGGCGCCTTCGATGACCGAGGCGTTGTCGGCATAGGCCGACAGCGTGCCTTGCGGCCGCACCTGGTGGGTGTGGCGGATCATGGCGAACAGGGATTCGTCCTGCTTCCTGCCGTCGATGACCCACTCCGCGTTGAAGATCTTGTGCCGGCAATGCTCCGAGTTGGCCTGGGCGAACATCATCAGCTCGACGTCGGTGGGATTGCGCTGCACCGCCTTGAAGTTTTTCACCAGGTAGTCGATCTCGTCCGCCGACAGGGCCAGGCCCCAGTCGGCGTTGGCCTGTTCCAGGGCCTTTTTCCCGCCCTTGAGGATGTCCACGGTCTGGAAAGGGGGCGGCTCCACGTGGTGGAACAATTGCTCGGCGCCGACCTCGTCGAACAACACGCTCTCGGTCATGCGGTCGTGCAGCAGGGGCAGCGCGGCCTGGATGGCTTCCGGCGCCAGTCGGCGGCCCTTCTTGCGGAAAAGCTGCCAGCACACACCGCGCTCGATGCGGGCCACGGCCTGCAAACCGCAGTTGGCGGCGATGTCCGTGGCCTTCGAGGACCAGGGCGAGACGGTGCCCAGGCGCGGAACCACCAGCACCACGTCGGCCCGCGGCGCATGGGGGACGGCATGCAGCAACTCGCCCAGGAAGGCCAGTTCGGCGGCCGGCGGTTCCCCGTGCAGTTCCGCGAAATAGCGGAATTCCGCCGCGAGTTCGGCGATGCCGAGCGGCTTCAGGGCGGCGCGCAGCTTGTCGATGCGGAATTCGGACAGGGCGGGTCCGCCCTTCAGGTGAAGTACGCGGGACATGGCTTGCCCAGGAGGGTTGGGAAGCCGCGTATTTTAGAGCCTATTTCGCGGGGGCGCCGGTGTGGCCCGGCCGGCCGCCGCGTCAGGCGAAGGGGTCGGACGGCGCCTTCATGGCCGCGCGCAGGACGGCGCCGACCCGTCCGGCCTTGAAGGGCTTGACGATGAAGCCCACCGCGCCGAAGCCCACGGCCTCGCGCACGGTTGCCATGCTGGCGTCGCCGGAGATCATGACCACGCGGCACTGCTCCGATTTGGCCTTGATCGCCTTGAGCACGTCCAGACCGGACATGCCGGGCATGTTCACATCCAGGCACACCAGGTCGGGCTGGGCGCGGTCCATCTGGGCGAGGGCGCTCTGCCCGTCCCTGGCCTCGCCGGCCACCGTGAAACCCTCATCGCGCAGCAGCGCCTTCAACAATTCGCGCATGAGGGTGTCGTCGTCGACCACCAGCACACGGGGGGAGGTATCCATTTGATTCATAAGCCACGAGAAAAGGAAAAGCCGGCACGGAAGACCTTTATCGGCTGCGCCGGATAATACTTTAGTTATATTGAGAGTCGCGCGCGCCCTGCTGGAATCCCCTGGCTGTTAGTCCTCGCTCTCGGGCAGCGACCACTTGCCGAGATGATCCAGGCCGCAGTCATGGCCGAGCAGGTCGGCGCCCTCCGGGGTATCGAGGGCATCGACGCCGAAATCGTCGTCGTCCTCCAGGATCGGGCAGGCTTCCTCGCGCGGGCGCGCTGGC
>JBBIPL010000130.1:0-4844 GCA_037442845.1 Hydrogenophilales bacterium | reverse complement strand
CCGCGTCCAGATTGGCCGCACCCGGCAGGATCAGGGCGAACTCGTCGCTGCCTGAGCGGATCACGCTGTCGGACGCGCGCAAGACCGCGACCAGGCGCCCCGCCGCTTCCGCCAGCAGGCGGTCGCCAAGCGCATGGCCAAGGGCGTCATTGACCTTCTGGAAACCGTCCAGATCCATGTGCAACAGGGCGAACGCATGCTCCGGCCGGCGCGCCAGTGCTTCCAGTCGCGCCAGCAGGTGGGGGCGCGTCGGCAAGCCGGTGACGGAATCGGCGGCGATGCTCGGCGCGGCGGTCTCGCCGGCGCGGACAAGCTCCCCCAGCTCCCAGGCGGCGAACAGCAACTCCTCGCGCTCACCCGCCCCGGCCAGATGCAGCACGCGACAGATCACCGCCAGGGAAACCCCGTCCGCGCGCAGCAGACGCACATTCAGCGCCTGCCGGCCAAGCTTGCCGGCCTGCGCGAGGACGGCGCGCAGGGCCGGCTGATCCTCCTCCGCGACCATGCCGAGCAGGTCGTCGCCACGCCGGAAGTGCTCCGCGTCATAGCCCAGCCAGGCCGCGCCCGCATGCGAGACGAAGCGCACCGCGCCGCGCGGCGAGACGCGCGCGAGGAAATCCGCCAGGCGGTCGGCCAGACCTTCCCCGGAGGCGGGCGCGGCGGACGCACCGGAGTGGCTGCTGGGCAATGCGGCTGAGTTCAAGTGACGTGACCGTGTTCCGGCATGGATGGCTTAACGTGAAAGTCGCGTCAGCGACTCTCGAAGCTCCCCTCTCCCGCAAGCGGGAGAGGGGCTGGGGGTGAGGGAAACGGGCATGACTTTCATACTACGAGGCGTCTTCTCAAAGTCATGTCCGTTAACGGCCGTTTACCCGGGAACTTGACGGCTGGGCCTGTGAAGCGCGTCACATCCTATGGCAGGCGGCGGGAAAATCGATGCGACCGGGTAAAACGAAGCGATTTTCCGTCTGCATCAACCCTGCGCGGCCGACCGCCGGTGGAATCAGATTTCCAGCACCTGGCCCTGGCTGAGGGCAGTGACAGGGCGCGCTGTCGCCGCCGCCAGTTCGGCGAGGATGCCGGCCTCGCCGCCGGGCTTGAGATGGCTGATCCACACTGCCGGTCCGGGCCGCAGACGCGCCAGATCGGCCGCCAGGCTGGCCGGATGGTAATGGCGGGCGGCATGGGCGATGTGCGCCTGGGCGTTCGCGAAGGAGCATTCCACCACCAGATGGCGCAGGTCGGCGGCTTCGGCGGCCGCCTGCCAGAGCGCGTCGTGGCTGTCGGTATCGCCGGAGAACAGCAGGCTGCCGGCCTCGCCGCGCAGCAGGTAGCCGGTGGCCGGCACCACGTGGTGCGCCTCGATGGCGGTGAATTCGCGCGCGCCCAGGCGCAGCGGCCGTCCCAGGGCAAGCGGGGCGTAGCGCAGGAACGGCGCTTCCGCCGAAGGGATGCGCGAGAAATCGGGCCAGATGCGCCAGTTGAACAGGTGGTCCTTGAGGATCTCCAACACCTCGGGAATGGCGTGCAGCGTCAGCGGCCGCGCCCGCTCGCCAGCGACGCTGTCGAGCAGCAGGGGCAGACTGAGGATGTGGTCGAGATGGCTGTGCGTGAGCAGGACGTGGTCGATGCGCGCCAGCGCCTGGCGCGACAGCAGGGTGACGCCGCTGCCGGCGTCGAGCAGGAGGTCGTCGTCGACGAGGAAGGAGGTGGTGTGGCGGCCGTCGCCGATGCCGCCGGAGCAGCCGAGAACCTCGATGCGCATGCGCCGGCCCCTATTTGCTGGCGAAGGTGAACACCCCGTCCCAGTCGGCGGCGGGCGGATTGAAGCGGAAATGGGTGACGCGGTCGAGGTAGACCTGGTACAGCTTGCGCGGCTGCCGACGGTTCAGTTCCATCAACTTGATCTCCGCCTCGTCCCAGCGCCGCGACTCGTAATCGGCGAAAGCGGCGGCGAACATCTCGGCCTCACTGGCGCGCTCGGGCGACAGCTCGGCGGCGAGGCCGAGCGGCTCGTGGATGGACACCGGCTGCGCCTTACCCTTGACCCGCACGCGGTCGATCAACTGGAAGGCGATGTCCGGACAGGCCTCGCGCGTCGCCTCGCCGACCAGCACGCCGACGCCATACTGGCGGGTCAGCCCTTCCAGGCGCGAGGCCAGGTTCACCGCGTCGGCCATGACGGTGTAGGCCATGCGGAACTCGGAACCCATGTTGCCGACGCTCATGCGGCCGGTGTTGACGCCCACGCCGATCTTCACCGGCGGCCAGCCGCGCGCCTGCAGGATCGGGTTGAGCCGTTCCAGCTCGGCCTGCATGGCCAGCGCCGCGAGCACCGCGTTGCGGGCATGCTGTGCGTCGCTCATGGGCGCGCCCCAGAAGGCCATGATGGCGTCGCCGATGTACTTGTCGATGGTGCCGCGGCCTTCCTGCACCACCCGCGTCATCGCCGACAGGTAGACGTTGAGCATCTCCGCCAACTGGGCGGCCTCCAGCTTCTCTGAAAAGCTGGTGAAACCGACGATGTCGGAGAACAGCACGCTCATCACGCGGGACTCGCCGCGCAGGCTGTAGCGCGCCGGATCCCGCGCCATCTCGTCGACCAGTTCCGGCGGCACGTACTGGCCGAACAGGCGGGTGATCTGCGCCTTCGAGCGGGCCTCGACGAAGAAGCCCCAGCTCATGTTGAGCACGAACAGGCCCCACACCGTCAGCAGCGGCGCGGCGAGAGGCAGTTGCGCATGCGCGGCGGTCCAGGCGTAAAAGTTGCCGGCGACCAGCAGGATGCTCAGCAGC
Organism: Hydrogenophilales bacterium; assembly: GCA_037442845.1. Taxonomy (GTDB): domain Bacteria; phylum Pseudomonadota; class Gammaproteobacteria; order Burkholderiales; family Thiobacillaceae; genus PFJX01. Next base: position 2,048 of record JBBIPL010000130.1, on the reverse strand, counting down.
AGCGCGGCCAGCGCCGCCCACAGCGGCGTGGCGAGCGGCAGCAGCGCGGCCAGCAGCAGGCCGAGGACGACGATGACGGTCACTTGCAGGCCAGCGCCGCCCACCGGCTCCCATTTCACCGTGCCGTCGAGGATGCCGGCGATCAGGTTGGCGTGGATCTCCACGCCCGGAAAGACCTTGGAAACCGGCGTCACGCGCAGGTCCATGATGCCGGGGGCGGTGGAACCGATGAGGACGATGCGCCCTTCCAGCAGGGCGGCGGGCGCGCGCGCGTGGATCACATCGGTGGCGGGCAGATAGGGAAAGGCCTGCTCGGCGCGGTAGGGCACCAGGGTGCGTCCAGCTGCGTCCAGGGGGATGCGCAGGCCGCCCAGGTCGAGCGCGGGCGGTCGGTAGCCAGCGCCCGGTTGCGGCCGCGCGGCATCGATGCCCATGCCGGCCAGCGTGGTGACGAGAGACAGCGAGCCGTAGCAGCGGCCCGCGTGCTCGATGAGCATGGGCATGCGCCGCGCCACGCCGTCGAAATCCGCCTCCATGTTGAAGAACGCGGCGCCGGCGGCGCGCGCCTGCAGGCGCGGCAGGTTGGCGTTGTAGCCTTCCGCCCGCACGGGGGTCACCCCCAGGCCGCGGAGCTCGGCGCAGTCCAGCACGGGCGCCGGCAACTGGCCGACGCGCTGCGCCGGCGGCAGGACATTGAAGTAGAAACCCAACACCGACGGACCCGCCGCCAGCGCCTCGGCGAGCATGCCGTCATAATCCAGGCCGGAGCGGATGCGCGCCAAGCTGGCGGCGAAACCGGCGTCTCCGGCCAGCGCGCCGCGCGCCAGCTGCTCCAGCACCGGCAGGCCGGAACTCTGGTCGGCCTCGGCGAACACCACGTCGAAGCCCACCGCGGCAACGCCGTACTGCTCGAACAGATTGCGCGTCAGGCGGGCGGTCTGCTGCCTGGGCCAGGGCCAGCGGCCGATCTCCTTGAGGCTTTTCTCGTCGATGTCGACGATGACCACGCGATCATCCGCGCTGCGGTCCTGGAACAGCAGCACCTTCAGGTCGTACAGGGCGGCATCCAGGCGATCGACGAAACCCAGACGAAAAACCCCTCCGGCATGGAAGGCCAACAGCAACAGCAGCACCAGGCTGGCGATGAACTGACCGAGGACGCGACGGCCGCGCAGGTTCACGCGCCGTCCCCGCAAACGGGATCAACGCAGCCGATAAAAGCGCTTTTCACCGCTCTGTCCTTCGGGCACGCCCTCCAGCCGCTCGCCCACCGCCTCGGCGAGATGTTCCAGGCGATCGGCCGGCGACGGATGGGTCTTGAACAATAGGGAGACGCTCTTGTCGTTCCTGGGCACATGGCCGATCTCCGCCAGCACCGCCGGCAGGGCATAGACGTCGTAGCCGGCGCGCGCCGTCAGCACCATGCCGAGGCGGTCGGCCTCGTATTCCGCGTCCTTGTCCAGACCGCGCGCGACAATCTCGGCGCCGTTGCCGATGAGGTTCTGCACCAGTTCGCTTTCGTCCTTCACCTTGCGGCCGAGAAAACCGCCGAGGGCGGCGACGGCCTGCGACTGCCGCAGCAGCTTGAGGTGATGCTGGCGGAGGACGTGGCCGATCTCGTGCCCCAGCACGCCGGCCAGTTCCGCCTCGTTGCGCAGCTTGCGATACAGGCCCTTGGTCAGGAAAACGTAGCCTCCCGGCGCGGCGAAGGCGTTGATGGCGTCGCTGTCGATGACGCCGAAATGCCAGGGCAGGTCGGGCCGCTCGCTCTGCAGGGCGACCCAGAGCCCGACCCGGTTGACGTAGCGCTGCAAGGCGTCGTCGCGCACCAGCGGCGCGGCGCCGAGCAGATTGCCGGCGATCTGCTGGCCGATGCGTATTTCCTCTTCCTGCGTGGTCGAGCCGCCCAACAGGGCCTTGAGCAGTTGATCGCGCGGCTTCTCGGGGGCGGCGGCGGGCGCCGCGGGCGGCGCCGGCCGGGCGGGGGCGGCGGGAAACCATGAACGTTTTAGCTGACAAGGGCTACCACACTGGAGATCAACTCGGTA
>JBBIPL010000129.1:0-4926 GCA_037442845.1 Hydrogenophilales bacterium | reverse complement strand
GCCCTGGGCGCCTTCATCCAGCTCATCGTGGTGAACTGCATCATTCTCGGCCGCGCCGAGGCGCATGCTTCCAAGCACGCGCCCGGCCGCGCCCTGATCAACGCCCTGGGCATGGGCATCGGCTTCAGCATCGGCCTGTTCGCCCTCGGTTCGGTGCGCGAGATCCTCGGCGCCGGCGCCCTGTTCGGCGTGCCCCTGTTCGGGCCGGACTTCCAACCCTGGGTGGTGATGGTGCTGCCGCCCGGCGGCTTCTTCGTGCTCGGCGCCTGGCTGCTGCTGTTCAACTGGTGGCGCAACCGCAAGCCGGCGGCGACGGAACCCGCCAATGTCGCGCGCGAGGCGAGCCATGGCTGAAGCGTCGCTGACCCAGATCTTCCTCGCCACGGTGCTGACCAACAACTTCGTGCTCGCCATGTTCCTCGGCCTGTGCCCCTTCATCGGCATCTCCGGCCGCCTCCACACCGCCCTGCCGATGGGCGCCGCCACCTCCTTCGTCATGCTGGTGGCGAGCCTGTGCGCCTACGGCCTCAACTGGCTGGTGACCGTCTTCGAGCTGGAATTCCTGCGTCTCATCTCCTACATCGTCATCATCGCCTCGGCGGTGCAACTGGTGGAGATGGTGCTGAAGAAGTACAGCCCGGCCCTGTTCCGCGCGCTCGGCATCTACCTGCCGCTGATCACCACCAACTGCGCCATCCTCGGCGTCGCCCTGTTCCAGACCGCGCGCGAATACAGCTTCGCGCAAGCCCTGGTGTTCTCCCTCGGCGCCGGCGCCGGCTTCACCCTGGCGCTGCTGCTCATGGCCGGCCTGCGCGAGCGCCTGAACCTGGCCAGCGTGCCCAACGTGGCGCGGGGCGCCGCCCTGTCGCTGATGCTGGCGGGCCTCTTGTCCCTGGCCTTCATGGGCTTCGCCGGTCTGGGGGCGGGGAAATGAGGGAATGAGCACTTACCTGATCGCCATCGGCCTGATCCTCGGCATCGCCCTGCTCGGCATCGCCGTGCAGCGCATCTACGAGGGCTTCGCGCGCCGCCATCCGGAACTGGGGCCGTTCCGGGAAACGGGCAAGTGCGGCTCCTGCGGCGGCGGCTGTTGCGGCGGCTCCCGCGAGAAGCCGGGCTAGGTGGAACGGCTGCTATCCGGCCCCGGCATCCAGGACATCTACCCGTTCCGCACCCGGGAGGCCGGCCTGGATGTCCGAAGCGGAAAAGTGAACACGGTCCGGAACGGCTTCGTCGAATCCGGTGCTTGTCAGCCAGTGCATCAACGGCGTTTATCCTAAGAAACGCAGTTGCCTCCTTGAAATTGATTGAGATACAGGCAGGATAAAAAAATTTGAGCGAATGGAAGGAGTCACCCAATGGGTGAGTGAAGTTGCGTCCCACCTGCCCGGATTCGTTGGCCAGCCCCTGGGGCGCCTTGGCATCGGCGCAGGCGAGCAGCAGGCGCGGGGTCTGCACTGCGCCGCAGGCGAGCACCAGCACTCGCGTCCGCAGCGCGTGTTCGGCGCCGGCGGCGTCGACCCAGCTCACGCTGGCGACCCGGTCGCCCTTGTATGTTGGTTTTAGGGGAATTGTTTCAAACTTTGCTTCAGCCGAGGCGGCTGTGGGCAAAGGGTGGCGCGGTGGATAAGTCGAGGGTGTATTCGACTTATCCACGGCAAGCCACCCGGTTCGCCGGCGGTTTTTTGCCGGCGAATTGTCCACAGCCGCCTCGGCCCTCCGGTTGCGGGGTGGCAGCTCGACCAGCTCTCCCGCTTGCGGGAGAGGGGAGCTTCAAGAGTCGCTGACGCGACTTTCACGTTAAGGGGGCCAGGCACGATTCTCTGACCGGCCGGAAAGGCCGATGACCGGGCCTGCCACAGTTGACGCCTGGACTGCGGCAACCCATCATTCTGGCTAGTTAAACTAGACAGCAGCCCGATGAAAGCCTCCGAGTGGTCCCTGCAAGAAGCCAAGAACCGGTTCAGCGCGGTGGTCGAAGCTGCCCTGGCCGGCGAGCCGCAGCGGGTGAGCCGGCGCGGGCGGCCTGCTGTCGTGGTGCTGTCGGCGGAAGAATATGAGCGGCTGCGTGGTTGCGACCTCCAGGAGGCGCCTGGTTTCAACGATCTGCTGTTGGCGATGCCGCAGGATGACGGCGAGTTCGAGCGCGCCGGGCCGCTTCTTCGAGATGTCGCCTTCTGATGTTCCTGCTCGATACCGTGATCCTGTCCGAATTGCGCAAACGTGAGCGCAATCCGGGTTTGGTGCGCTGGGTCGCCGGACAGCGTGCCGCCGATCTGTTCCTGAGCGTCGTCAGTATTGGCGAGATCGAACGTGGCATCGCGCGTCAACGCGAGAGCAACCCGGATTTCGCGGCCACGCTGGCCAATTGGCTGGACCGGCTGCTGCATCTTTATTCGGATCGAATCATCGCCGTCGATCTTGGTGTCGCGCGGCGCTGGGGCCGGCTCTTTGCCGACCTGGGACACGACGGGGCCGATGTGCTTCTCGCCGCGACCGCGCAGGAACACGGACTGACCGTGGTCACGCGCAATGTCCGGCATTTCCAACCCACCGGCGTGCCGGTGTTCAACCCATTTTCCTGAAAACCCATGAACCTCCACGAATACCAGGCCAAGGCCGTGCTGCGCGACTACGGGGTCAGTGCCCCGCGCGGCGTGGTCATCAGCTCAGCAGACCAATGCGCCGCCGCCGCCGAACTGGGCGGCTTGCCTCTTGTCGCCAAGGCGCAGATCCACGCCGGCGGGCGCGGCAAGGCGGGCGGGGTGAAGCTGTGCCGCTCGCTCGACGACCTCTCGGCCGCGGCCCGGGCGCTGCTGGGCAGCCGCCTCACCACCTACCAGAACGCACCGTACGGCCAGCCGGTGAACCAGCTCCTGGTCGAGGAAACCCTGCCCATCGCCCGCGAGCTGTACCTGTCGATCACCGTGGACCGCGCCGCCGAGCGCATCGGCCTGGTCGCATCCGGAGCCGGCGGCATGGAGATCGAGGAAGTGGCGCGCAGCGAGCCGGAGAAGATACTGAAGGAATGGGTCAATCCGATCACCGGCCTGATGGACTACCAGGTCCGCAACCTGGCCTTCGGCCTGGGGTTGGCCGGCGAGCAGGTCGGCGCCTTCGTGAAGCTGGTGAAGACGCTGTACCGCGTGTTCCTGGAAAAAGACCTGGCGCTGCTGGAGATCAACCCGCTGATCGTCACGGAAGACGGTCGCCTCCTGCCGCTGGTCTGCAAGATGGGCGTGGAGGACAACGCCCTGTATCGCCAGAAGGCGCTGGCCGAGACCCCGACGCCAACCAGATCGACGCCAAGGAAGCCGAGGCGCATGCGCACAACCTCAACTACATCGCCCTGAACGGCAACATCGGCTGCATGGTCAACGGCGCCGGGCTGGCGATGGCGACCATGGACCTGATCAAGCTGTCCGGCGGCATGCCCGCCAACTTCCTCGACGTCGGCGGCGGCGCCAGCGCCGCCACGGTGGCGCAGGCGTCCAAGATCATCCTCGCCGACCCCAAGCTGAAGGCGGTCCTGATCAACATCTTCGGCGGCATCATGCGCTGCGACATCATCGCCCAGGGGGTGATTGACGCGGTCAAGGAGGTGGGGGTGTCCATCCCCGTGGCGGTGCGCCTGGAAGGCGCCAACGTGGAACTGGGGCGCAAGATGCTGGCCGACGCGGTCACGGACCTGGGCCTGCCGATCATCGCCAGCAACGACCTCGACCAGGCGGCCAGGCAGGCCGTGCAAGCAACCGGAGCCAAGCCATGAATTTCACCGCCGTGATCGAACGCGAGGGCGACGGTTACGTCTCGCTCTGCCCGGAACTGGATATCGCCAGCCAGGGCGACAACGTCGCAGAAGCGAGAGACAACCTGCGTGAGGCGATCGAGCTGTTTCTGGAATGCGCCGACAACGAGGAGATCAAACGCAGGCTGCACGGTGAGGTTTACATCACCCAATTGGAGGTCGCGTTTGGTTAGGTTGCGCGTCCTCTCGGGTCGAGAGGTTTGCGCCATCCTCGCACGGCACGGTTTTATCCAGGTGCGCCAAAAAGGCAGCCACATCGTCATGCAGAAACGAGAGCTCGATTGCACGATCACTGTGCCCGTGCCGGACCACGCCGAACTGCGCATCGGCACCCTGCAATCCATCATCCTAAAAACCTCAGTTGACCGCTCCTTGGCCTTCGAAAAGACGCATGGATACTGACGTTTGTGCCTACGTTCACGCTCACCCGGTAGGTGAGCCCGCTACGCGCCCGCTTTCGGGTCTGTGCGCGCGTCTGGCTGCGTTGCTCCTCCTTGCGGGGAACGACCCCGCCGCGTCGTCGCGCCTCTTGTGCCCAAGCCATCAGGCTGTCGGGTATGCCAGCCACACGCACAAACCCGCCTTCGGGCGCGTTCAACTGAGGTTTTTAGGATCATTCGCCAATCCGGCGTCGCAAAAAGCGAATTCGAGGCCTGAAACCATGAGCATCCTCGTCAACAAATCCACCAAAGTCATCTGCCAGGGCTACACCGGCAAGCGGGGCGCCTTCCATTCCGAGCAGGCGATTCGCTACGGCACCCACATGGTCGGCGGCGTCACCCCCGGCAAGGGCGGGCAGATGCACCTCGACCGCCCGGTGTTCAATACCGTGAAGGACGCGGTGCGGGAAACCGGGGCCGACGCCTCGGTGATCTATGTGCCCGCCGGCTTCGCCGCCGACGGCATCCTGGAGGCGGCGGACGCCGGCATCCGGGTCATCGTCTGCATCACCGAAGGCATCCCGGTGCGCGACATGATCGACGTGAAGGCGGCAAGGAAGGACAGGAATTTCAACGACCCCAAGACAAGTATCGCTCGCCGCGCCTTTCGGCCCACGTCAAGCGATCAATCGCGGTAGGGATGCCCGTTGCTGGGCACCCCCCGCACAGATCCCGGCG
>JBBIPL010000128.1:0-5041 GCA_037442845.1 Hydrogenophilales bacterium | reverse complement strand
GAAACGGGAAACGGGAAACGGGAAACGGGAAACGGGAAACGGGAAACGGGAAACGCGTCGTGCCTTACCTTTTCCCGTTTCCCTTTTCTCTTTTCCCGCTCTTTATTCAATGACCTTGGGTACCAGATAAAGCCCGTTTTCGACTTGCGGCGCCACCGCCTGGAAGGCTTCCCTGCGATCGGGCTCGGTGACAGCGTCGGCGCGCAGGCGCTGGCTCAGGTCCTGGGCGTGGGACATGGGCTCGACGCCGGCGGTGTCCACCGCCTGCATCGCTTCGATGAGGCAAAAGATGCCGTTCAACTGGGTCTGGTAGCCGGCGGCCTCGGCCTCGTTCACGCGAATGCGGGCCAGTTTGGCGATGCGTTGGACGTCGTCGATGCTTAGCGACATAGATAAGCGGACTTAATAGAACAAGCGGGCTAGGTTATCATACGACGCTATTTTTCCGACTTTCGGGACCCCATTACATGTTCGGACTCCTCCGCGGCTATTTCTCCACCGATCTGGCGATCGACCTGGGGACCGCCAACACCCTGATCTACGTGCGCGGCCGGGGCATCGTGTTGAACGAGCCCTCGGTGGTAGCCATCCGCCAGGAAGGCCTGACCGGCAAGAAGACCATCCAGGCGGTGGGCATCGAGGCCAAGCAGATGCTGGGCCGCACGCCCGGCAACATCCAGGCCATCCGGCCGATGAAGGACGGCGTCATCGCCGACTTCAACATCACCGAGCAGATGCTGAAGTTCTTCATCAAGAAGGTGCACGACACCCGGCTGTTCCATCCCAGCCCGCGCATCATCATCTGCGTGCCCTCCGGCGCCACCCAGGTGGAGCGCCGCGCCATCCGCGAATCGGCCATCGGCGCCGGCGCCCGCCAGGTTTACCTGATCGAGGAGCCGATGGCGGCGGCCATCGGCGCCGGCATGCCGGTGGCGGAGGCGACCGGCTCGATGGTGGTGGACATCGGCGGCGGCACCACCGAGGTGGGCGTGATTTCCCTGGGCGGCATGGTCTACTCGACCTCCTCGCGGGTCGGCGGCGACAAGTTCGACGAGGCCATCATCAACTACATCCGCCGCAACTACGGCATGCTCATCGGCGAGGCCACCGCCGAGCAGATCAAGAAGGAAATGGGCTCCGCCTTCCCCGGCTCCGAGGTGCGCGAGATGGAGGTGAAGGGCCGCAACCTGGCGGAAGGCATCCCGCGCAGCTTCACCATCACCAGCAACGAGATTCTGGAAGCCCTCACCGAGCCCCTCAACACCATCGTCTCCTCGGTCAAGTCGGCCCTGGAGCAGACCCCGCCGGAACTCGGCGCCGACATCGCCGAGAAGGGCATGGTGCTCACCGGCGGCGGCGCCCTGCTGCGCGACATCGACCGCCTGCTCATGGAGGAAACCGGCCTGCCGGTCATCATCGCGGAAGACCCGCTTTCCTGCGTGGTGCGCGGCTCCGGTCGCGCCCTGGAGGAAATGGACCGGCTCTCCACGGTGTTCACCAACGATTGAAGGAGTGAGGGAGCGAAGCTGCGAGTGAGGGAGTCCCGCGCCTCTCGCCGCCTCACGCTTCACGCCTCACGCCTCGCCAGAAATGTCCCCCGCCTCCCATGCGCCGATGTTCGTCCGGGAGATGGGGCTGCCGCTGCGCTTCTTCCTGTACGTGCTGCTCTGCCTGTTCCTGCTCGCCCTGGATGCCCGCTACGCCGCCCTGTCCGGCCTGCGCGCCGGGCTGAATGCCGTCCTCCACCCCGTTCAGATGGTCCTGGCCCAGCCCTGGCATTGGCTGCGCGGGGCCGGCGGTTTCTTCCTCACGCACGCCGAGGTGAGCGCCGAAAACGCCGAGCTGCGCCAGCGGGAGGAGCGCTTGCGCGCCGATCTGCTCGATCGACAGGCGCTGGCCGACGAGAACGCGCAACTGCGCGCCCTGCTCGCCCTGCCTCCGCGGCCCGGAGTGATGGCCGTGGCGGGGGAAATCCAGGCCGCGCTGCCCGACCCGTTCGCCCGCAAGGTGGTCATCAACCGCGGCGAAGCGCATGGCCTTGCCGCCGGCTGGCCGGTGGTGGACGCCGCCGGGCTGGTGGGCCAGGTCACCCGCGTCTTCCCCTGGACCGCCGAGGTCACCCTGCTGACCGACCGCGGCCAGGCCGCGCCGGTGCAGAACCAGCGCAACGGCCTGCGCATCATCGTCTCCGGCCAGGGTTACGACAGTCTCCTGGAGGTGCGTTTTCTCGACGCGCACGCGGATCTGAAGCCTGGCGACCTGCTGTATACCTCCGGCATCGACGGGGTGTATCCCGCCGGCATCCCGGTGGCCGAGGTGGTGCGCACGGAACAGCCGCGCCACTCACCCTTCGCGCGCGCCCTCTGCCGTCCCCTGGGCGGAGTCGGTCAGTATCGGCATGTGCTGGTGCTGAAGCCGGAGCCCGTTGCCGCTCCGGCGCAACCGCAAAAGTCGTCGCCGCGCAAATCGCCGGAGCCCCGCCATGCCCCGCGCTGAACCCGGCATGAGCAAACCCCTGCTGCCCCAGGGCGCCGAACTCGTCGCGCCGCCGACGCCGACGCGCGTCTACGTCAGCCTCGCCGCGGCCCTGGCGGCCACGCTGCTGCCGTGGGCGGACGGCATGCTCTGGCTGGCGCCGGACTTCACCCTCATGGCCCTGCTCTACTGGAGCATCCGCGCGCCGCGCCTGGCCGGGCTGGGCGTCGCCTTTCTGCTCGGCCTCGTAACCGATGTCGCCGCCGGCGTGCTCATGGGCCTGAATGCGCTGGCCTATTGCGCCGCCGTCTTCGTCATCCTCATGCTGCGCCGCCGCCTGCAGGGCTTCGACGTGCCCCGCCAGGCCCTGCAACTGGCCCCGCTGTTGCTGGGCAAGGAGGCGCTGGTGTTGCTGGCCGGCCTCATGCTGGGCTTGCCGCAGGCGGACTGGCGCTGGCTCGCCGCCGGCCTGGCGGCGGCGCTGCTGTGGTTGCCCCTGGCCTGGCTGATGGATCGCCTCACCGGCTACACCCGCGTGGCGGCTCAGGGCGAAGCAGGCCCGCGCGTCCGCGTTTGAATCCGCCCCAGCGCGCCCGTGAGCAGCCTGCGCCTCATCAACCCGGAGCTGGAGTTCCTGCGCTACCGGCGCCGCATGGAGATCGCCGGAGCGGGCGCGGCGCTGCTCTTCCTGCTGCTGTTCGGGCGCTTCGTCTGGCTGCAACTGGTGCAGTACGACCATTACCAGTCCCTGGCGGAAAACAACCGCATCTCCCTGCTGCCGGTCCCGCCGACGCGGGGCGTCATCTACGATCGTCAGAACCAGGTCCTGGCGCAGAACTTTTCCGCCCACACCCTGGAGATCACGCCCTCCGAGACCGGCGAGAAGCTGGACGACGTCATCGACCGCCTCGCCGAGATCGTCCACATCGAAGCGGGCGACCGCAAGCGTTTCAAGAAGATGCTGGCGGAGAGCAAGAATTTCGAGAGCATTCCCATTCGCAACCTGCTCACCGAGGAGGAGGCGGCCCGTTTCGCCGTCAACCGCTACCGCTTCCCCGGCGTCGAGGTGAACGCGCGCCAGTTCCGGCAGTACCCCATGGGACCCGGCTTCGCCCACGTGGTCGGCTACATCGGCCGCATCGGCGAGAAAGACAAGGCGCGCCTGGAGGAGGAGGGTCTCTACGCCAATTACAAGGGCAGCGACCACATCGGCAAGCTCGGCATCGAAGCGCGCTACGAGCGCTGGCTGCACGGCCGCACCGGCATCGAGAAGGTGGAGACCGATTCCGGCGGCCACGCCGTGCGCCTGCTGTCGCGTACCGAGCCGGTGGCCGGCTACAACATCTACCTGCACCTGGACGCCCGCCTGCAGCAGGTGGCGGAGCGCGTCTTCGGCGACTATCGCGGCGCCCTGGTGGCCCTCGATCCGCGCAATGGCGCGGTGCTGGCGCTGATGTCCAAGCCGGGTTTCGATCCCAATCTTTTCGTCGACGGCATCGACACCCAGACCTGGCGCGAACTCAACGACTCGCCCGACCGTCCGCTCATCAATCGCGCCTTGCGCGCCATCTATCCGCCCGGCTCCACCATCAAGCCGTTCATGGGCCTGGCCGGCCTGGAGTTGGGTCTGCGCCGGCCCGGCGACAGCATCGTCGATACCGGCTACTTCAGCCTGCCGGGCAGCAGCCACCGCTACCGCGACTGGAAAAAGGAGGGACACGGTGTCGTCGATCTGAGGAAATCCATCGCCCAGTCCTGTGATACCTACTACTACCAGCTCGCCCACCAGATGGGCATCGAGCGCATGGCCGACTTTCTCGGCAAGTTCGGTTTCGGCGCCAGGACCGGGATCGACCTCGACGGCGAACTGCCCGGCCTGATGCCGACGCCGGCCTGGAAGCAGAAGCGCTTCAAACAGCCCTGGTGGCCGGGCGAGACGGTGATCGCCGGCATCGGCCAGGGCTACATGCTGGCCACCCCCATGCAGTTGGCCGTGGCGACCATGGCGCTGGCCAACGGCGGGGTGATCTATCAGCCCCAGCTCATCCGCGCTTGGCGCGAGCCGCTCAGCGGTCGCGTGGCCTACGCGGCGCCGCGGCGGACCGGCGAGATCGACCTGCAGCCGCAACATCTGGCGGCGATCCGCCAGGCCATGCTGGACGTCATGCTGCCCGGCGGCACCGCCGCCCGCTCCGGCGCCGACGCGCCCTACGGCATCGCCGGCAAGACCGGCACCTCCCAGGTCATCGGCATCAAGCAGGGCGCCCGCTACGACGAGAAGCGCATTGCCGCGCGGCATCGCGACCACGCCTTGTTCGTCGCCTTCGCGCCGGCCGAGGCGCCCACCATCGTCGTCGCGGTGATGGTGGAGAACGGCGGCAGCGGCAGCGGCACCGCCGCGCCCATCGCGCGCAAGGTGCTGGATTACTGGCTGTTGGGCAAGCTGCCCACCGTCTATGCGCCGGAGGAACCCGTCGACGCGCCCATCCCCGAGGAAGCCGAAGACAGCGGTCTGGCGGAAGAGGGCGCGCTGGTGGCGAGCCCGGAGGCGTTGACGCAATGATCC
>JBBIPL010000127.1:0-5090 GCA_037442845.1 Hydrogenophilales bacterium | reverse complement strand
CTGCGTCATACCGGCGAAAGCCGGTATCCAGTTTCTACGCATCGGCCACCTCCGCCACTGATCAGGGCGCGAATGTCGCACAGCAAGGCGCCGGTGGCGACGTTGTCCAGAGAGGCCGTCACGCCGTCACCTCTTTCAGCAACTCCATGATCTCGGCCGACAGCGCCTTCAGATCGGCGTCGATCTCCTCTAGCGGCCGGGGCGGCACGTACTTGTAGAAGTGCCGGTTGAACGGGATTTCGTATCCCACCTTGGTCTTGTCGTGGTCAATCCAGGCATCCGGCACATGGGGCAAGACCTCGCGCTCGAAGTAGGCCTGGATGTCCTCCTTCAATGGCACGTTCTCGCTGTCGCGCAGGGACGAGTCGGGCTGAGGCCGGCCCTTCAGTTTGCCCTTGCCGCCGAGGACGACGTTGCCGTGTTCATCGCGCAGGGGCCGCTCGACGGTGAGGGTGGAATAGCCGAAGTCGGCGTTGTCGAAGATCTTGCTGTACTCGTTCTCTTCGAACGCGCCGTAAAGCTTCACGATGCGCTCGATGTCGGCGTCGCCCAGCTCCTTGCGCTTGGAGCCGAGCGACTTCCGCATCTTCTGGTAGAACTCGGCACCGTTGATGAGCTGGATCCTGCCCTGGCGCTCCGGCTTCTTGTGGTTGGTGACGATCCAGACATAGGTGGAGATGCCGGTGTTGTAGAACATGTCGGTGGGCAGGGCGACGATGGCTTCCAGCCAGTCGTTTTCGATGATCCATTTGCGGATCTCCGACTCACCCGAGCCGGCCCCACCGGTGAAGAGTGGCGAGCCGTTCAGGACGATGCCGATGCGGCTGCCGCCTTCCGCCTTGGGCCGCATCTTCGAGATGAGGTGCAGCAGGAACAGCAAGCTGCCATCGGACACCCTCGGCAGACCGGGACCAAAGCGCCCCTCGTATCCCTTCTTCGTGTGCTCGTCACGAACGGCCTTTTCGATCTTCTTCCATTCCACGCCAAACGGCGGATTGGAGAGCATGTAGTCGAAGCGCTTGCCGATCAGGCCATCGTCGGACAGCGTGTTGCCGTAGATGATGTTGGAGATGTACTGGCCCTTGATGAGCATGTCCGCCTTGCAGATGGCGTAGGACTCGGGGTTGATCTCCTGGCCATGGACCACCAGGCGGGCCAGGGGATTGAGCCGATGCAGGTGTTCTTCCGCAACGGAAAGCATGCCCCCCGTCCCCGCAGTCGGGTCATACAGGGTCCGAACTATGCCAGGCTGGGTCAGGGCCTCGTCGTCGCCGGCGAACAGCAGTTCCACCATGAGGCGGATGACCTCGCGCGGGGTGAAGTGCTCGCCGGCGGTCTCATTCGACAGCTCCGCGAACTTGCGGATCAGTTCCTCGAACATGGCGCCCATGTGGGCGTTGCTCACCACCTTGGGATGCAGGTCGATCGCCGCGAATTTCTTGGCCACCAGGAAAAGCAGGTTGTCCTGCTCAAGCCGGTCGATGAGGGGCTGGAAGTTGAAGCGCTCGAACACGTCGCGGACGTTGTCCGAGAACGAGCCGATGTAGTTGGTAAGGTTCGCACGGACGTTGGCCGAGTCGCCCAGCAACGTCGGGAAGGTCATGGGGGATGTGTTGTAGAACGGATAGCCGCTGGCCTTGGCCAGGAAGCGGTCCCGGGCATCTGCCGTCATGGCCTTCTTGGCCTGGTATTCCTTGAGGACGGCGGGTTTCGTCGCCTCCAGTACGCAGTCCAGGCGCCGCAGGATCGTGAAGGGCAGGATGATCCGGCCGTACTCGGATTGCTTGAAGTTCCCCCTGAGCAGGTCCGCCACGGACCAGATCAGGGCGGAGGTGGCGTTTGTATTCACGCAACACTCCAATCCTGTTTTTGGAGTGACTCTAACACCGTGCCATGCAACACGCGATTCCTACTTTTGACAGCGCGATTGCTCCTTGCGGATAGGGGGGGTCAACACGCTATTCCACATACCAAAAAAGAGGGGCCTTGCGGCCCCTCTTGCGGAAAGTCGCGGGCTTCAGCCCTTGACCGTGAAGTTGAAGTTCTCCGGCAGGCCCAGGGTGTCGGCCCAGACGTTCTTCGCCCAGGCGTCCATGTAGGCGAACTCCAGTTCGCTTTCCTCCTTGGACACGCCGCCGCCCTTCTGGGCGATCATCGCGGGCGGCGTCACCTTGCCGTCGGCATCCTTCTTCGCCGCCTGGTAGCGGAACACCGTGGCGACGTGGAAGGCGGTGCCCATGCCGGTCGCCGAGTAGCAGGTGTTGGTGACCACCGGCGCGGCGTCGGGCTCGCGGCCGTTGACCATTTCGATGATCGCCGAGGCGGCCATCTTGCCGGTGTTGTTGGCCACCGAACCGGACTTCGGGAAGTTGGTCAGGGTGGAGTCGCCGAGGATGTGCACGTTCTTCACGTGCATCGATTCGAAGGTGCGGAAGTCGATGGCGCACCACGGGCCTTCCTTGCCGTCCAGGCCCAGGCGCACGCCGGCCATGCCGCAGATCTCGGCGGCGCGCATGGGCGGCACGACGTTGATGACGTCGCCCTTCACGTCGTCGAACTCGGTGCCCACCATCATCTTCTTGGGGTCCACCGCGCGCGGCATGTTGTTGGGCCGGTAGTCGATCATGCTGTCCGGCGTGCCGTAGCCGAAATGCTTCTTCCAGGCGGCCAGGAACAGGCCCTTCTTGGAGGCGATGTCCTCGTTGCCGTCGAGCATGATGATCTTCGACTTGGGCTTGGCCTTCTTGAAGTAGCTGGCCACGGTGCAGGCGCGCTCGTAGGGTCCGGGCGGGCAGCGATAGGGCGCGCGCGGCACCGACATGACGAAGACGCCGCCGTCTGGCATGGCTTCCAGTTGCTTGCGCAGGGTGGCGGTCTGCGGGCCGGCTTTCCAGGCGTGCATGACGCTCTTCTGCGCCTCGGTGTCGTAGCCCTGCACCGCGTTGAACATCAGCTCGACGCCGCCGGCCAGGACCAGGCGGTCATAGGCGAAGGCGGCGCCGCCGGCGGTCTTCACCGTGCGGCCGGCGGTGTCGATGCCGGTGACCGTATCCTTGACCCATTTGTCCACGACCTTCTTGACGTTGTCGTAGCCGAAGGTGATGTCCTGCAAGCTGTTGATGCCCGCCAACACCGTGTTGGAGTAGGGACAGGAGGTGAACACGTCATTGGGTTCGATGACGGTGACCTCGATCCTGGGTTCCCACAGCTTCAGGTAGCGGGCGCAGGTGGCGCCGCCGAAGCCGGCGCCGACGATGACCACCTTGGGGCGGGCGCCGCCGGCGGAGGGGCCGGTGCCGGCGCAACCGGCGAGGCTGCCCAGGGAAGCCGCGCCGGCGACCCCGGCGGAGACTTTGAGAAATTCGCGACGATCAAATGCCATGTGTCTTCTCCTTGAATGGGGTTACTTGATGGCGGCGAACCAGGCCGCCATGGCCTCGTATTCGGCGTCGGTGTAACCCAGGGCGTGCTTTTGCATGACCGTGCCTTCGCGTTTGCCGTCACGGAACTCCTTCATTTGCTGGACGAAATAGCCTTTCTCCAGGCCTGCCAGGCTGGGAATGGCGCCGCGGCTCTTGCCGTCCGGGCCGTGGCAGTAGGCGCAGTTCGCGGCCATGAAACGGGCGCGCGCATCCGAGGCCTGGGCGACGGCGACGGCGCTCAGCGCACCCGCGCACAGCAGGGTGAGAGCAAGGGTTTTCTTCATGAGCTCCTCCAGTGGACAAAAAAGGGCGGTTACCCGCCCGCCGATCTGAACCTGGCCGCGATGCGGCAGAACCAGAAACCTGGCTTCCTTGACAAAGTTCAAGGAAGCCAGGGCCGGCATGGTGGCAGCGGGTTTTTTGCGAGTCAACAAGCAAACTCTAATATTGGCGCGGCTTCCCGGCCCACGGACGGCCGTCGTCGACAGCCGGATTGGCGGAAATCTCAGCTTGCCGCGCCGAGATCTCGCGCACGTTTCAATCTGGCCTGGAGTTCTTCGCCGGGGTCATGCCCTTCGGCACGCGTGGGCAGCCAGCCGGCAAGATGGGAGACCGCCAGGTCAGCCAGGGCGGAGATCCAGACCGGCCGGTCGTTGAGGGCGGGGATGTGGTGGAACTCGCCGCCGCCCGCATTGAGAAAGGTCGCCTTGCCCTCGATGGCGATTTCTTCCAGGGTTTCCAGGCAATCCGCGACGAAGCCGGGACAGGCGATGTCCACCCGCCGGGTCTTCGCCCGCCCGAGTTCTTCCAGGGTCTTGTCGGTATAGGGCTGCAACCACTCGGCGCGGCCGAAACGGGACTGGAAAGTGACCCGGTACTGCTCGGCGGACA
The DNA here is from genome assembly GCA_037442845.1 of Hydrogenophilales bacterium. Classification (GTDB taxonomy): domain Bacteria; phylum Pseudomonadota; class Gammaproteobacteria; order Burkholderiales; family Thiobacillaceae; genus PFJX01. The sequence goes on along the minus strand of JBBIPL010000127.1, from coordinate 777 downwards.
GCCCCAGGCTTTGCGCCAGCAGGCGGCCGGTCTTGCGGCACTCGCAGTGGTAGGGGTCGCCCAGGTCGAGGCTGCGGCGCGGCACGCCGTGAAAGCTCATGACCAGGGTGTCGGGACGGCCATGTTCGGCCCAGTAGCTCTCGATGCTCTGGCGCAGGGCGGCGATGTAGGCGGGGTGGTCGTGGAAATGGCGCAGCGCGCGGAGTTCGGGCGGATTGCGGGTGCGCAGCATGAGCCGCCAGACCGCGTCCAGGGCGGAGCCGCCGCTGCTGGCGGCGTACTGCGGGTAGAGCGGCAGCACCAGCAGGCGGTCGACGCCCTGGGCGCGCAGGGCCGCGATTTTCTCGGCCACGGAAGGCTTGCCGTAACGCATGGCGTAGTCGACCACGGGCGCCTCGGGCAGGCGGCGCGCCAGTTCCTCGGCGAGCAGGAGGCTTTGCCGCGCGGTGAAGTGCTTCAGCGGCGAGCCCTCGGGCCGCCAGATGGAGGCGTACTTCTCCGCCGATTTGCCGGACCGGGTGTTGAGGATGACGCCGTTGAGGATCAGCCACCAGATCGGGCGGGGAATCTCCACCACGCGCCGGTCCCACAGGAACTCCTTGAGGTAGGGGCGCACGGCCTGCGCCGTGGGCGCCTCCGGCGTGCCCAGGTTGATGAGCAGGACGCCGACGCGGGCCGGTTGGTCATGGCGGAAGGAGGGTTCGGGGAGGTAGTAGGGCATGGGGGGAAACGGGAAACGGGAAACGGGAAACGGGAAACGGGAAACGGGAAACGGGA
>JBBIPL010000126.1:0-5232 GCA_037442845.1 Hydrogenophilales bacterium | reverse complement strand
CGTTAGAATGTCAGCGTTTTTTTTCGGGAGTCATCATGACCATTGTCGCTGTTGTGGGCCTGGGCTACGTCGGCCTGCCCCTCGCCGTCGAATTCGGCAAGAAATTTGAAACCATCGGCTACGACCTGTCGGAGGCCAAGATCGCCCACTACAAGAACTACTGCGACCCCACCGGCGAGGTGAGCACGGAGGACCTGAAGGCGGCGACCCGGCTGACGGTGAGCACCGATCCTTCCAGCATCGGCAAGGCCGATGTCATCATCGTCGCCGTGCCCACGCCGGTGGACGCGGCGCACATTCCCGACTTTTCGCCGCTGGTGGGTTCCTCCACCACGGTAGGCAAGCACATGAAGAAGGGCGCCATCGTGGTGTATGAATCGACCGTCTACCCCGGCGCCACCGAGGAAGTCTGCATCCCCCTGCTGGAGAAGCACTCCGGCATGAAGTGGATGCGCGACTTCCACGTCGGCTACTCGCCCGAGCGGGTGAATCCGGGCGACAAGGAACGCACCATCACGAAAATCGTGAAAGTGGTGTCCGGCGACGACGAGGCCACCCTGAAGACCGTCGGCGATCTGTACGCCTCGGTCATCGCCGCCGGCGTGCACCGCGCCAGCAGCATCAAGGTGGCGGAGGCCGCGAAGGTGATCGAGAACACCCAGCGCGACCTCAACATCGCCCTGATGAACGAGCTGGCGCTGATCTTCGACCGCATCGGCATCGACACCCTGGAAGTGCTGCAGGCCGCCGGCACCAAGTGGAACTTCCTGCCCTTCCGGCCCGGCCTGGTGGGCGGCCACTGCATCGGCGTCGATCCCTATTACCTGACGCACAAGGCCGAGATGCTCGGCTACCACCCGCAGGTCATCCTCGCCGGCCGGCGCATCAACGACGGCATGGCGGCCTGGGTGGCGCAGCAGACGGTGAAAGGCATGATCAACAACGGCAGCGCGGTGAAGGGCGCCAAGGTCATCGTCCTCGGCCTCACCTTCAAGGAGGACTGCCCGGACTTGCGCAACTCCAAGGTGGCGGACCTGGTGAAGGAATTGCAGTCCTTCGGCTGCGACGTTTCGGTGCACGACCCCATCGCCGAGAACCACGAGGCCGAGCACGAATACGGCATCAGCCTGACGCCCTGGGACCAGTTGCCGGCCAACGCCGACGCCATCGTCGCCGCGGTCTCGCACAAGCAGTACAAGGCCATGCCACTCGGCGACATTCTCGGCAAGATGAAAAAAGGCGGCGTGTTCACCGACGTGAAGTCCGCCTATGACCCGGCGGCGATCCGCGCCGCGGGCGCCACGCTCTGGCGTTTGTAATGTTTCGTCGTTCCCGCGCAGGCGGGAACCCAGGCTTCTGGATGCCCGCCTGCGCGGGCATGACGGTCGCAGGATGACACCCCCATGACCGCCTACTCGGACCTCCTCGAAAAACTCCCCGCCCAGCCCAGAACCTGGCTGATCACCGGCGTCGCCGGCTTCATCGGCTGCAACCTGCTGGAAACCCTGCTCAAGCTGGAGCAGCACGTGGTGGGTCTGGACAACTTCGCCACCGGCCATCGCCGCAACCTGGAGCAGATCCGGGCGGCGGTGACGCCGGAGCAGTGGGCGCGTTTCCGCTTCATCGAGGGCGATATCCGCGCGCTTAACGATTGCCGACGTGCCTGCGCCGGGGTGGACTACGTGCTGCACCAGGCCGCTCTCGGCTCCGTGCCGCGCTCCCTGGAAGACCCCATCACCACCAACGGCGCCAACATCGACGGCTTCCTCAACATGCTGGTGGCGGCGCGCGACGCGAAGGTGGCGCGCTTCGTCTACGCGGCCTCCAGTTCCACCTACGGCGACCATCCCGGCCTGCCCAAGGTGGAAGACGTGATCGGCAAGCCCTTGTCGCCCTACGCTGTGACCAAGCTGGTGAACGAGCAGTACGCCGAGGTGTTCGCCCGCGCCTACGGCTTCAAGACCATCGGCCTGCGCTACTTCAACATTTTCGGCGCGCATCAGGATCCCGAGGGCGCCTATGCCGCCGTGGTGCCCAAGTGGACGGCGGCCATGATCCGCAACGAGCCGGTGTACATCAACGGCGACGGCGAGACCAGCCGCGATTTCTGCTACATCGCCAACACGGTGCAGGCCAACCTGCTGGCCGCCGCCACCGAGCGCCCGGACGCGGCGAACCAGGTCTACAACGTGGCGGTGGGCGACCGCACCACCCTGAACGACCTGTTCGAGGCCATCCGCGCCACCCTGGAGCCGCGTTTCCCCCATCTCAAGGGGTTCAAGCCCATTTACCGCGACTTCCGCGCCGGCGACGTGCGCCACTCCCTGGCGGACATCGGCAAGGCGCGCACCCTGCTCGGCTACGCGCCTAGCCACCGCATCCGCGAGGGCCTGGTGGAAGCCATGGACTGGTACGTCAACGACCTGAGCGGACGTGGCGGCCGCTGATTCGGCCAGGGCTCGGCCCTGCCCGCGCGGGCGGGCATCGCACGGAGTGTTGCTGGCGGTACTGCTGTCGGCGAGTACCGCGCAGGCGCAACTGCCCGAGCCGGTGGCCCTGGCCCTGACGCAAGCCGGCATTCCGGATACCCACCTCGGCCTGCTGGTGACGGAAATCGGCAATCCCGCGCCCCTGCTGGCGCATGGCGAGGCGCGTTCCCTCAACCCCGCCTCGGTGATGAAGCTGGTCACCACCCTGGCCGCGCTGGAACTGCTCGGGCCGGCCCACACCTTCCGCACGCGGGTGGAGGTGGAAGGCGAGATCCGCGACGGCGTCCTCTTCGGCAACCTGATCCTGCGCGGCGGCGGCGATCCGGCGCTGACGCGGGAACGCTTCTGGTCGCTGCTGCGCGAGGTGCGCGCGCGCGGCATCCGCGAGATTCGCGGCGACCTGATCCTCGACGATCGCTTCTACGCTCTGCCGGCCATCGATCCGGCTGCCTTCGACCAGGCGCCCCTGCGCCCCTACAACGCGCCGCCCGCGGCGTTGCTGGCAAACTTCAACAGCATCGGCCTGCGCCTGGCGCCCGATGGCGGCGCGGTGCGGGCCGCGCTGGAGGTGGAGCAGGCCCTGCCGCTGGACAACCGCCTGGTGCTGAGCGAGGCGCCCTGCAACGGCCTGCGCGAACAACTCGACCTGCGCGTCGAGGAGGGCGTGCTGCGGCTCGCCGGCCGTTATCCCGTTGCCTGCGCTGAGCAGGTCATCGCCCTCAATCTGCTGGCGCCGCCCGCCACCGCGGCGGTCTGGTTCCGCGCGCTGTGGCAGGAACTGGGCGGCCGGCACGCGGGCGGCGTGCGCGTATGCGCGGCGGGCGACGAGGCCCGCCTGCTGCTGGAGCACGAGTCGCCGCCGCTCGCCTTGCTGGTGCGCGACATCAACAAGCACAGCAACAACGTCATGGCCAAGATGTTGTTCCTCAACCTCGGCGCCGCCCGTTTCGGCGCCCCCGCGACCTGGGACAAGGGCGCGCGGGCGGTGCGCGAATGGCTGACGGAAAACGGCCTGTGGTCGGAGGAAATGGTGTTCGACAACGGCTCGGGGCTGTCGCGCATCGAGCGCATTTCCGCCGCCTCGATGAACCGTCTGCTGCAATACGCCGCCGCGCGGCCGGCCTACTACGAATTCGCCGCCAGCCTGCCGGCCACCGGCCTGGAGGGCACGCGCAAGAACCCGCCCAACGCTTCCCCCCTGGCCGGCCAGTCCTGGCTGAAGACCGGCAGCCTGAACGGCGTGCGAGGCCTGGCGGGTTACGTGCTGGGGGCGGACGGCCGCCGGCGCGTCCTCACCCTGCTCATCAACCACCGCAACGCGCAGGCCGCCGGACCGGTCCAGGATGCTCTGCTGGCGTGGACCGCGGGCCTGGGCGGGGACGTCACGGCCACCCCGCCGGCAACGGCAGGTTCGGAATTTAAGCATTAACTTATACACACCCGCGCAAGTCCATCAAGCGCCGCCGCGATACTCTCGGGCGTCCCCACGGGCAATTTGCAACCTATTGATTTAACTATGTAATTTCACTGCTCATTTTTTAGGCCACAGCGATAAACCGCGACTGCGCAAGGGAATTGGTCCGTTCCGTGACGCATTTTCCACATACTTATCCACAGCTTTCGTGGACAACCTGAAAAACCGCTTATGCCTCATCCGGTTCTTTTGTACTGCTTTGAAATCACATTAAGTTCCTGGGCTAACGGGCATGTCTTTGTATGACACCCCTGAGTATGAAAGTCATGCCCGTTTCCCTCACCCCCAGCCCCTCTCCCGCCTGCGGGAGAGGGGAGCTTCAAGAGTCGCTGACGCGACTTTCACGTTAATCGTGGAAGTGCTCGCGCCCGCTGAGGCGGCATCCCCCCGCATCGCCCGGGTGGCCCTGGATGTCCCCCAGGATCGCCTGTTCGATTACCTGGCGACGGGGGTGGAAGAGGCCGATATCGGCCGGCGCGTCGAGGTGCCGTTCGGGCGCCGGCGGCAGATCGGCGTGCTGCTCGAACTGGCCGCCGCCTCGGAGTTGCCCGCCGACAGCCTGAAACCCCTGGGCGCCGTGGATCGGCGCACGCCTCCCCTGCCCGCCGAGTTGCTCGCCCTGGCGCGCTTCGCCGCCGATTACTACCGGCATCCGCTCGGCGCCGTGCTGGCCAGCCTGCTGCCGCCCGCCCTGCGCCGCGCCGCCGCGCCGCGTACCCAGGCGCTGGAGGCGTACGCCCTGACCGCGGCCGGTGCGCGCGGCATCGATGAGCTGCCGGCCCGCGCCGTCGCGCGCATCGCGCTCCGCCATCGCCTGCTGCTCAATTTCGAAGGCGAGGCGGAGGGGATCGATCCCGACGCGCTCGTCGACGACCTGCTCCGGGCGGTGGCCAAGGGGTAGCGGCGGTGGACGACCGGTTCACGGCGCGCATCCGGCGGCTGCGGTTCCGCCTGCTCACCCGCAAGCGGTCGCTCCTCGGCTTCCAGGTGAGCCGGAGCGTCGGCGAGGGGCTCGAGTTCGAGGATTACCGCGAGTACGCCGCGGGCGACGACCTCCGCCATGTCGACCCGTTCCTCGCCGCGCGCCTCGGTAAATTCTACATCAAACGATATGCCGCCGAGGAGGCGGCGCGGATCGCGCTGCTCCTCGACCGCTCCGCCTCGATGGGCTTCGGCGAACCGGACAAGTTCACCGCAGCGCGCGAAACGGCGCTCGGGCTTTCCGCCATCGCGCTCTCCGGCGGCGACGGCGTGGCGCTCCTCGACTTC
>JBBIPL010000125.1:0-5254 GCA_037442845.1 Hydrogenophilales bacterium | reverse complement strand
ACCCGATGCACCGGCTCTGGTCGGACGCGCGCTGGAACAAGCTGACCGTGGCGCACGGCTGCTACTGGAAGAAATGCAGCTTCTGCGACGTCAGCCTGGATTACATCGCGCGCTACGACGCCGCCGGCGCCGAATTGTTGGCCGACCGCATCGAGACCATCATCGCCGAGACCGGCCAGACCGGCTTTCACTTCGTCGACGAAGCCGCGCCGCCCAAGGCGCTGAAGGCGCTGGCCGAGGAGCTGCAACGCCGCAACCGGGCGATATCCTGGTGGGGCAACATCCGTTTCGAGAAATCCTTCACCCCGCAACTTTGCCGGCAGCTTGCCGACAGCGGCTGCATCGCCGTGTCCGGCGGTCTCGAAGTGGCTTCAGACCGCCTGCTGAAACTGATGCGGAAAGGCGTCTCGGTGCGGCAGGTCGCGCGCGTCACGCATGCCTTCGCCGAGGCCGGCATCCTGGTGCATGCCTACCTTGATGTACGGCTTTCCGACGCAGACCGTGCAGGACACCGTCGACGCGCTCGAATACGTGCGCCAGTTGTTCGCCGCCGGCTGCACCCAGTCCGGCTTCTTCCATCGCTTCGCCTGCACCGTGCATGCACCGGTGGGTTTGCGCCCGGAGGACTACGGCGTGACGCTGAAACCGCTGCCGCCGGTGAGCTTCGCGCGCAACGACGTCGGCTTCATCGACCCCGCCGGCGTCGATCACGACCGCCTCGGCGTCGCCCTCAACAAGGCGCTGTACAACTACATGCACGGCCTCGGCCTGGACGACGACGTGCGCGGCTGGTTCGATCTGCGCGTGCCGAAGCCGCGCGTGGCGCGGGACTTCATCGACAGGGCGCTGTCGACCCGGGCGGCATGAGTCGCGGGCGCGGTCGGCGAACGCGACAAGCCATGTTGGCGCCGTGGTCGATCGGCGTTTCGCATAAGTTGGGTTCCCCCCTTATGTAAAGGGAGCGATGCGGCCGCCGTTTCAGAATGACCGCGCCAGTTCAATAGCCGCGCCCCACCTCGGGGAATCCCCTCCGGCCTCCCCCAGTGGGGTCCCAGCCGTTTCTGAATCGCCCTCGCGTCCGACTTGCGAGTCCTCTGCGCGAACATGCCGGGCGAGGAAGGCCAGCAGGCGCTGCTGGTAGAGCTCGGGTGCGTAGCGGTGCAGGTCGACGTGCGCGGCGCCCGCAAAGGCCCAGAGCTCTTTCGGGCTGGCGGCGGTCTCGAACAGACGCAGCGTCTCCGGCCAGGTGGTGTGCTGGTCGTGGGTGCCGGACGCCACCGCGATGGGGACCGCGAGGGCGGCGAGGTGTCGGATCGGCTGCAGTTCGCGCTCGCTCACGCCAAGGCGGAGGGACAACTGCCAGAGCAGCGGCGCCGCCAGCAGGCGACCGGGCGGACCCAGGCGCATCTCGAGGCGATTGGCGACGGCCTCGCCGATGGTCGGGTACATCGACTCGATGACCACGGCCGCAAGCGCGCCGCCGGCGCCGGCAAGCACCAGCGACGCCGCGCCCAGGGAAACGCCGACGACGGCCAGCCGCTCGCCGGGCGCCGCGCGCCGCAGAAAATCGAGCGACGCCCGCACGGCGTCGGATTCCCTGGCGCCGAAGGTGACGCGGTCGCCCGTGCTCTCGCCGTGCGCCGGCAGGTCGATGAGCAGGGTGGTGTAGCCCGCGGCTTGCAGGAACCGGGCGCGTCCGACCATCTGCATGCGGCTTGCGCCGATGCCGTGCAGGAGCAGCACCGCGCCCTTGCCTGCCTGGCCGGGCGCGAGCCACCCCGCCACCGCGCCGCCGGCCGCCGCGATGGTCACCGCCTCGACGCACAGGCCGGCCGGCGCCGCCGGCGCCGGCGCCCGCGTCGGTCTGGTGAGCCACTCGCCGGCGGCGAGGACCAGCAGCGCGGCCAATGCCACGAGTGCAAGACCGACGAGAGCGAGCCGGCGCGGCAACATGAGGCCCGCCGCGATTCAGCCGCGCCGTCGCACAACGCCGGCCGCAAGCCGTTGTGCGGCCGGCATCACGTTTTCACGCAGGCGAACACGGCGTATGCCTCCCCGCCCGCGTTGTAGAGACCCTCGTGCACCTCGCAACCGGTTTCGCGCAGAACGCGCCGCCAGGTGTCGAGAGGGAACAGGCCCAGCTTCCAATGGTCGGTCTCGATGCGCAGCCGCCCATGCTCGCGAATGAGATAGAGGACCGTCGCTTCATCCTAACCTCAGTTGAACGCGCCCGAAGGCAGGTTTGTGCGGGTGGGGGGCTCGGCGCGACGACGCCGCGGGGTCGTTCCCCGCAAGGAGGAGCAACGCAGCCAGACGCGCGCACAGACCCGAAAGCGGGCGCGTAGCGGCTTCACTTTCCGGGGGAGCGTGCTCGGAGGCGCAAACCTCAGGTTCCATGCGTCTTTGCGAAGGCCAAGGAGCGGTCAACTGAGTTTTTTAGGTTCATCAACACTGATGCGTTCCACTAGTTCGGTCTCTACGCCAAGGGCCAACTCTTTGCGACACACGCCCCGCATCCCGAGTGTTTCCAGCTCCCGTCGGCGGGTCTCAATTGCGGCGTCCCAGACCATCGAGAATGCGCCTGGCGATGTCATGCAGCGGCAGCACGTCCATCGCCGCGCCCAGTTCCACGGCCGCCTTGGGCATGCCGTAGACGACACAGCTGGCTTCGTCCTGGGCGATGGTGTGGGCGCCGGCCGCGCGCATCGCCAGCAGGCCCTGGGCGCCGTCCTTGCCCATGCCGGTGAGGATCGCGCCCACGGCGTTCGGCCCCAGCACGCGCGCGGCGCTGTCGAACAGCACATCGACGGAGGGCCGGTGCCGGTTCACCGGCTCCGCCTTGGACAGCTCGGTGTAGTAATAGGCGCCGCTCTTGCGCACCAGCAGATGGGAATGGCCCGGCGCCACGTAGGCGTGGCCGGGCAGGATGCGTTCGTTGTGCTCCGCCTCCTTCACGGTCATCGCCGAGAGGCCGTTCAGGCGGGCGGCGAAGGACGCAGTGAAGGTTTCCGGCATGTGCTGGGTGATGAGCGTGCCGGGCGCGGTGGCCGGCATGCGCATGAGGACTTCCTTCAGGGCCTCGGTGCCGCCCGTCGAGGACCCCAGGCAGACGAGCTTTTCCGTGGTGTGCAGGAACTGGCCCGCCAGCGGCCTGGGCGCGTCGGGCGCGGGCGCGTTGAGGGCATGGCGGCGGATGCGGGCGTGCGCGGCGGCGCGAATCTTCTCGCCGATCTCCGCGCTCAGTTCGTTGAGGCCGTCGGACAGACCCACGCGCGGCTTGGTGACGAAATCCACGGCGCCCAGTTCCAGCGCCCGCAGCGTCACCTCGTTGCCCCGCTCGGTCAGGGAGGAGACCATCACCACCGGCATGGGGCGCAGGCGCATAAGCTTTTCCAGGAACTCCAGGCCGTTCATGCGCGGCATTTCCACGTCGAGCGTCAGCACATCCGGATGGACCTGCTTGATGAGCTCGCGCGCGATCACCGGATCCGGCGCCTGGCCCACCACCTCCATGTCCGGCTGCGCGTTGATGAGCTTTTTCATGATGCTGCGAATCAGCGCGGAATCGTCGATGATCAACACCCTGATACGGCTCATGCCGCCTCTCCCGATTGGCTCCCCGCGCGCATCAGCTGAACAGTTCGACGTCGCCGGCGATGGGCGCGGCCTTCAGGCGCTGGCCGTAATCGCGTTCGCGGTCGAGGATGGTGTTGTTGTGCACCGACCTGAGCTTGCGCACCATGACCCGGCCGGAAGCCGGGAAGAAGTAGACCTTGCGCGGGTAGTCGCCCTTGAGGTCCTCCGCCACCACGCGGATGCGCTCGGTGTGCAGGTAAGCGAGCACGAACTCGCTGTTCATCGCGCCCACGTGCACGGTAGTGAAGCCGCGCAGCACCGCGGCCCCGCCGAACACCTTGGCCTCCAGCCGCTTGCGGTTGGCGCCGAGCTTGACCAGCTGGTTGACCAGCACCTCCATGGCGTAACCGCCGTAGCGCGCGGAACTCGACAGCAGGTCGCGCTGATCGCCGCCGCCCTCCGGCAGCATGAAGTGGTTCATGCCGCCGATGCCGCTGGCGGGATCGCGGATGCAGGCGGCGACGCAGGAGCCCAGCACCGTCACCAGCAGCATGTCGCGGGCGGTGACGTAGTACTCGCCGGGCATGATCTTCGCCGCCTCGATGCTGAAGTTGCGGTCGAAGTAGTGGTTGGGTGCGAGGATTTCCTCGTAGCCGGATGGGCTCACCTGCCGCCCTTCGCTTCGGCGTGCTCGTACACCGTCTGGCCGCGCAGGCGAAAGAGGTCGGCGGCATGGTAGAGCGCCTCGGAGTGGCCGACGAAAAGCAGGCCGTCCGGCTTCAGCAGCGGTTTCATCTTCTTCAGGATGGCGTACTGCGTCGGCTTGTCGAAATAGATCATGACGTTGCGGCAGAAGATCGCATCCAGCGGCTGGCGGATGGACCAGACGCTATCGAGCAGGTTGAGCCGGAAGTATTTGACCATGGCCTGCAGCTCGGGCTTGACCTTGGCCATGCCCGCCTTGTCGCCGGTTCCCCTGAAGAAGAACTGGCGCTGCTGCGCCTCGGACAGCTTGCCCAGGCGTTCCAGCGGATAGATGCCGTCGGCGGCCTTTTTCAGCACGTTCGTATCCAGGTCGGATGCCAGCACTTCCACGGGCGCGTGGCCGCCCAGGGCTTCCACCGCGGTCATGGCGATGGAATAGGGTTCCTCGCCGGTGCTGGAGGCGGAACTCCAGATGGTGATGGGGCGCTCGCGCCTGGTTTTCAGGAACTCCCGCAGGATGTGGAAGTGGTGCATCTCGCGGAAGAAATCGGTGAGGTTGGTGGTGAGGGAATTGACGAAAGCCTCCCACTCCTCGTTGTGGCCGGCGCGGATGAGCGCCAGGTAATCCTGGAAGCTGCGCTTGCCGGTGGCGCGCAGGCGCCGCGCCAGCCGGCTGTAGACCATGTCCTCCTTGGCGTCGGAGAGGGCGATGCCGGCGTGGTCGTAGATCATCTTGCGGACTTCCTCGAAGTCCTTTTTGGAAAAAATGAACTCCCGCTGGGGCGCGCCGGTTTCCAGCATGCTCAGAACTCCTCCCACTCATCGTCGGAGCCCGCGTTGGCATTGGGCGACAGCCTGCGCATGGCGCGCTCCGGCCCGGGCAGGACAGGCGCGCGCTCGCGCCGGGCCGGCAGGGCCGGCGCCCGCGCCAGGCGGCCGCCGCCGCCATCGCCCCCCGCATGGGATAAAAGCT
>JBBIPL010000124.1:0-5326 GCA_037442845.1 Hydrogenophilales bacterium | reverse complement strand
AGATCGCCATGGAAACCTGGAAAGAGATCAAGTTCGAGTTCGACACCGTCGACAAGCTGGATATCGCCAACAAGTGACATCGCGCCATCGGCGCGGTGTCATCCCGGACGGGACTGGGGCCCGATCCGGGATCCAGATGAACGTATAGAAAGGAATCCTGAAATGGCTGTACAAGCTTATCGTTCGACCAAGAAGTTCGAGACCTTCTCCTACCTGCCGCAGATGACTCCGGATCAGGTGCGCCGGCAGATCGCCTACTGCATCAGCCAGGGCTGGAACCCCGCCGTCGAGCACACCGAGAAGGGCACCACCGCGCGCGTCAACTTCTGGTACATGTGGAAGCTGCCGCTGTTCGGCGAGCAGTCCATCGACACCGTGCTGGCGGAAATCGAGGCTTGCCATCGCGAGTTCCCCGACCACATGGTGCGCTTCGTGGCCTATGACAACTATGCCCAGAGCCAGGGCATGGCGTTCGTGGTCTATCGCTGATGTTCGGCGGGGGAGGCGGCACGGCTTGTCCGTCCGTCGCCCATGCTTCTTCCCGCATGCAGTTTGGTGCGGAGGCGGGCCGCGCAGGTCCGCGTCCGCAGCAAGCCTTAACACCGTTCGAGGTAAGTGATGACACAAGCCGCAGATAGCTCGGCCAGCGCCACCCTGTCCGGGCGCGAGTTGGCCCTGAAGCGTCGCAAGGCCATGGCCTTGCACGGCAAGACCGCCGCCGTCAAAGGCGCGGATGCGCGCCAGGCATCGACCCGGCGCGTCGCCCCGGCCGCCATGCCGACGGCCCCGACCGCATCCGGCGTCGCGGTCGCGTCCCAGGTCGACGCCGCCGCCATGCCGGACTCCGCGCTGATCGCCCAACTCCGGGCCGCCAACGCGCCCAAGGCCGGACGCGCCCGTCGCGAGGCGCTCAGCCTTGCCGGCAAGGCCGCCTTGCAGCCCACCGTCAGCCGTCCGTCGGGTCGCCTGCGTCCCACGCGCCAGCCCGTGGCCGCCGCCGAACCCGACACGACCTGCGGTTGCAACGGCACGCCGGGCGGATGCGGCGCCGCGCAAACGCAAGCGGCCGCCGAGGTGCGCGAGGCCGCAGCGGCCAGTGTCGCTCCGCACGTCCTCGTCGCCAGGGCCAATGTCGAGCCCACCGGTCGTGCCCTGGCGCGCGCCCGTCGCGCGGCGCTGGCCCTGGATGGCAAAGCCGGCCTCAAGCGCGTCGCCCAGGCCACCAAGATCGCCGCCACCATGCCCGAGCAGGATTGGCAGGCCGCCATAGCCAAAGGCGCCACCGGCCGCCAGGTCGCCATGCAGCGCCGCCTGGTGCAGTCCCTGGCCGGACGCGTCGGCGCCAGCGGCGAGTCGCGCCCGAGCGGACGCATGAAGGCGCGCCAGACCACCCCGGCCCCCGCCAAGGTGGAAGAGGGCCACACCCTCTCCGGCCAGTCCGTCACCGGCACCCAGGTGGAGCGCAGCAAGAAGGTGACCGGCAACGAACCCGGTTCCTGCCGCGCCATCACCGGCACCGAATACATCGGCAACGAGCAGTACGCCGCTCTCTGCGACACCCGTCCCGCTCCGGCTCCGGCGAAGGTGGGCGTGGGCAGCACGCTGAGCAGCCGCACCGTCACCGGTACCGAGGTGGGACGTTCCAGCAAGGTCACGGGCGACGAGGTGGGCGCCTGCCGCGGCATCACGGGTACCGAATACCTGTCCGCCGAGCGTTTCGACGAGTTCTGCGCGACTCGTCCGGCGCCGGTTCCGGCCAAGGTAGGGTTGACCCGGAGCGAGAAGGGCAAGACCATCTCGGGCGCCATGGTGGGCCGCTCGGACAGGGTGACGGGCGACGAGACCGGCGCCGACCGCGCCATCACCGGCACGCGCTACACGCAGCCCGCCGCCGACACCGCTCCGGACAAGGTCGTGGTCACGCATACCGTCCAGGGCAAGCCGGTCACCGGCAGCGCCCTGGGTCATACCGCCAAGATCACCGGCGACGAGCCCGGCGCCTGCCGGGGCATCACCGGTACCCAGTATCTGGCCGCCGAGCAGTATCAGGAGCTGTGCCAGAGCACGCCGCCGGCCACGCCGCGCAAGGTCGGCGTGATGTCCTCCAGCGGCAGCCAGATCGTGTCCGGCACCGAGGTGGGCCGCTCCGGCAAGGTCACCGGCGACGAGCCGGGCGCCTGCCGCCCCATCACCGGCAGCCAGTATTACAACAGCGGCGATTTCGCCGAACTGTGCAAGACCCCGAGCCCGCGCAAGGTGGGGGCCATGCAGACCCTGGCCGGGCGCACGGTGACCGGCACGGAGGTGAACACCAGCCCAAAAATGTCCGGTGACGTGAGCAGCGGGTGCATTCCCGTCACCGGTATGGACTATGTCGGCGTCACACAGACCGAGTGCGCCGAAAGCACCCAAGCGCAGCCCGTGGCCAAGGTCGCGGTGGACCAGACCTGGCGCGGTCAGCCCATCACCGGCAGCCTGCCCGGCCGCTCCGGCAAGGTGACCGGCGACGAGTCCGGCAGTTGCGCACCCATCAGCGGCACGCCCTATATCGGGCGCGGCCAGTACGGCGGTTTCTGCGCCGCGCCCGAAGTGGCGGCGCAGGCAGCCCGCGTCCGCGACAGCGCGGTGATTCCCGCCACCGCCGTGACCGGTGACCGGCCCGGCGCCGGCGGCTCCGTGGTCACCGGCGACGAGCGCGGCGCCTGCGGGCCGGTCAGCGGCACGCCCTACATGGGACCCGACAACGGCGCCGGCCAGTGCGCCGCCAGCGGCCGTTTCGTATCCCGCGCCCGCGTCCGGGACGAACCCGCCCGGCCGCCCGCGCCCATCGACTTCAGCATCGTCTCCCCGGCGCGTCAGGCCTGGGAGCGCGGCGCCCAGGCGGTGACCGGCACAGGCTACAGCGGCGAGCGCATCACCGGCCCGGTCAACAAGGCCGGCGGCCTGATCACCGGCACGCCGGAGTTCCGCCACATGGGCGCCGCGGCTGCCCAGGCCGAACAGGCGGAAGCCGTCGCCGCGGCCCTGCGCCTCACCGGCGAGGGTAGCCAGGCCGGCACGCGCATCACCGGCGATGCCTGGCATGCGCAAAGCCGCGTCACCGGTACCGAGGGCGCCTCGAGCCTGTCCCGCAACCTGTCGATGCGCGGCAATCCGCGCGGCGCCGGGGCGAACGCCCAGGCGTTCCGCGAAGTCGAACGTCCCGAAGTGCCGGAAAGCCGCATTACCGGTTCCGCCGGCAACAGCCCGAAAGGCGCGGTGGTGACGGTCTCCGGCGGAGCGCGCGCTTGAGCGGCGGATCATGAATATGAATACGCGCAAACGACTCGCCGCCATGCGCCAGGCCGGGGTGCTCACCCCGGCGCAGGCGCCCGCCAATCCGGCCTGCGTCATCGGCCCGGGGCAGCCTTGCGAGCACGCCCTGGTGGATCAGGAGCTCAACCGGCGCCTGTATGCCTACGAGTTGCGCGTGCGCGGCCGCTTCGCCGCCATCGCCGACACCCTCAAGGTGTTGTCCTCGTTCCAGCACGAGTTGGATTTCGTGGCGCGGGCGCAGAACCTGGCGCGCGAATGCCTGGGTTACGAGCTCCCCGAGACGCTGCTGGAAGATGCCTGGGTGACCGGCCTCGACCTGCGCGCCTTGCACGCCCACTGCATCTTCAGGAGCTTCAAGACCTGCGTCGAGCAGGTCGAGGCGGACCAGGCGCCGTGGCGCGAACGCATGAAGCTGGACGAGACCTTCTTCCAGTCCTGCGGCTATCACACCCTGGATATCAGCCCCTGCGCGGACGGTCGCCTGCAGGGCCTGCTGCCCTTCGTGCTGCGGCTGGCGCCCAACGACGCGGTGCGGGTCAAGGCCTATGCCGGCGCGATGTTCGACGTCGAAGGCGACGTCGCGGACTGGACGCAACGGGAACTGGACCGCCTCACCGGCGGCATTCCCGGCGGCGAACAGGGCAATTACCTGAAGGTCGCGGTCTATCACCTCAGCACCTCGCATCCCTGCCAGCAGGGCTGCGCCGCGCACGGCAGCAACGACGCCGCGGCCATGGATGCGGCGCTCGGACGGCTGGTCGAACTGCGCGCCGCGGTGGAGAACACCTTTGGTCTGGGCGCGGCTCCCGACATCCTGCTGATCGGCATGGACACCGACCTGGACGCCATCCGCATCCACGTGCCCGATGCCGACGGCAACATCAACCTGGCGCGTTACGTCTGCAACGCCACCCTCTATCGGGAAACCCTGGGCATGCCGCCGGAAACGGCGCGCGGCCACATCGAAGCCGCGCTGGCGCGCGTCGAAGGCGCTTCACCCTGCGCGCCCGGCCTGCGCCGCCTGATTCTCGCCCTGCTGGAAGCCAACCTCTCGCAGATCGAGTACGTCATCCAGCACCACGCCGGACGCTACGCCGTGATCGGCCACAACGAGCGCTTCATCTGCGCCGGCGAGGCGATGAGCGAACTCCAGTTGCGCAACAAGTTCTACTTCGCCCACCTCGACACGCTGGAGGAGGGCGCGGCGGACATGGACGTGGGCATCAAGATCTTCACCGGCCTGAACGTGAAGCACGGCCTGGCCGTTCCCATCCTGGTGCACTTCCATTATTCCTCGCGCGTGCCCGGCGCGCGCGAGCGCGCGGTGCTGCGTTGCCGGCGGGTGAAGGCCGCGATCGAGACACGCTACGCCGATCTGCACACGCAAGGACTGCTGCGTTGCCAGATGGCGGTGAGCGATTTGCAAGGCGGCGAGCGCGCCAGCTTCGTCGAGGACGAGGTCGAAGATCATGGACATTGAGAGCAAGGCTGGCTTGGGGTCCGTACGATGAAGATCATGCGCGTGGAAAAAACCCTGGTGTCGACCAATCGCATCGATACCTTCGGCCATCGCCCCCTGCTGGTGGTGCAGGAGAAGGAGGGCGGCGCCCGCAGCGTGGCGGTGGACGCGGTGGGCTGCGTGCCCGGCGACTGGGTGATCTGCGTGGGCTCCTCGGCCGCGCGGGATGCCGCCGGCAGCAAGGAATTCCCCTCCGACCTGACCATCGTCGGCATCATCGACCACTGGAACCCGGAGGCGGCCTGATGGAAATCATGCGCGTGGTCGACGAGCTGGTCTGCACCCGCAGGGTGCCGGGTCTGATGGCTTCCTCGCTGCGTGTGCTGGCGAGCCAGCAGGGCGCGCTGTCGGTGGCCACCGATCCGGTCGGCGTGCCCCCCGGCAAATGGGTGTTCACCAGCAGCGGCAGCGCGGCGCGGATGGCGATGAAGGATGTGAAGGTCATGACCGACCTGACCATCTGCGGGATCATCGACAACTGGGATGAATGAA
>JBBIPL010000123.1:0-5361 GCA_037442845.1 Hydrogenophilales bacterium | reverse complement strand
CCACTCGGCCCAATGCCCACACCTTAAGGCTGTAAGTGATTTGTTAAAGAACTGTGAAACTGGTTGCGGGGACAGGATTTGAACCTGTGACCTTCGGGTTATGAGCCCGACGAGCTGCCAGACTGCTCCACCCCGCGTTCGAGAGAGGCGAGACTATACATTCCCCGCTTCCTGGCGTCAACACCCTTCCCATTCACTTTCAAAATAGACAGCCTCGACTAGGATGGGAAGCCCAGCCTCTCAGGACATCCGCCATGTCTTACAACTTCGCCCTTGCCCGCTTGCCGCGCATCGAGTTCGGCAGTGGCCGCATGGCCATGCTTCCGGATCTGGTGGCCGCTCATGGCCGCCGGCTGCTCATCGTCACCGGGGCCCGCTCCTTCGTTAAAGGTCCCCATTGGCCGAAACTGGAGCAGCAGCTCGCGGCGCGGGACATTGCCTGGGAAATGCTCCAGGTTGCCGGAGAACCCTCGCCGGACCTGGTGGATGCATGTGTGCGGGAGAACCGAGGCAGCGCGTTCTCCTGTGTCCTGGGAATCGGCGGCGGCAGCGCACTGGACGCGGCCAAGGCGATTGCCGGCCTGCTGCGGCCGGGCAACTCGGTGATGGAGCATCTCGAAGGCGTGGGACCGGAACTGCCGTATCGGGGTCCGGCCACCCCCTTCATTGCCGTCCCCACCACGGCGGGCACGGGATCGGAAGCCACCAAGAATGCGGTGCTCTCCCGGCAGGGCCGGGACGGCTTCAAGAAGTCCTTCCGCGACGAAAAACTGGTGGCCGAATACGCGCTCGTCGATCCCGACCTGCTGGCCGACTGTCCGCCGCGGGTTCTGGCTGCGAACGGTATGGACGCTTTCACCCAGCTTCTGGAATCGTATGTCTCGTCCAAGGCCAATCCCTTCACCGATGCCCTGGCGCTGTCCGGCATGGAAAAGGCTCGGGATGCCCTGCTGCCCTGGTACGAGGCTACGGGCGACCCGGCCGTGCACCGCGCCGGCATGGCCTACGCCGCCCTGCTCTCCGGCATTGCCCTGGCGCAGGTGGGACTGGGCTCGGTGCACGGCCTGGCGGCGCCGTTGGGCGCCTTCTTTCCCATCCCACACGGCGTGGTCTGCGGCACGCTGGTGGCCGAAGCCAGCCGCATCAATATCGCCGCCCTGGGCGCCCGGGCGCCCGATCATCCGGCCCTGGCGAAATATGCCGACGTGGGGCGCCTGCTCGCAGGACGCGCCATGCCGGACGCGGAAGCCCGGGCGGCCCTGGTGGAAACCCTGGAGGACTGGACGCGGCGGCTGCATCTGCCGCGCCTGCGGGAATATGGAGTGGATGCGGCGGACGTGGGGCGCATCGTCGCCCACAGCCGGGGTTCCAGCATGAAGACCAACCCCATCGCGCTTACCGACCAGGAAATAGCCGAACTGGTGCGCGCCCGCCTGTAGACCACCGCTTCAGCGGGGCGCTCAGTCGTCCTCGCCGCCCACCACCCTGCGCACCACGTCGGCGGGAAACCCCCGCCCGGCCAGGAAGCGCATCTGCTTCGCGCGCTCGGCGGCGTCGCGGGGCAAGGCGGCGAACTTCTTGCTCCAGACGGCGCGGGCCGCTTGCAGATCGTTATCGCGCGCTGCCCTCACGGTGGCGTCGATGACCTCGGCGGGTACGCCCTTGTCGCGCAGATCCGCCTGCAGCCGCAGGCTGCCATGGCGCCCCGCGCGGGCATGCGCCAGCATTTCGGCAAAGCGGGTATTGGAAAGCAGATTCTCGCGCTCGAGGTCATTCAGCAGAGCGTCCAGATCCTCGCCCTCGGCGTGCGGAGCCAGCTTGCGCGCCAGCTCGGCGCGGCTGCGCTCCCGCCGCGCCAGCAGGTGCAGGGCCCGCTCGCGCAGGCTCACACCGCCGCAGCGGCGGGCTTGACGCCGAGCTTCTCGCGAATCCGGGCTTCGATCTCGGCCGCCATGTCCGCATGCTCGCGCAGGAATTCGCGGGCGTTGTCCTTGCCCTGACCGATCTTCTCGCCCTGATAGGCATACCACGCGCCGGACTTGTCGATCAGCTTGTGGGCGACGCCCAGCTCGATGATCTCGCCTTCTCGGGACACGCCCTCGCCATACAGGATGTCGAAGATGGCTTCCTTGAAGGGCGGGGAGACCTTGTTTTTCACCACCTTGACCCGGGTTTCCGAACCCACCACCTCGTCGCCCTTCTTGATCGCGCCGATGCGGCGGATATCCAGGCGCACCGAGGCGTAGAACTTCAGCGCGTTGCCGCCGGTGGTGGTCTCCGGGCTGCCGAACATGACGCCGATCTTCATGCGGATCTGGTTGATGAAGATGACCAGGGTGTTGGTGCGCTTGATGTTGGCGGTGAGCTTGCGCAGGGCCTGGCTCATCAGGCGGGCCTGCAGGCCGACGTGGGAGTCGCCCATCTCGCCCTCGATTTCCGCCTTGGGGGTCAGCGCCGCGACGGAGTCGATGACGATGACGTCGACGGCGCTGGAGCGCACCAGCATGTCGGCGATTTCCAGGGCCTGTTCGCCGGTATCCGGCTGCGAGATCAGCAGTTCACCCACGTTCACGCCCAGCTTCTGGGCGTACTGGGGATCCAGGGCGTGCTCCGCATCGATGAAGGCCGCCGTACCGCCCAGCTTCTGCATCTGCGCGATCACCGACAGGGTCAGGGTGGTCTTGCCGGAAGATTCCGGGCCGTAGATCTCCACCACCCGTCCGCGCGGCAGGCCGCCGATGCCGAGGGCCACGTCCAGGCCCAGGGAACCGGTGGACACCGCCTGCACATCATCGGCGATGCTGCCGTCGCCCATGCGCATGATGGAGCCCTTGCCGAACTGTTTCTCGATCTGGGCCAGGGCGGCGGCCAGGGCCTTGCTGCGGTTCTCGTCCATGGGAAATGCCTCGTGAATGAAATCGGTGTGTTCTTGCCGGCGGATTATGTCATGAGCGCCAGCATGCGGCCGAAGGCATGGCGCACGGACTGCGCGCGCACCTGCCGGCGGTCGCCGGAAAAGTGTTCGCGGCCGGTGACGGTGGCCTCCCCCTGGCGCGCCCAGGCGAAGCATACGGTGCCCACCGGCTTGTCCGGCGTGCCGCCGCTGGGTCCGGCGATGCCGGTGATGGAGAAGGCGGCCTGCGCCCGGCTGTGGGCGAGGACGCCTTCGGCCATTTCGCGGGCGGTTTCCACGCTCGCCGCGCCAAACTGCACCAGGGTCTTGTTGTGCACGTCCAGCACTTCCATCTTGGCGTCGTTGCTGTAGGTGACGAAACCCCGCTCGAACCACTGCGAACTGCCCGCGACCGAGGTGAGGGCCTGGGCCGCCCAGCCGCCGGTGCAGGACTCGGCGACCGCCAGGCGCCAGCCGCGGCGCGACAGGGCCTGTCCCAGATCGACGGCCAAACGTTCGAGTTCTTCCTGGCTCACATCCATGCGGATACTCCCAACAGACAAAGCAGCGCGTAGGCCGCCGCCAACAGGTCATCCAGCATGACCCCCAGCCCCCCATGCAGCCGCTGGTCCAGCCAGCCGATGGGGAAAGGTTTCCAGATATCGAACAGGCGGAACAAGGCGAAGGCGAGGACAAAACCCAGGGGAGAGGCCGGCGCGAACGGCAGGATCAGGAGGAAGGCGGCGATCTCGTCCCAGACGATGCCGCCGTGGTCATGGGCCCCCAGGTTGCGGCCGGCGACACCGCAGGCCCAGATGCCCACGGCCAGGAAGGCGGCCATCCAGACCCAGTAGAACGGATTGTCCGCCAGCAGCCAGAACAGCGGCAAAGCCACCAGGGTGCCCAGCGTGCCCGGCGCTTTCGGAGACAGGCCGGCGCCGAAGCCGAGGGCGAGAAAATGCGCGGGGTGGGCGAGCAGGAAGGCCGTGGTCGGCCTTGCCATGCCGCCCGGGGTTTCAGGCGAAATGGTCAAAACCCCGCTCCCGGATGTCCATCTCCCGGCCCGCCCCGTCGAGCAGACGCAAGCCGGCCTGGTCGGTGATGCGGCCGATGCGGGTCACCGTCACGCCCGCCGTCTCCGCGATGGCGTGGATCGCCCGGTCCCGTTCCGGCGGCGCCGTGAAGCACAGCTCGTAATCGTCGCCGCCCGCCAGCAGGCAGCGCCGCGCCAAAGGGTCGGCCCGCTTCGGCGCCAGCGCCGGATGCGCGGGCAGACGGTCGAATTCGATTTCCGCGCCGACGCCGGACGCGGTCAGGATGTGGCCGAGGTCCGCGAGCAGGCCGTCGGAAAGGTCGATGGCGGCGTGGGCCACGCAGCACAGCATGTCGCCCAGCACGACGCGGGGTTCCGGCCGGTGCAGACGAATCTGGCAGAGGGCGGCGTCCGCCGCGTCGAGCACGAGTTCCCCGTTGAGATGGCACACGGCCAGAGCCGCGCCGCCCAGGTCGCCGGACACCCACACACCGTCGCCCGGCTGCGCTCCGCCGCGGCGCAGGGCGCGACCGGCGGGGGCCTCGCCGAGCACGGTGACGCAGAGGTTGAGGGGACCGCGCGTGGTATCGCCCCCCACCAGACTCACGCCGAAACGCCCGGCCAACTCGAAGAAGCCCCGGCTGAACGCGGCCAGCCAGGCTTCGTCCACTTCCGGCAGGGCGAGAGACAACGTCGCCCAGCGCGGCACCGCGCCCATGGCGGCGAGGTCGGAAAGGTTCACGGCCAGGGCCTTGTGGCCCAGGTGATAAGGATCGGCCTCCGCCAGGAAGTGGCGGCCGGCCACCAGCATGTCGGTGGACACCACCAATTCCGCGCCGGCCGTGGGGGCGAGCAGGGCGGCGTCGTCGCCCACGCCCAGCACCGCGTTGGCGGCGGGTCGCTTAAAGTAACGGGCGATGAGGTCGAACTCGGAGGGCATCGCCGACGGCTCTCAGGCGCGTTGCGCGGCCTCGATTTCCACCTGCCGGGTCACCTTCGCCAGCTTGTCGAGGACGCCGTTGACGAACTTGTGGCCGTCGGCGCCGCCGTACAGCTTGGCCAGTTCCACCGCCTCGTTGATGCAGACCTTGTAGGGCACGTTCAGGCTGTGGCTGAGTTCGAAGGCGCCGATGAGCAGGATGGCGTGCTCGATGGGCGACAGCTCCGCCACGGGCCGGTCCAGATGCGGCGCCAGGGCCTGGTCCAGGCTGGCGGCCTGCTTCAGCACCCCGTCCAGCAGTTCGCGCAGGAAGCCCTCATGCGGCTGGGTGGTGTCGCCGGTCTCCTCGGGGTCGTGGACTTCGGCCTGCACCAGCAGGCCGGCGTAGTCGCCGCCGGCCACCTGCCACTGGTAGAGGGCGCGCAACACGCGCTCGCGCGACACCCGGCGGGGGCTGGGGCCGCGTTTGGCCTTGGCCGATTCGGCAGCGGTCAT
>JBBIPL010000122.1:0-5392 GCA_037442845.1 Hydrogenophilales bacterium | reverse complement strand
AGAACAAACCGCCATCGCCGCCTTCCTCGACCGCGAAACCGCCAAGCTCGATACCCTGATCGCCAAGCAGGAAAAGCTGATCGAGCTGCTTCAGGAAAAGCGCCAGGCCCTCATCTCCCATGCCGTGACCAAGGGACTGAACCCGGATGCGCCGATGAAGGATTCCGGGGTGGCGTGGCTGGGGGCGGTGCCGGCGCATTGGGAGGTGAAGCGCCTACGTTTCGTCGCACATATCAATCCGTCAAAGTCCGAGGCTTTCGATTTGGGCAGAGACACTGAGGTTTCATTTTTGCCGATGGAAGCGATTGGTGATGATGGCTCGCTGAACCTGGAAAGAACTCGCGCGATCCACGAGGTGGAAACTGGTTACACCTACTTCCGCGAAGGTGACGTGACGGTGGCCAAAATCACGCCGTGCTTCGAGAACGGAAAAGGGGCTGTCATGCGCGACTTGCTTGGTGGGATTGGCTTTGGAACCACCGAACTGATTGTGGCTAGACCGATGGTTTCCGAGACCACCAATAGCTATCTGCATTGGCTCTTTGTCTCCAGTCCGTTTCGTAAGCTCGGGGAGGCGGCAATGTACGGCGCGGGCGGGCAGAAGCGCGTGCCAGACAATTTTGTTCGCGACTTCGCCACTGCGTTTCCGCAGATCGAAGAACAGACCCTCATCGCCGCCTTCCTCGACCGCGAAACCGCCAAGCTCGACACCCTGATCGAAAAATCCCGCCGCTCCATCGAACTGATGCGCGAGCACCGCACGGCGCTGATCTCGGCGGCGGTGACGGGGAAGATTGATGTAAGCGAGGCCCCATGACCCTCCACACCGAACGCCACTTCGAGCAGGACATCTGCGACCACTTGGCCGCCCATGGCTGGTTGTACTCGCCGGACGACACCGGCTACGACCGCGAGCTGGCGCTGTTCCCGGAGGACGTGATCGCCTGGCTTGCGGACACCCAGCCCAGGGAGTGGGCCAAGGTGCGGGCGCTGCACAACGGCGCCAGCGAAGAGACGCTGCTGAAGCGCCTGGCCGAGGTGATGGACAAGGACGGCTCGCTGTCGGTGCTGCGGCACGGCTTCAAGAACGTGAACGCCCGCTTCGACCTGTGCCAGTTCAAGCCGGCGCAGACGATGAACCCGGAGACGCTGGCGAGGTACGGCAAGGTGCGGGTGCGGGTGATGCGCCAGGTGCATTACAGCCTGTCGAACCAGAACAGCATCGACCTGGTGCTGTTTGTGAACGGCATCCCGGCGGCCACCCTCGAACTTAAAACCGACTTCACCCAGTCGGTGCAGGATGCCATCCACCAGTACCGGTACGACCGGCCGGTGAAGGATCCGGTCACCAAGCGCGAGGAACCGCTGCTTGCTTTCAAGCGCCGCTCGCTGGTGCATTTCGCCGTGTCCACCGACGAGGTGTGGATGACGACGAAGCTGGCAGGCAAGGACACGCGCTTTCTGCCGTTCAACCTGGGCAACGACGGCGGCAAGGGTAATCCGCCCAACCCTGAGGGCTACCGCACGGCCTATCTGTGGGAGCGCGTGCTCGACCGCGATGCCTGGCTCGACATCCTGGGCCGCTTCGTCCACCTGGAAAAGAAGCAGGAAACCCTCCCGGACGGCACCAAGATCGAGAAGCAGGCCCTGATCTTCCCGCGCTTTCATCAGTGGGAGGCGGTGACCCGGCTGGCGGCCGCGGCACGCTCTGAAGGACCGGGCATGAAGTACCTGGTGCAGCACTCCGCGGGCTCCGGCAAGACCAACTCCATCTCGTGGCTCGCGCACCAGTTGGCGTCGCTGCATGACGAGGCGGACACCAAGCTCTTCGACTCGGTCATCGTCATCACCGACCGCACGGTGCTGGACGCCCAGTTGCAGGACGCGATTTACCAGTTCGAACACAAGCACGGCGTGGTGGTGCGCATCACCGACGAAGGCGGCTCCAAGTCATCGCAACTGGTGAAGGCGCTGGCCGATCGCGCGCCCATCGTCATCGTCACCATTCAGACCTTTCCGTTCGTGCTGGAGACCATCCGGGATACGGTGACGCTGAAGGGCCGGCGTTTCGCGGTGATCGCCGACGAGGCCCATGCCTCGCAGACCGGCTCGGCGGCCAAGAAATTGAAGCAGGTGCTGACCGCCGAGCGGCTGGCCGAGATCGAGGACGGCGCCGAGGTGGAGCTGGAAGAGATCCTGGAGGCCGAGATGGCCGGCCAGGTGCAGCCCAATACGGTCAGCTACTTCGCCTTCACCGCCACGCCCAAGGCCAAGACGCTCGAACTCTTCGGGCGCCCCGGCGCGGACGGCCTGCCGGCGCCGTTCCATGTCTATTCCATGCAGCAGGCCATCGAGGAGGGTTTCATCCTCGATGTGCTGAAGAACTACACCCCCTACAAGCTCGCCTTCAAGCTGGCCCACAACGGCCAGGACTACGACGACGAGCAGGTGGACCAGAATCGGGCCCTGAAGTCGCTGATGAACTGGGTGCGCCTGCACCCGCACAACATCGCCCAGAAGGTGCAGGTGATCGTCGAGCACTTCCGGGCCAACGTGATGTGGCGCCTGAACGGCCGCGCCAAGGCGATGGTGGTGACCGCCTCGCGCAAGGAGGCGGTGCGCTACAAGCTGGCCTTGGACAAGTACATCAAGACCCAGGGCTACCAGGACGTAGCCGCCCTGGTGGCCTTCTCTGGCGACGTAAACGACCCCGAGAGCGGGCCGGTCCCGTTCAACGAGGCGAACATGAACCCGGGCCTCAAGGGCCGCGACATGCGCGAGGCCTTCGCCAGCGACGAGTACCAGGTCATGCTGGTGGCCAACAAGTTCCAGACCGGCTTCGACCAGCCCCTGTTGGTGGCGATGTATGTCGACAAGAAGCTGGCCGGCGTGTCGGCCGTGCAGACGCTGTCGCGGCTGAACCGGACTTATCCGGGCAAGACCGACACCTTCGTGCTCGACTTCTCGAACGATCCCGAAGAAATCCTGGCCGCTTTCCGCATCTACTTCCGGACAGCCGAGTTGTCGGGCGTGTCGGACCCCAACCTGATCCACGACCTGCAGGCCAAGCTCGATGCCACGGGCATCTATCTGCCGGAGGAGGTGGATGGATTTGCCGAGGCCTATTACAGGCCGGGCGCCCGGAAGGCAGGCACGCAAAAAGCCTTGCATGCCCGGATAGACCCGGCGGTCGATCGCTTCCGTGTGCGCTATACGGAGGCCGAGCAGCAAAAGGACAAAAAGGCCATCGAGGCGCTGGATCTCTTCCGGAAGGACCTGGGCGGCTTCGTGCGGGCCTACGACTTCCTCTCCCAGATCGTCGATTACGGCGACTCGGACCTGTTCAAGCGCAGCCTCTTCTTCAAGCACCTCGCTCCGCTCATCGCCGAGGAAGTACGCCACGAAGCGATCGACCTGTCTTCCGTGCTGATGACCCACTACAACCTGCGAGATCTGGGCAAGCGCCAGATGGAACTGGGCGCGGAACAGGATCATGCCGAATATCAACTCGCGCCGATGACGGAAACCGGCAGCCGGGCGCCGCAGGACCCGGCGCAGGCCCTGCTGTCGGAGATCGTTGGAAAGATGAACGATCTTTTTGAGGGCGAAGAACTGACGGACGCCGACCGCATCAACTACGTGAACCACATCGCCGGCAAGATGATGGAGTCGGAGGTTCTGGCCCGGCAGGCGGCGGCAAACCAGAAGGCCCGCTTCGGCGACAGCCCGGACTTCATGAACGCCTTCGAGGACGCCGTGATGGCGGCCTACGAGAACCACAAGAGCATGTCCGAGCAGGTGATGGGCAAGGGCCACGTCAAGAAGGCGATGGCGGCGCTGTTGCTGGACATGGTGTATCGCGGATTCGAGGAAAAGCGGCAGGACGATGGCCGACCTGCTTGATCTGCCGGGAATGCAGGCGCTCTCCCATCAGGCGAATGAGGAGACGTACCTCATCGAGGCGGAAGGCCTTATCGTGCCCACGGTCAACCATTACGACCACCCCGTATCGAATGCACATACTGAATCCATCAACAACATCGCCAAGCAGCAGAATCGTATGGGACGAGGTTACAGTTTTGAGGTGATACGAGCGAGGTTGCTCTACGACAAGAAGGCTCGCGCGGTGAGCACGACTGTTATGCGGTCGCGTTCCCGTAAGCGCGGTACGAAGGACGATCTGACAGAGCACTTCGTGACCACGCAGGAGATCTTCGAGACCTTTGAGCAAAAGCCTCGGGTGATCGAATACGGACCTCATCTTCCAACACTGGCCAAGCTCCTGGAAGAAGCTTACTTCGAGTAGGCGTCAACGAATCGGCGATCTGACCTCGGGTCGCATTTCCACACGAAGTTCCAGATGCCCTCTTTTTTGCCAGCACTCAGGCGTCCGCGCGCAGCCGAAGCCGCAGCAGATCGCGCAACTCGGCGAGCAGGCCGAGTTCCTCGCGGCTGAGCTTGACGTCCTCGCGCTGTTGCCCGAACACCAGGCCCATGGGCTCGCCCGCCGCATCGGTCATGGGCAGCAGGAAGAAGGGATGCGTGCCGTGGCTGCAGATCCAGGCCGGCAAGCGCGGCGCGATCTTCCCGTCGCGCGGATTGTCGATGTAGACATCCAGCTTTCTGGCCAGCGCCAGGTGGACCAGGTCGGCGCCGGCGCCGGACGGGATCGATACCTCGGCCAGGCGATCGCTTTCACGCTCGCGCAGACAGGCGCTGACCCGATAGGCCCGCCGCTGGGCATCCAGCAGGAGGATGGCGGCGCGGCTCAGTTGCAGACCATCGAAGACCGTGGCAAGGGCCGCTTGCTCGATGCCGCGCCTATCCTCCTGCCCGGCCACAGCCTGCCGCAACGCGGCGATGCCGGCCTGCAGACGGCTGACCTTCGTCTGCGCGGGTGCGGATGCCGGAGCCGGCACTGCAGCGGGCGCCGAGGTGGGTACCCTGGAGGGCGCGGCCGCGGCAGCGGACTGCGCTGGCGCGGGTTCCAGCAGGATGCGCGCCAACAGCGGTTCCGCAGTCGCCTCGTCGGCGGCCGCGCCCACCGCCGCGACCAGATCACCCGGCGGCACGCCCAGGAGCGGCGCGAAGGCGGCGGCGAGCTCGTGCATGGCGGGCGCCGGTGTCTTGCCGGCGCTGGCGGTGATCAGATCCGCCGAGCGGTGGGAGAAATGCGTCAGCGCGCGCAGCCAGGCGTCCTCCTCGCTCTCGCCGGGCGGCGTGGTGTCGCCCAGGGTCGCCACGATGCGCGCCACGGAATGGTCCAGGGCGGGAAAGCCGCCGCTTTCGTTCATGCGCCGCAGAATGCGCGCCGGCAAGCTTTCCGTCGGGTCGGGGCCTGGGCGGCCTGAAGGAGCTTGTGCCTGGATTGCATTCATTGCGCCAGCCGCCA
>JBBIPL010000121.1:0-5470 GCA_037442845.1 Hydrogenophilales bacterium | reverse complement strand
CTCTCGTCGCGCCGAGCACCCCACACGCACAAACCCGCCTTCGGGCGCGTTCAACTGAGGTTTTAGGATGATTGGTTAAAGCATTCCCGTTAGCGCCTGCCGCCACCCGAAGCCCGCGTCAGCAGCCAGTCCATCGCGCCTACCGAGAGCACTCGTCTTAGCCACCAGAACGCCACCGCCGGCACGGTCACCGGATAGCGGGCGCGCGGGCGCGGGCTTTCCAGGGCGTGCAGCAGCCTGGCCACCACCGCTTCGGGCCCCAGGGTGAAAGGGGCGGCCGGGCCGGGCGTGCGCAAGCGCGCGAGCTGGGCCTCGTAGCGAGCTCGATGCACGCTGGCGCGCCAGTCGATGTGCTTCTCGAAGTGCGGCAGGCAGTTCTCGCGGAAGCGGCTGCTGATGGGGCCGGGTTCGATCAGGCTGACGTGGATGCCGGTGCCGGCGAGTTCCTGGCGCAGGGTGTCGGTAAGCCCTTCCAGGGCGAACTTCACCGCGTTGTAGGCGCCGCGATAGGGGAAGGCGGCGTAGCCCAGCACCGAACTGTTCATGACGATGCGTCCGCCGCCCTGGGCGCGCATCACCGGTATCAGCAGATTGCTGAGTTCCACCCAGCCGAACAGGTTGGTCTCGAACTGCTCGCGCAGGGCGTCGCGGGTCAGGTCCTCGACCGCCCCCACCTGGCCGAAACCGCCATTGTTGAACAGCGCGTCCAGGCGGCCTCCCGCGCGTTCCACCACCTCCGCCACGGCGGCGCGCAGACCGGCGGAATCATCGAGGTCCAGCAGCAGGCTTTCCAGCCCCTCGGCGGCCAGCCGTTCGACATCGGCGGGCTTTCTCGCCGTGGCGAACACGCGCCAGCCGCGCTCGCGCAAGGCCCGCGCGGCGGCCAGGCCGATGCCGGAGGAACAGCCGGTGATGAGGATGGATTTCGTGGACAAGGCAGGCTAGCCGCTGGCACCCGCCGCCGCCGTCCGCCCGAGCAGGCGCATGAGACGCAGGTGGACCGATTCGTAGAGGGAGAGCATGGCCGGCAGCCAGAACAGCGCCAGCACGGTGGTGAAGGCGAGGCCGAAGGTGATCGAGGTGGCCATGGGGATGAGGAACTGCGCCTGCAGGGAGGTTTCCGCCATCAGCGTGGAGAGGCCGCCGATGGTGGTCAGCGAGGTGAGCAGGATGGCGCGCAGGCGCAGGCAGGCGGCGTTGACCAGGGCCTCGTCGACGCTCATGCCCTGCGCGCGCTGATGCCGGTAGAACTCGACCAGCACGATGGCGTTGTTGACGACGATGCCGGACAGGCCGAACAGGCCGAACAGGGACAACAGGGTGAGGTTGATGCCCATGATCCAGTGGCCGGCGACGGCGCCGACCAGGCCGAAGGGAATGGCCAGCATGATGATGATCGGCCAGCCGTAATGGCCGAACACCCAGGCCAGCACCAGGTAGATGAGGGCCAGCCCGAGCAGCAATCCCGCGCGCATGTCGGCCATGGTTTCGCGCTGATCGGCCGCTCTGCCCTGGAAGGACCACTCGATGCCGTATTTCTCGACCAGGGCGGGCAGGGTGACGTCCTGCAGGCCGGCCAGGATTTCGTTGGTATTGGCGACGGCGCTGTTGACCGTGGCGCTGACTTCCACCGCCAGCCGGCCCTCCGCGTGACGCAGGGCCTCGAAGCCCTGGCGCGAGGTCCAGCGCGCGACGGTGTCGAGCGGCGCCCAGTCGCCGGCGGGAGTGCGCACGTTCATGCGTTCCAGCAAGGCCAGACTGGCGCGTTCTGCCTCCGGCAGGCGCACGCGCACCTCCACCTCCTCGGGGCCGTCCTGGAACAACTGCACGAGGCGGCCGTCGAGGGCGGCGCGCAACTGGCGGGAGAGTTCCTCCAGCGTCAGCCCCATGGCTTCGCCGGCGGCGGTGAGCTTGAACACCACCTGCTCCATGCCGTAGGGCATGTCGTCCTCGATGCCATAGACGCCGACGATCTGGCGCAGGCTGCTCTGCGCCTCCAAAGCCGCGAGCTTGAGGGTGTGGGCGTCGCGGCCGCTCATGCGGATCACCAGATCCTGGCCCGGCGGTCCCTGCCGACGCGGCACCACCAGGAAATTCTCCATGCCGGCCGGCACATTCACCCGCGCCTGCCAGTCGCGGATGAAGGTCTCCGTGCGCACCTCGCGCGCCTCCGAGGGCGCCAGTTCGACGGTGGCCGAGCCAAACTGGTCGCCTTGGCGCGGATTCTGGTCGCCGGACAGGGCGCCGCTGCGGAACACCGCGCGCTCGACGATGTCGGCGCCATAGCTCTGCTCGGTGGCCTCCAGGGTCTCGCGCAGGTGGTCGAGGAAAGCGTCGACGGTGTGGCGCGGCGTACCGCTGGAAAAAGTGGCGTTGGCGAACACCACCTGTGGTTCCGGCGTCGGGAAGAAGGTGAACTTGACGCGGCCGCCGGCGAGCAGGCCGACGGTGAGGATCAGGATGGCCACCCCGGCGGCGATGGTGACGCCGCGGTATTCCACGGCGACGCTGACGGCGCGCCGGAAGGGGCCGTCGCGGAAACGCGCGAAGGCGCCGTCCAGCCTTACCCGCGTCGGATGCACCTTGTCGCCTGCGCCATGCACGAAGGCGCCGCGCAGGTGGCCGGGCAGGATGAAGAAGCACTCCAGCAGGGAAGCCACCAGCACGCAGATCATGATGAAGGGGATATCGCCCAGGATCTTGCCCATGGGACCGGACACCATCATCAGCGGAATGAAGGCGGCGACGGTGGTCAGGCTGGACGCCATCACCGGCCAGAACATGCGCCGAGCGCCGCCTTCCGAGGCGTACATGGGCGCCTCGCCCATCCTGTAGTGGGCATAGGCGTCCTCGGCGACGACGATGGCGTCGTCGACGATGACGCCCAGGGCCATGATCAGGGCGAACAGGCTGATCATGTTGATGGAGCCGCCGGCCAGCCAGAGCACCGCCAGGGTGGCCAGGAAGGCGGTGGGAATGCCCAGGGCCACCCAGACGGTGACGCGACCGTTGAGGAACAGCAGCATCAGGAAGAAGACGATGATGAGGCCGAGGATGCCGTTCTTCACCAGCAGGCCGATGCGGTCCTCGATCAGGGTCCACTGCTGGTCGTAGGCATGCAGGCGGATATCCGGCGGCAGCCGTTCGCGCGCCTGCGCCAGCCAGGTCTCCATGATCTTCGCCGCCGCCAGCGAATTGCCGGTTTCCGCGCGGCGCAGGGCCAGTTCTACGGCGGGCTCGCCATTCACTTCCAGGAACACGCTGTTGTCGCGCGGCGCCCGCGTGATGTCGGCGACCTGGCCCAGTTCCACGCGCGAGCCGGTCTCGGTGACCAGCGGCAGGTCGCGGTAATCGCGCGGATCCTTGCGCAGATTGATGCCGCGCACCTCACGCTGCACCTCGCCCTCTCCCAGCTTGCCGGCGGGCAGGTCGCGGTTGGTCTGGGCGATGCGCGCGGCGACCTGGTCGAGGGTCATGCCCAGGCGCTCCAGTTCGCGCGCCGGCACGGTGATGGCCACTTCTTCCTCGGGCAGGCCGAGCAGATCGACCTTGTCGATGCCACGCGCCAGCAGGTCGGTCTCGTACTGGCGGGCCAGGCTGCGCAACTCGGGCAGGCTGCCGCCGGTGAGCAGCACGCGGCCGATGGGTTCGTAGCGGATCACCCGCGACACCTCCGGCTGCTCCGCATCCTGCGGCAGGTTGCGGAACTGCTCGACCGCCTGCTTGACCTCGTCAACCGCGGCGATGGGGTCGCTGCCCTCGTGAAATTCGATGGAGATGGAACTGACGCCCTGGCTGGAGGTGGAAGTCAGGTTCTTGATGCCGGAGACGGTCTTCAGCTTCTGTTCCAGCGGCGTCGTGATGCCCTCCTCCACATCCTCCGCCGCCGCCCCGCGCCATTCGACCCGCACGGTGACGAAGTCCAGGTTGAAGTTGGGGAAGAACTGGACGTTGAGCTTGGTCACCGCGAAGAAGCCCGCCACCATCAGCAGCAGCATGAGCAGGTTGGCCGCCACCGGGTGGTGGACGAAGGTGCCGAGGAGGTCGCGTTTCATCGAATTGCGGGAAAGGGGGATACGGGAAACGGGAAACGGGAAAAGGGAAACGGGAAAAGGGAAACGGGAAAAGGGAAAAGGGAAAAGGGAAACGCCAACTCCCGGCACCAACCGCGTGCAGAGGTTTTGAATTCCCGTTTCCCTTTTCCCGTTTCCCGTTTCCCGAACACCCCCCCGCTCACTTGCCCCTGGCCTCCACCTTGAGACCATTGACCGCGTTGGGCAGATGCGTGGCCAACAGTACGTCGCCCTTCTTCAGTTCGGGCGAGCTCACCAACAGCATGGGCGACTGACCGCCGGCCTCGCCGAGCACGTTCACCGCCACCGCGCGCAGGCGCCCGTCCTCGACGCGGTAGACCTGACGGCCGTGGTAGAGGGCGACATAGGGCACCGTCACCGCGTTGTCGACGGCGGCGCGGGTCACTTCCAGGGTGACCAGTTCACCCACCCGCAGGGCGGCGGAGGGCGCATCCAGCACGAAAAATCCGTCCAGGCCGCGGGCATCGGCGGCGCCAGCCAGACGCGCCAGGCGGAAACCGAGGCGTTCACCGCCGACCACGGCGCTGGCCCGCGCGCGGCCGCCGGCCGCATGCATGGCGAGGAATTCATCCTGCAGGCTGGCGGGCAGCTTGGCGCGCACTTCCAGGGCCGCGGCGGGATACAGGGTGAGCATGCTCTGGCCGTTGTTGACCTGGTCGCCCGCCGCCACCTCCACCTTGGCGACGAAGCCGGCGAAAGGCGCCAGCACCCGCGCGCGCGCCGCCGCCAACTCGGCCTGGTCGAGGTTGGCGCGCGCCCGCAGCAGCCGCGCCTGGATCTGCGCGAGGCGGGCCTGGTGGTCGGCGATGGCCAGCTCCCGCGTGCGCAGGCTGATGTTCTGGCGGGCCAGGTTGGAGCGGCTCTGCTCGACCGCCGACTGCGAATAGAAGTTCTCCCGCTGCAACTGCTCGAAACGCCGCACGTCGGCGGCGGCTGCCTCGAGCAGTCGCTTCTCGTGCTCCAACTGGTCGAGGTCCGCCTTGTGCCGCAACTCCTCGCTGCGCAGGGCGGCTTCCAGTTCCAGCACCTCGCCGCGCGCCTGTTCCACCCGCGGCAGGAAATCGCGCGGATCCAGTTCCAGCAGCAGATCGCCGGCGGCCACGCGCTGGCCTTCGCGCACCCGCACCGTCAACACGCGGCCAACGCCGGACGCCGCCGCCCGGGTCTGGTCCGGGCTTTCCACGCGGCCGTTGAGGGTCAGCACCGGGCTGGCCCTGTGCGGCGATGCCACCAGGGTCTCCACCCGCCACACCGGCTCCTTCGGCGGCGCCACCGGCGGCATAGACCGGGTCGCCTTGAGGGCGGCGAAGCCGCCGAAGCCCAAGGCCAGCAGCAGCACCGGCAGGAAGATTTTTTTCTTGTTCATCACGCCGAAC
>JBBIPL010000120.1:0-5604 GCA_037442845.1 Hydrogenophilales bacterium | reverse complement strand
GGTCATATCGCCTTCAGCAGGTTGGCCATCTCGATGGCCGTGCTGGCGGCTTCCCGGCCCTTCTCGGACATGCGTTCGGTGGCCTGGTGGTCGGTGTTGGTGGTGAGCACGCCGTTGGCGATAGGCACGCCGGTGTCGAGGTTGACGCGGGTGATGCCGCTGGCCATCTCGTTGGAGACGACCTCGAAGTGGTAGGTCTCGCCGCGGATCACCGCACCCAGGGCCACCAGGGCGTCGAACTGGCCGGACTCGGCCATTTTCTTCAGCACCAGCGGGATCTCCAGGGCGCCGGCGACGGTGGCGACCTTGATGTCAGCCGCGGCCACGCCGTGCTTGAGCAAACCGGCGGTGCAGGCGGACAGCAGGCCCTCGCAGACATCGAGGTTGAAGCGGCTCATGACGATGCCCACCCTGAGGCCCTTGCCGTCCAGATTGGGTTCGTATTCGAAGATCTTGTCGTAGCGGGCCATGTCAGTTTCCTTCGTAGTAGCCGCTCACTTCCAGCCCGAAGCCGTCCATGGCGGGCATCTTGCGGGGCGTGGCGAGGAGTTTCATCTTGCCGACGCCGAGATCGCGCAGGATCTGGGCGCCGGTACCGTAGTTGCGCAGGTCGAACTTGCGCGCCGGCGCGGGAATCTCCGCCGGCAGGGCGCGGGCCGCCAGTTCGTCGGCGGATTCGGGCCGGTGCAGCAGGACGATGGCGCCCGGCGTGCCGGCCGCGTCGGCCTCGGCGAGGATCCTCATGGCGGCCGGCACCGCATAGGCGTGGCCCGTGCCACCCATATCCAGCACGTCGATCAGGGATACCGGTTCATGCACGCGAACCAGGGTCTCCCGCGCCGCGTCGATCTCGCCGCGAACCAAAGCCAGGTGGGTGGCGCGGCTGATCTTGTCGCGGTACACCACCAGGCGGAAGGGTCCGAAGGAGGTGGCGATTTCCCTCTCCCCCACCCGCTCCACCAGGCGCTCGTTGGATGCGCGGAAGTGGATGAGGTCGGCGATGGCGCCGATCTTCAGCTGGTGTTCCTTGGCGAACTCCAGCAGGTCCGGCAGGCGCGCCATGGCGCCGTCTTCCTTCAGGATCTCGCAGATCACCGAGGCCGGCTCCAGGCCCGCCATGGCGCACAGGTCGCAGCCCGCCTCGGTATGGCCGGCGCGCACCAGCACGCCGCCGGGCTGGGCGCGCAGCGGGAAGATGTGGCCGGGCTGGATGATGTCGGTGGGTGCCGCGTGCTTCGCCACCGCCGCCTGGATGGTGACGGCCCGGTCGGCGGCGGAGATGCCGGTGGTGACGCCTTCGGCCGCCTCGATGGAGACGGTGAAGGCGGTGCCGTGCGGGGTCTGGTTGTCGCTCACCATCTGCTTCAGGCCGAGTTGCCGGCAGCGCGCGTCGGTCAGCGTCAGGCAGACCAGGCCGCGGGCATGCCTGACCATGAAGTTGATGGCCTCGGGCGTGACGTGCTCGGCGGCCATGACCAGATCGCCTTCGTTTTCCCGGTCTTCCTCGTCGACGAGGATGACCATGCGGCCGGCCTTCAACTCCGCGAGGATTTCCTGGATGGGGGCGAGGCTCATCTGTCTTTATCCTGCTCGTTGACGTAATGAAGAAGCCGGTCCGCGTAGCGGGCCAGCATGTCGGCTTCCAGGTTCACCCGGCTGCCGGGCCGCAGGTCCTTGAGCATGGTCTGCTCCAGGGTATGGGGAATCAGGTTGATGGAGAACTCGGCGCCCCGCACCCTGTTCACGGTCAGGGAGACGCCATTGACGGCGATGGAGCCCTTCGGCGCCAGGTAGCGGCCCAGCTTGCCCGGCGCCCGGATATCCAGGCGCCAGCTGCCGTCGCCGCCGGCCACCGGGGCGAAATGCGTCACCTCGCCGACGCCGTCGACGTGGCCGGAGACCAGGTGGCCGCCGAGCCGGTCGGACAGGCGCATGGCCTTTTCCAGGTTGACGCGGTCGCCGGGGGCGAAACCGATGGTGCAGGAGAAGGTTTCACCAGAGACGTCGACGCTGAAGCTCTCCGGGGTCTTTTCAACCACGGTCAGGCAGACGCCGTTGCAGGCGATGGAATCGCCCAACTGGGCGTCGTTCAGGTCGAGCCCGTCCGCGGCGACCGTGACGCGCGCATCACCGCCGCCGGATTCGGAAAGATGGGAAATGTGGCCGACGGCCTGGATGATGCCGGTGAACATGGGAAACCCTGGAAATGAGCCTGGGGAATGGGCGCCTAGATACGGCCAAGGCGCACGGAAAGCGGCCATTTTATGGTTTTGGCCTGATCAAGGGAAATCCAGGCCGAAGCGAGACGTGCACGCAAGGCCGCCAGGGGGGGCCTCGCCGGTGGCCCGCTGGTAGGCCTTGACGGCCGACCAGGTGGAGAAATAGCCCAGCAACTGGTCCAGGGTCCAGCTGGGTCCTTGAACGCCGCCATCTCGGAGCCTGTGAATTTCTTAAAAACGTCGACAAGCGTGGCCGTCATTCCCGCTTGCGCGGGAATGACGGATTGATAAAGCGCAGACCATTCTTTGCACCCTCTCAGTCCGGCGCGCCCGCGGCAATTTCCTTTTCCGTGGCCGGACGCACCGCGGCGACGGCGCCGGAGAACACCAGGTCGAGGCCGGCCAGGGGATGGTTGCCGTCGATCACCACCTGGTTCTTCTCGATGGCGGTGATGGTGAAGAGCATGGGTTCACCCTCCTCGTCCTCGGTTTCCACCTGGCTGCCCACCCGGATGTTCTTGGGGAAGGCGTCCCGGGATTCCACGCTTACCAAGGCCTCGTCGTAGTCGCCGAAGGCTTCCTCGGCGCTGAGTTCGACGCGGAAGGCGTCGCCCGCGGACTTGCCCTGCAGGGCCAC
Source organism: Hydrogenophilales bacterium (assembly GCA_037442845.1). GTDB lineage: Bacteria > Pseudomonadota > Gammaproteobacteria > Burkholderiales > Thiobacillaceae > PFJX01. The sequence goes on along the minus strand of JBBIPL010000120.1, from coordinate 2,748 downwards.
CTCCAGGGCGTCGAACAGGCCGCCGTAGCCGCCATGCAGGTAAACCAGAGGTTCGCTCCCCGCGTCCACCACCTCACCCGCCTTGTCGGCGACCTGGTAGTGGAGGGTGACCACGTGATTTCGACTGATGCGCATGGGGACTCCTTCGGGATGTTCAAATGGGCCGCAGGCGCAGGCGCAGGTCGGCGCCCACCACGGCGGCCTCGGCCAGTTGGAAGCCGCGCCGGCCGGCCATGTCGGTGAGCGCGGGCAGGTCGAACAGGCCGCGTGCCCGCCGGCCCAGCACGGAGGGCGCGAAGTAGGCCAGCCACTCGTCCACCAGGCCCGCTTGCAGGAGGGCGCCGTTGAGGGTGGCGCCGGCCTCGACGTGCAGCTCGTTGACGCCGCGCCGGGCCAGTTCTTCCAGCAACAGGGCAAGGTCGGGCCGGCCGTCCGGGCCGGGCAGTTCCAGCACGGTGGCGCCGGCGTCCAGCAGAGCTCGTGGCGGGCCGTCGCCGGCATCCTGGCAGACGATCAGCGCGCCGCCGTTCAGGATGCGCGCCGCAGGCGGCGTGCGCAGCCGGCTGTCGAGGATCACGCGCAGCGGCTGGCGGCCGATGTCGAGATCGCGCACGTCCATGCGCGGGTCGTCCGCCAGGACGGTACCGACGCCGGTAAGGATGGCGCAGGCGCGGGCGCGCCAGCGCTGCACGTCGGCGCGCGCGGCGGGGCCGGTGATCCATTGCGAAACGCCGTTCGTGAGGGCGGTGGCGCCATCCAGGGAGGAAGCAGTCTTCAGCCGCACCCAGGGGCGTCCCCGCGTCATGCGGCTGACGAAGCCGGGATTGAGCTCCCGCGCCTCGGCCTGCATGAGCCCCACCTCGGCGCGGACCCCGGCCAGGGTCAGCAGTTCGATGCCGCGCCCGGACACCTCGGGATTGGGGTCGCGCATGGCCGCCGCCACGCGCGCGACACCGGCGTCGATGAGGGCGTTGGCGCAAGGCGGCGTGCGGCCATGGTGGCTGCACGGCTCCAGGGTCACGTAGGCGGTGGCGCCGCGGGCCCTATCTCCCGCCTGACGCAGGGCATGGACCTCGGCATGGGCTTCGCCCGCCCGCTCATGCCAGCCCTCCCCCACCACCTCGCCGTCGCGCACCAGGACGCAACCCACGCGGGGGTTGGGCGTGGTGCTGTACAAGCCCCGCTCGGCCAGACGCAGGGCGCGGGCCATGTGGAGATGGTCTGCGGCGTTGAACACGCGGCCTACTTGAAGTCCTTGTCGACTTCCCGGATCACGTCGCGGAAGTCGTCGACGTCCTGGAAAGCGCGGTACACCGAGGCGAAGCGGATGTAGGCCACCTTGTCCAGGCGCTTCAGCTCGGCCATGACCCATTCGCCGAGCATGCGCGAGTCGATCTCCCGCTCGCCCAGGGCCAGCACCTTGTGCACCACGCGGTCGATGGCCTCTTCCATGAGTTCGGTGGACACCGGCCGCTTGTGCAGGGCCTTGCGGAAACCGGCCTGGAGCTTGTCGCGGGAGAAATCCTGGCGCTCGCCGCTGGCCCGCTTGACCACCGCCGGGAAGCGCACCTCGGCGGTTTCATAAGTGGTGAAGCGCTTGTCGCAGGCGTTGCAGCGACGCCGCCGACGGATGCTGGCGCCGTCCTCCGACAACCGGGTTTCCACCACCTGGGTATCGGAGGCGCCGCAAAAGGGACATTTCATGGGGCAAGGCGGGAAACGGGAAACGGGAAACGGGAAACGGGAAACGGGAAACGGGAAACGGGAAATGGGAAATGGGAAATGGGAAATGGGAAACGGGAAAAGGGAAACGCAACGGCGCGGTCCACGTTTCCCGTTTCCCGTTTCCCGTTTCCCGATGTTAATTCCCATACACCGGAAATGCCGCCGTCAGCTTGGCCACCTCGCCCTGCACGCGGGCGATCACCGCCTCGTCGTGGGGGGCGTCGAGCACGTCGGCCACCAGGTGGGCCAGTTTTTCCGCCTCCAGTTCCTTGAAGCCGCGGGTGGTCATGGCCGGCGTGCCGATGCGGATGCCGGAGGTGACCATGGGCTTCTGCGGGTCGTTGGGGATGGCGTTCTTGTTCACCGTGATGTGGGCGCGGCCGAGGGCGGCCTCGGCTTCCTTGCCGGTGAGGTTCTTGGCGCGCAGGTCGACCAGGAAGACGTGGCTCTCGGTGCGCCCGGAGACGATGCGCAGGCCGCGCTCGATGAGCGCCTTGCACATCACCAGGGCGTTGGCGGCGACCTGTTCCTGATAGTGCTTGAATTCCTTGCCGGACGCCTCCTTGAAGGCCACCGCCTTGGCGGCGATGACGTGCATCAGCGGGCCGCCCTGCAGGCCGGGGAAGATGGCGCTGTTGATGGCCTTCTCGTGCTCCGCCTTCATCAGGATGATGCCGCCGCGCGGGCCGCGCAGGGTCTTGTGGGTGGTGGAGGTGACCACGTCGGCATGGGGAATCGGGTTGGGATAGACGCCGGCGGCGATGAGGCCGGCGTAGTGCGCCATGTCCACCATGAAGATGGCGCCCACTTCCTTGGCGATCTTCGCGAAGCGGGCAAAATCGATGCGCAGGGCGTAGGCGGAGGCGCCGGCGATGATCAGGCGCGGCTTGTGCTCGCGCGCCTTGGCTTCCATGGCCGCGTAGTCGATCTCTTCCTTGGCGTCGAGGCCGTAGGACACCACGTTGAACCACTTGCCCGATATGTTCAGGGCCATGCCGTGGGTGAGGTGGCCGCCTTCGGCCA
>JBBIPL010000119.1:0-5636 GCA_037442845.1 Hydrogenophilales bacterium | reverse complement strand
TAATCGACGCCAGGAATTGGATTGGTATTCTCCATGGCAAAAAAATATCAGCATCACGCACGTGCGTCAAAGGGATACCAATTTAGGTTCAATTCGCTTTGCTCTTCGTCGCTCAATGTGATTTTGCGGGCTACTCGCAAGCGTCGGTCCTCATTGCTTTGTTGTGTGAGGGTACCGGCTGGCTGTAGAAATATAAGTTCCATCAAGAGTGCAGCACTACACTAGTGTGCCCGCGCCCGATGCGGCTCGCCCCCTAGCCCAGGCTGCGACGACGCCGATAAGCCCAGACGCTCAGGACCACGGCCAGGGTGATGCCGGCCGCCAGTTGCAGCCAACCCTGCATGCCTTCCTGGGAAAGGCTTTTCCCCGCGCCGCTGCCAATTAGACTGGCCACCACCCCCTGGGGCAAAAAACCCAGCAGCGAGCCGAGCAGGTAATCGCGGCTGGACACCCGGCTCAAGGCCAGACCGGTGTTGATGAACACGTTCGACAACGGCAGTTGGCGGGCCATGATCACACCCATCACATCCGTGCGCTTATGCACGATGTTGCGCAGCAGGCGGTGCTCGGCGAAGCGCCGCCGAACCCAGCGGCGCCCTCCCCAGCGGACCACGCGAAACATCAACCAGGATCCAAGCAGACTGCCGGCCAACGCCCAGGCCAAGCCGCCTACAAAGCCGAATAACACGCCGCCGATGGCATAAAACGCCAGACGCGGAACCCCCACCGCAACAAACAGGGCAGTCAGCATGGCGAACACCCATCCCGCCGCAAGGCCGAACCCGCCCAGAAAGCCGCGCAAGGTCGCGAGCGCCTTGGCCCAATCCATCGGCACAAGGATCAGCAGCGCGACGACGGCCACGCTCCATGCCAGCAGCAGAAGCGCCTTGAAGTGACCCCTCATTCAGGCGGCTCCGGCACGCGCCCGCCCGGTATGGCCCGGCTCAGGTACCAGCGCACGCCGAAACAATCCCGAATGCCACGCCACAAGCGGTTATGCACGCCATACTTGGAGACGCCGCGCAAGCGCGGGCGATGGTTGACCGGACGCTCCAGTACGCGGAAGCCCTGGCCACGCAGCAGGGTCGGCAGAAAGCGATGCATACCGTTGAACACCGGCACCTCGCGCAGCGCCTCGCGCCGCAGCACGCGCACCCCGCAGCCGCTGTCACTGATGCGGTCGCCGGTCAGCCAGTTGCGGAAGCCGTTCGCCACGCGCGAGGACACCCGTCGCAACCAGTTGTCCTGTCGCCCCCTGCGAACCCCGGTGACACAGTCGGCGGATTCGGCGCGGGCCATGGCCAGCATGGCCGGCAGATCGGCCGGGTCGTTCTGGCCGTCGCCGTCTAGGGTGGCCACCCACTCGGCGCGCGCAGCGCGAAAACCACTCGCCACCGCCGCGCTCTGCCCACAATTGCGCACATGCCTGACGATGCGCAGGGTGGATAGACGCAAGGCTTCCAGCACCTCCGCGCCGCCATCCGTGCTGGCATCGTCCACGAATATCAGTTCGTAAGGCTCTGCCGCGGCCCGCAACACGGCATCGATCTCGCGCGCCAGCGCGGCGGCGTTCTCCGCCTCGTTGTAGATCGGAACCACTACGGAAATCCCTGGGATCTCAATTTTCACTTGTTCCATTTCTCTGTTGCGCGCGGCGATCCTTCATGTGTCATGTGAGTGGGCAATGGATCATCCAAAAAACCTCAGTTGACCGCTCCTTGTCCTTCGCAAAAACGCATGGAACCTGACGTTTGCGGCTTCGTTCACGCTCACCCGGAAGGTGAGTCCGCTACGCACCCGCTTTCGGGTCTGTGCGCGTGACCGTGCCTGTTAGGTTCCCTCTGATCCCGGCAGCCATTATGCACGGGGATGCCAGATTGACGCGGGCCCAATAAATTGCGTGCGTTTTCGATGGCGCGTACAGATAGGGCGTCTCCAACTTCGCGAAAGTCAAAGTGGACGCGTCCAGGCCGCAGGCGTGCCGCAGCCAGTCACGAAACTTCTTGACCTCGCATTCAGGGGTCGAGCAAATCAGGATGCCCGCTCCGGCGAGCGTGCGCATGGGGACGCTGTACGTGGGCACACGGAATTCGGCATGCGGGAAAAACAGGCGGGCGTTCCCGGCCAGCAGGTTGGATTCGGTCAACACATATCCTGGCGGGTCGATGGAGCGGGCAAGCCTGTCGAACAGGGCCGGGTAGGGCAGATTGGGCCGGCTGTAGCGATCAAGTTTCTCGGCCAGCAGGGTTCTAGCCGGCAGCAATATCGCCACCAGCAGCGCAAAAAAAACCGCGATGGCGAAATAGAGCCTGCCGCGCCTGCCTGGCGTCGGCCCGCAGAACAGAGCAATCACCCAGGGCAGGTAGAACAGCAAGGGCTGGTACCACCTGTCCTTCACCTGCTGCGCCTGGCTGAAGCCGACAAAAACGACGACCAGGAGGGCGACCGCCGCCAGCAGAGCGAGCAGGAACCGGCCGTGACCGGTTCGGGCGACTGCCAGCAGCTGGCTTCTGGAGGTGACCGAGAGCGGCAGCAACGAGAATATCCAGAGCGGAGTGAGAAACGCGAGTGCCGCCATTCCAGCAGTGATCAGCCCGCTCAACGCATCGCCCGCGCCGGCCTGGAATTTGTGCGCGCCGCTGGTGGCAAGCTCCGGGTTAAACAGCAGCCAGGAATAATGAGGCGCGGCCACCAGCAGCGCGACCAGCGCCGTGATCGCGATGCGGCGGTCGGCCAACCAGGCCCGGTAGGCGGGGACCATGCCTGCCGCCAGCAGCAATGCCGCCAGAAAGATCGCGTAGTTGTACTTGCTGATCAGGCCCAGGCCGATCAACAAACCCAATGCCCCGTAGCCGCTGCTCGACCTCTCATCGGCAAGCCGCGCCGCCTGCAACAAGGTGGCCGCGGCGAGACTGGTGGCCAGAACGGAATGGGTCAAATCCCTTTGCGACTCCCAGATCAACTGGGGAATGAAAACGAAGCCGGCCACGCCGAGCAGCTGCTGATGCCAAGAGAAGCCGAGACGGTGAGCCAAAGTCATCATCGCGCCCACGGTCATGGACAACAACAACACCTTGATGCCCAGCAAAGGGCCGAGACCGAGGCCGAACATGGAGAAAGCCAGCCTGACCAGATAGGTATAAAGCGGCGGCTGCGCGCCGTAACCCCACTCCAGGGTCTGGCTGAGAACCAACTGTTCGGCCTGATCGAGGTCCGCCGTGCCGGAAGTAATGAACTGGGTCAGCGCGTTGAGTGCGAAATAGGCAACAACCAACCCCCACAGCAACAGGAGGCGGCGCGGGTCCGCCCTGCCTAATCCGTGCATCGGTCCGCCTTGCAGGGTTGCAGCACTGGTCAACATGAACGCCTTTGTCACTCCGAAATCGCTCGGCATGCTATCCCCCTTGCCCCGTGCATGGCCAGTGCCGCCGGAAGCGCCGTGGTAGCATCCGTGCCCGGATTTCCGCCCCCGTCCCGTCGATGCAAGCCTCTCCCCCGGCCCTGCCGGACCGTCCCGCCAGCTCGGCGCGTATCTATCTCCGCCTGCTGACCTATGTGCGTCCGCATGCCCGGTATTTCGCGGTCAGCGTGCTCGGTTTTATCATCCTGGCCTCGGCCCAGCCCATGCTGGCCGGAGTGATGAAGTTCTTTGTCGACGGTCTGGCCGATCCAAGCAAGGCGGTATTGCGGGGCGTGCCTCTGCTGGAAGGCATGGAGCTCATGTACGGCGTACCGGTCATGCTGGTGCTGATCGCCGCCTGGCAGGGCCTCGGCGCCTTCCTTGGCAGTTATTACATCACGCGCGTCAGCCTGGGCCTCATTCACGACCTGCGCCGCGCCCTGTTCGACAGCCTGCTGCGCCTGCCCAACCGCTTTTTCGACCAGCACAACTCCGGCCACCTGATCTCGCGCATCACCTACAACGTCACCATGGTCACCGGCGCCGCCACCGACGCCATCAAGGTCGTGGCGCGCGAGGGGCTGACGGTGCTCTTCCTGGTCGGCTACCTGCTCTGGTCGAACTGGAAGCTCACCCTGGTGATGCTGGCCATCCTGCCCGTCATCGGCGTCCTGGTCATCGGCGCCAGCCGCAAGTTCCGCAAGCAGAGCCGCAGGATCCAGGTGGCCATGGGCGACCTCACCCACGTTGCCTCCGAGACTATCCAGGGCTACCGCGTGGTGCGCGGCTTCGGCGGCGAGGACTACGAGTCGGCGCGCTTCCGCGTCGCCAGCGAGGACAACACACGCAAGCAACTACGCATGGCGAAGACCAAGGAGGTTTTCGTCCCCACCCTGCAACTGGTCACTTTCAGCGCCATGGCCGTGATGCTGTTCCTGGTGCTGTGGATGCGCGGCGACGCCAGCGCCGGCGATCTGGTGGCCTACATTGTCGCTGCCGGCATGCTGCCCAAGCCGATCCGCCAGCTCTCGGAAGTGAGCGCCATCATCCAGAGGGGACTCGCCGGCGCCGAGAGCATCTTCGCCCAACTGGACGAGGCGCCGGAGGTGGACCAAGGCACGCTGGAGAAGGAGCGCGTCGAGGGTCGCGTCGAGGTTCGCGACCTGAGCTTCACCTATCCCGGCGCCGAGCATCCGGTGCTGGACGGCATCTCCTTCGTCATCGAACCCGGCCGCATGGTGGCGGTGGTCGGCCGTTCCGGCAGCGGCAAGTCCACCCTGGCCCATCTCATCCCGCGCTTCTATTCCCACGAACGGGGGCGCATCCTCATCGACGGCGTCGATGTGGCGGACTACACCCTGCGCAACCTGCGCCGCCACATCGCCCTGGTCACCCAGCAGGTGACCCTGTTCAACGACACCATCGCCAACAACATCGCCTACGGCAGCCTCGCCGGCGCCTCGCGCGCGGACATCGAGGCCGCCGCCGAGGCGGCCCACGCGCGCGAGTTCATCGACCGCCTGCCGCAGGGCTTCGACACCCTGGTCGGTGAAAACGGCGTGCTGCTGTCCGGCGGCCAACGCCAGCGCCTGGCCATCGCCCGCGCCATCCTGAAGAACGCGCCCATCCTCATCCTCGACGAGGCCACCTCGGCCCTCGACACCGAGTCCGAACGGCACATCCAGGCGGCCCTGCGCGGGGTCATGCGCGGTCGTTCCACCCTGGTCATCGCCCACCGCCTGTCCACCATCGAAATGGCGGACCTCATCCTGGTCATGGACCAGGGCCGCATCGTCGAGCGCGGCAGCCACGCCGAACTGCTCGCCGCCGGCGGCCATTACGCCAGCCTGCAAGCCATGCGGTTCAAGGAAGAACAGGTCTGACGCGTGAAGGCTGGCGTGAATCGCGGTAGGGATGCCCGTTGCTGGGCACCCCCCGCACAGATCCCGGCGTGCCCAATTCGGGCACCGGGCTCCTACCTGGGATGGTTGACGGCAAAGCGTGCCTCCGGCCAGGGATGAAGGATGCGAGGTTTGGGGAGCCAGTCGTTCACCAGTCGGGCGAGTCAGACGACAAGTAAAACTACCCCCCTGACGACACGAAGAATTGACCCCCTGGGCATTGACCAGGAGGTCACATGAAGCAAGCAAGAGAGCACCATTACGCCCTTTGCGCCGGCAGCGATGTCGTCGGCGTAGCGCACCAGGATGACTTCGCCTCGGGCATGCTGGCGACG
>JBBIPL010000118.1:0-5701 GCA_037442845.1 Hydrogenophilales bacterium | reverse complement strand
TTAGGACAACGGAATCAGGGCGTCATGCTGTCATGCCATGGAAGTCGGATAGCGAAAGTGCGCTCGATTGCCGAACGGGATCCGTGTTCGCGGTAGCACATGGTTCCCGCCCGACGCAGCGATCATGGGTTCACCGCCAGTTCTCCGCCCGCAAGCCCGCCACGCGCGGGAACTCGCCGAGATTGGAGGTGACCACCACCAGCCCCCTTGCCAGACCCATGCCGGCGATGAGCACGTCGTAGGCGCCGATGGGCTGACCCTGGCGTTTCAGCGCGGCACGGATCGCGGCGCTGGCCTGCGCATCCGCGAAACCCGCTCAGGCGTGCGCGTCTTCGCGCAGCGGATAGGGCTGAATCAGGATGTCGGCCGGCAAATCAAGGCCGGTGGCCAGGTTGCGGATCATGCCCATCGACAGGGGGCGGGTACGATTGAGAATATCCGCTACCCGGCCCCGGGGGCCAATGTAAGGCTCCAAATCTTTGCGCGTCAGTCCGCGCGCTTCCATGATGTGCTCGATGAAAGCGACCGGGTCGGGCGCCGTGATGGGGTAATGGGCCTTCTCGTAGGTTTCCACCAGGAGCGTGAGCACTTCCAGGCGGTCGGCCTGGGGACTTTGCTCCGGCACACCCCAAAGGCGCTCGATCTCTGCCAGCGCGGCACGGTGTTCAGCTTCGCTGCGAATAGGCTTGAGTTCCATGATGGCTCCTAAATGGTTACGGCATCGATGCGGTCATATTCGGCATGGGTGCCGACGAAGCGGATAAACATCAGGCCGGGGTTGTAGCGCACAGCCACCACCAAGCGGTAATCATTGCCCTTGATGTTGAACACCACGCGGTTGTTGGCAAGGAAACTGGCGCTACGGAAGGCGGCCTTGATGTCCGCCGGGCTGCGCCAATCGGCCCGGCTTGCGTCGGCATGCCAAGCACGCAACGGCACTTCCGCTTGTGGATGCTTCTGCCAAAACTCGCGCAGTGTTTTCAGGGCGATGATGTGCACCGTTTCAATCTAGCACGCTACCAAATTGGTAGCAACGAAGGAACAGGCTGGCGGGCGAGAAATGGGGTTGGACACCGATCGACCTCCTTACGCCACGCGGCGCATGTGCATGTCCATGTGGATGTCCGCATACGGGCAAATCATCCCGGCCCGCTCCGTGCGCTCGATCAGGCCGAGTTCCACCCGTTCCCTGGCATCTTCATGCACGCGCTTCATGTCACGCCCCAGCCGACGCGCCTGTTCCCGCAGCCGCACTTCGCCCTTTGCGATCAGCATGGTTCCCGCCCGACGCAGCGATCATGGGTTCACCGCCAGTTCTCCGCCCGCAAGCCCGCCACGCGCGGGAACTCGCCGAGATTGGAGGTGACCACCACCAGCCCCCTTGCCAGACCCATGCCGGCGATGAGCACGTCGTAGGCGCCGATGGGCTGACCCTGGCGTTTCAGCGCGGCACGGATCGCGGCGCTGGCCTGCGCATCCGCGGTGTCGAAGGGCAGGGTGGCGATGGCGGAGAAGAAGTCGTCCAGGACGGGGGTAAGTTGTTGGGCCCGTTCAGGATTCAGCGCCAGACCGTAGTCCACTTCCATGCGCGTCAGGGCGGATACGGCGATCAGCTTGGGCGATGTCGCCTTGATGTGTGCCAGCACGCCTGGCTGGCCCTTGACGAAGTCGGACACCGTACAGGTGTCGAGCAGGTACTTCATGCCAGGGGATCGGCCGCAGGCACCTGCAACTGGTCGCGGCTGAACTCGAAGGGGACCATGTCTGGCATGCCCTCGAACTTCAGCACGCTATCCGGCCATTGGCATGTGGCCTGGCCTTGCAGCCAGGCATTCACCGCCTTGCGGATCAGGGCGTTGCGCGTCTCGCCAGACTGCTCGGCGGCGCGTTTCAACTGTTGTCCCGTTTCGTCATCGATATAGACATTGAAGTGCATATCACACCTCCATATAACATACGTTGGCGCAAAAATACCCGGAAGGGTGACGACCATGCAAGTTCAGCGGACTCAGTTCGAGCCAGCCTTGCGGAACCCTGTGTTTGCCGGCTTTGCGTCGAATAGGCGCCGTTCAACCGAGGACTTGATTAGCCGCAAAGTTCAGCCCGTCATTCTGGGGCCGCGAAGCGGAGCCCGGAATCCAGAAAAAACGTCCATAAAACCTCTGGATTCCGGGTTCTGCCCTGACGGGCAGCCCCGGAATGACGGTTCTTGGGGATGGCTGAGTTTGATGGCTAATCAGGTGTCCGTTAGATCAACGCCGCCGCCCCGCATCGGCGCGCCTTGTCGCCGACGCGCGCACGCGGAACATGCGGAACAGGGCATAACCGAGGTAGCCGCCCAGGCTCTCCAGGAACCAGTCGGTGGTGTCGGGGAATTTTTCCGGCAGCAGCACCTGGCCCAGTTCGATGCCCAGGGCGACGGCGGGGATGAGCAGGAAAGCGGCGCTGGCGGCCCAGGCGCGCCACAGCCAGGGCAGGCCGGAAACGAACCAGGCCAGCAGGGCGCCCAGGGGGGCGAAGAAGAGGATTTTCTGGAACAGCGAGGTGGCGGCGCGGAATTCGGTGCCGTAGTAATAGGTGATGAAAGGAACGCGCGCGAACTGATCGAGTCGTTCCTCGACGAAAGCCCGCTCGACGCGGAAATCGAAGGGGTACCAGAACACCAGCATGAGCACGCCGATCCAGCCCAGGGCCAGCGGCAGGGGCAGCCAGGGCGGCGCCGGGCGCTGCCGGTGAGGCCCGGCCGTCGCGCCGGCGCGGGCGGGGAACCAGCGCGCCCCCAGCCAGGCGCCCAGGCCGGCGCCGAGGGCGGCGGTGAACAGGTCGGTGCTGTCGCTGACGCGGGAATAGACGAACAGTTGCAGGAATTCCAGCAGCGCGGCGGTGAGGAAGGCCATGCGCCAGGCGCGCCAGGGTCCGCGTCCGGGGCGGGCCTGCCAGAGCAGGGCCAGGGGGGTCCAGATGAGGGCGTCGGTGACCACCTCGTAGAGGGCCAGGGCGGGGTCCGCCGGCAAGGCGGAGAAGGGAATGAAGACCAGCTTGCCCTCGCGCCACTGGTGGTAGATTTCCACCACGCTGATGGTGAGGTCCAGGGGCAGCAGGTTGTAGGCATAGACCCCGACCAGATAGCCCCAGGCCAGGCGCTCGGCGAGGTCGGCGGGGGCGCGCGCGCGGCTCCAGCCCGCGTGCCAGGCGAGCACGCGGGCGCCGAAGCCCCACCAGGCGAGCACGCCAAGCAGCCCGCCCAGGGCCTCGGCGAAGATGTCGTTCTGCGACACCGTGCGCTGCGGGAAGAACAACTGGGTGAACTCGATGCCGACGCTGAGGGCGACGGCGGCGGCGAGCACGAACGCCGAGGCCAGCGCGCCCGCCAGCCAGCCCCGCCCCTGCGCCAGGATGCCGGTCCAGAGGAAGGCGAGCGGAATGAACAGCAGCAGGTTGGCGACCCAGTCGGCGCGCGAGCCGATGCCCAGGTCGAGGAAGGGAATGGCGCGGAAGCGCGCCACCGCCTCGTCCCAGGGCAAAGCGCGGAATTCCAGGGGCACCAGGCTGCCGTACACCACGAACACCAGGTAGCCGAGGCCGAGCAGCAACAAGGGCGCGCGGGCGGCGGCGGGATGGCTCATGGGCGTAGGCCCGCCAGGGCGCCGATCGCGTTGCGGGGACGGACCTGTCCGGCGAAATCCCGGTCGATGTCCGGCAGGCCGGCGGACCAGACTGGATCCAGGCGCCGGGTGGGGGCGGCGCCGCGCGGGGCGAGGGCGCGCGCGGCCGCTTCGAGCGTGGCCGGGTAGGCGTCCGCCTGGGTGAGGTGGCGCGAGGCCGCGGCGCGTGCGCCGGTCAGGTTGTGGCGCTGGCTGCCGCCGCGCAGCGGACGCGCGGCGAACACCAGGTTGCCGGCGACCCACTGGATGTGCGGGTTGGGTTCCGGCTCCAGCACGGTGATGCCGTTGCCGGCGGCGAGCACGCTGTTGAACAGCACGCGCACCTCGCGCGGCACGTCGTTGTGCGGCTGGATACGGATGGCGTCGGGGCCGTCGGTGACGAACAGGTTGTTGTACACGGCCAGGTTGCCCTCGCCCTGCAGCAGGGATTCGCCGGGGTTGTGCAGGAACAGGTTGGCGTACACCAGGTAGCGGTCGCCGCTGCCCGCGCCGCTGGTCGGGAAATGGCCGAGCAGGACGTTGGGGCGGGCGTTGGGCTGCTTCTCGCCCGGCGCCGGCGCGGGGCCGGGCTTGGCGAAGACGTTGCGGCGGATCACCGTGTCGTGGCGCGCGTCCGCCTCCGGCAAGTCCGCCGGGCGCGCCTTCTGGTGCTTGATCTGCAGGCTGTAGCCGAGGGTGTCGGCAACATGGTTGCCTTCGATCAGCCCGGCGACGAAGGGGTCGGAGCCGTCGGAGTCGCCGAAATACATGCCTGTGCCCACCCGCTCGATGCGGTTGCCGCGCACCACCCAGCCATAGGCCGGGCATTTGCTGGAAATGCCGACGTTCTGCTGGCTGGCGGCGTGGCTGTGGATATGCAGGTTTTCCAGGGTGACGTAATGGGCGAAGCGCGCGTGGCCCTCGGCCTTGACCGCGTCCACCGGCAGGTTGCGGCCGTCCAGTTCGAGGTTGCGGATGACGACGTGGCGCACGTCCGTCAGGCTCACGGTGTTGGCGCCGGCACGGGCGACGAAGCGCGCACGCGGCCCTTGCGCCGGACCCTCGATAACGATGGGCCGCGCCGCCTCGCCTTGCAGTCCATGCAGCGGCAGGCCGCGGGTGTAGTCGCCGGCGCGCAGCAGCAGGCGGTCGCCGGCGGCCAGGCGAGGCAGGACGGCGCGGTAGTCTTCGGGACCGGCGTGGTGGTCGGCAGCCGATGCGGGCTCCACCGACACGGCCAGAGCCAGGATCAGGGCCGCGCGGACAATGACGCGCACGGTTCCCTCGCCCCCACCGCCGCCAGGTCCAGGCTGTTCTCCAGGCGCCTGACCAGTTGCGCGGCGCTTTGCCGGCCCGACTCCAGCACCATGTCGGCCACCTGCATGTAGAGCGGATGGCGCAGGGCGTAGAGATCCTTGAGCTTGCGCAGGGGATCGTCGGTCTGCAGCAGGGGACGGTTCTTGTCGTGGCGGGTGCGCAGGTACAGTTCCTGCGGCTGGCAGCGCAGATAGACCACGGCGCCGCGCGCCTTCAGGGCGACGCGGTTTTCCTCCAGCAGCACGGCGCCGCCGCCGGTGGCGAGGACGATGCCGTCGCGCCGGCTGAGTTCGTCGATCATCGCCGCCTCGCGCTTGCGAAAGCCGGGCTCGCCCTCGATCTCGAAGATGGTGGGAATGCTCACCCCGCAGCGGGCGACGATTTCCTGGTCCGAATCGATGAACTCCAGGCCGCGCTGCCGGGCCAGCAGCTTGCCTATGGTGGTCTTGCCGGCGCCCATGAGGCCGACCAGGAAGATGTTGCAGCTCGGGATCATGGCCGGATTGTAACCGGCTCAGCCGCCGCGCCGCCGGGCCAGCAGCCTTTCCACGGCGTCGCGCAAGGCGCCCTCGGGCAGGTGGTGCTCGAGGTCGCGGAAGGCGGACAGGGCGGCGGCGGGCATCTCCTGCTTGGCCGGCGGTTCGGGAAAGGACCAGTCGGCGCGCACCTTGACCTTCACCGCCTCCACCGCGGCGCCGGCCGCGACCAGCGCGCGCGCCACGCCGCCGGCCTGGGCGCGC
>JBBIPL010000117.1:0-5867 GCA_037442845.1 Hydrogenophilales bacterium | reverse complement strand
CCTCGCCCGACGCGCATGGACGCGAGACCGTGCGCGGTGGAGAATGCACCCAGAGCCCTACCCGGAAGACTGCCCCATGCATCGACTGTTATTGTGCAGCACCCTGCTGGCGATCCTGCTCGCGCCCTCGGCACAGGCGGCCGATCTCGCGGTGAACGTGCTCGACGTGCGCGCCGGCGGCGGCGAGGTGAAACTCCTGTTGTTCGATCGGGAAGACGGTTTCCGCAAGGAGGACAAGGCCCGCCAGGTGCTGCGCCTGCCCGCCGGCGCCGGCGCGGTGGCCGGCGCCTTCGCGGGCCTGCCGGCCGGCCGTTACGCGGTGATCGCCTATCACGACGAAAACGGCGACGGCAAACTCAACCTGCGCCTGGGCATGTTCCCCAAGGAAGGTTACGGCCTGAGCAACAATCCAAAGCCGCTGGGGCCGCCGAAGTTCGCCGATGCGGCCTTCGACCTGCCGGATGGCGGCCTGCGCGTCGACATCCGCCTGGCCTATTGAGCGTCTCCGCCCGCGCCCGGCGGGCGCGGAACCGGTAGAATCGCGCTTCCGATTGACCCGCGCCCTGACCATGCAGACCCATTACCAGCGTATCGGCGGCGAAGCCAAGGTCCGCGAACTGGTGGACCGCTTCTACGACCACATGGACGAGTTGCCGGAAGCCTGGGGCATCCGCAAGCTGCACGCCGCCAGTCTGGACGGCGCCCGCCAGAAGCTGTTCGAGTTCCTTTCCGGCTGGATGGGCGGCCCGCCGCTGTATGTCGAAAAGCACGGCCATCCCATGCTGCGCCGCCGACATCTGCCCTTCCCCATCGGCGTGTCCGAGCGTGATCAGTGGATGCACTGCATGGGGCTGGCCCTGGAGGCGGTGGTGGCGGACGCGCAATTGCGCGAGGAACTCTACCGCGCCTTTCTCAAGGTTGCCGACCACATGCGCAACCAGGCCCCCGCAGGGGGTGTCCCTATCCATTCCACTTCACCATGAAAGGATCCGAGATGTACGCATTCACCGCCGAGGTCGCCCTGCCCTTCGAGCAGGCCATCGAAAAGTTCAGGCAAGCCCTCGCCGAGGAGAAGATGGGAGTGGTGTCGGAGATCGACGTGCAGGCCGTGATGAAGGCCAAGCTGAACCACGACATGCCCCCCTACCGCATCCTCGGCGCTTGCGCCCCGGGCCTGGCGCGCCGCGTCATCGAGGCGGAGCGCGACGCCGGCTCGCTGCTGCCCTGCGGCGTGGCGGTGATGGCCGTCGACGCCGGCGCCACCCGCTTCGCCTTCCAGGATCCGGAGATCATGTCCGGCGTTACCGACAATGCCACCATGCAGGCCGCCGCCCGCGAAGCCAAGACCATGCTGCTGCGCGTGCGCGACCGGCTGGCGGCCTGAGCCCGCGTTCACCCACCCCGACACACGTTAAAGGAGGCAACCCGATGAAACACGCCCTGAGCCTTTCCCTGCTGACCCTGGCCCTGGCCGGCTGCGCCACCACGCCCTCGCCGGAGAAGGTGGCCGGCCTCAACGACGAGGCACGCAAGACCGCCGGCGGCCTGATCCAGACCCTGGGCGGCGAACTGAAAACCGCCCTGACCGCCTCCGGCCCCGGCGGCGCCATCGGCGTGTGCAAGGAGAAGGCGCCGCAGATCGCCGCCGAAGCGATGCAGAAGAGCGGCTTCCAGATCAAGCGGGTGAGTCCCAAGAACCGCAATCCCAAGGGGGTGCCGGATGCCTGGGAAACCCAGGCCCATGCTGCCCTGGAAAAGCGTCTGGCGGCGGGCGAGAAGCCGGAGACCCTGGACATGCACGCGGTGGTGGACACCCCCGATGGCAAAGTCTTCCGCTACGCCAAGGCCCTGGTCACCCAGCCGGTCTGCCTGCTCTGCCATGGCAACCCAGACAGCATGCCGGCGGAGGTGAATTCCGCTCTGGCCAGTCAGTACCCTGCCGACAAGGCCACCGGCTACACCGCCGGCCAGGTGCGCGGCGTGCTGTCCATCCGCAAGCCGCTGTAAAACACCGGGAAACGGGAAAAGAGAAAAGGGAAACGCGAAAACCCCCAACTGATCCGCGCCCCACGTTTCCCGTTTCCCGTTTCCCGTTTCCCGTTTCCCGTTTCCCGTTTCCCGTTTCCCATGTCGTTTCCGCTGGCGGCCATCACCCTGACCCTCTACGAGCAGACCGGCGGCGGCCTCTACCTGCGCATGGCCGGCATCCTGCTGGGCATCGCCAGCGTGGTCACACTCGGCCTGCTCATCCGCACCGGCGTGGCCGTCGCCAGGCGGGACATCCGCGTTGAGGAATAGCGGCGGCCCGCGGGTCGGCATGTACATGGCGCCCATGCGATTCCTCCTCCTGCTGCTGCTTCCCCTCGGAGGCATCGCCGCCGAGGTCGAGGTGGCGGTGATCACCCTGCACAACCGGCCGGTCTCGGAAGTCCTGCCCATCCTGCGTCCGCACCTGGAGCCGGAAGGCGGCATCAGCGGCATCGGCAACCAGTTGGTCATCAGCGCGCCGGCCGCCACCCTGGCGCGGGTACGCGGCATTCTCGCGGAAATCGACCGGCCGCCCCGCCAGCTCGTCATCAGCGTGCGCCAGGAGGGGGCGGAGGAAGCCGCGTCCGGCGGCGCCGGCGTTTCCGGCCGCATGGGTGCGGACGACGTGCGCGTGACCCTGCCGCCGACGCCTTCGCCGCCGGGCGCCGAGGTGCGCGCCTCGTCCGGCGACGACACGCTGCGCGCGCGGGTCTGGAGCAGCCGCGATCTGCGCGGGAACCGCGCCATGCAGCAGGTGCGCGTGCTGGAAGGCGGCAGCGCGCACATTGCGATGGGCATTTCCTACCCGCTGGCCCTGCGCCAATACCACTACACCGCCGCCGGCGTCATCGCCAGCGACTCGGTGGTGTTTCGCAATCTGGAAACCGGTTTCCGGGTCAGCCCCACCCTATCGGGCGATACCGTCACCCTGGACATCAGTCCGCGCCAGGAGGAACTGCTGCCGGGCAGCAGCGGCGTCGCCCGCGTGCGGCAGCTCTCCACGCGCGTGAGCGGCCGGCTGGGCGAATGGATCCCGCTGGGCGGCGACCATCTCGCCGAGCAGTCGCGCCGCTCCGGCTACACCAGCCAATCCACCCGCGACCTGCGGCGCGACGGCCGCATCCTCCTCAAGGTGGAGGAAGCGCGTTGAGACGGGTTCGCCACAAACAGGATCGAAGATGAGCAAGACAAGGAAGAAAACCACCTCACGCGGCAGCGCGCAGACCCTGCGCAATGGCGCCGGCAGCGGGCGGGCGGCCCAGCCCCTGGCGCCGGACTGGCTGATCATCGGCCTCGCCGGCCTCGGCATGCTGATCACCGCCTACCTCAGCGTGCTCGCCTGGAGCGGCGGCCCCGCCGCCCTCTGCGCCGAAGGCGGCGCCTGCGACATCGTGCGGCAAAGCCGCTGGTCGCGCTTGCTGGGACTGCCGGTGGCGTTCTGGGGCTTCCTGGTGTACGCACTCATCGCCCTCATCGCCTGGCGCATGCCGGCGCGGCTCAAGCGCTGGCGCTGGCTATGGACGCTGGCGCTGGTCGGTGTGGCGGTCAGCTTCTATCTGCAAAGCGTCGCCCTGCTCGCGCTCGATGCCCTCTGTCCGTGGTGCCTGGCTTCCTTCGCCGTCATCACCGCCATCTTCGTGGTTCTCGCCGCGCGGCCGCACGCGGCAGCGCCGGGCATGCCCTGGACGCACTGGTGGGCGCGCGGCGCCGGCATCGCCGCCCTCGTGCTGGCAAGCCTGCACGTCGGTTACAACGGCCTGCCCGGCCGTCCCGACGACGCCCGCCTGAGCGCTCTTGCCGAGCATCTGCGGACCAGCGGCGCCCAGTATTACGGCGCCTGGTGGTGCACCAGTTGCCAGGACCAGAAGCGCGCCTTCGGCGCGGCGGGCGATCGCCTGCCCTTCGTCGAATGCGTGCCCAACGGACGCGGCACCCCCATGCTCGCGCGCTGCCAGGCACTAGGCATCGAAACCTTCCCCACCTGGATCATCGGCGGCAGCCGCCATACCGGGGTGCTGACGCCGCGCGAGCTGGCGCGGCATTCCGGCTTCGCCTGGAAGTAAGCGCGGCAGGCCCGCGCCTCAGGCCGTCGCTTCGGCGAGGGGCTGGGTGTGTTCGCGGCAGATGCGCAGGCTGTCTTCATCCGACAGCGCTTCCCCCGTCAGCCCGCAGTGATATGCCTCGCCGCCGGCGCGGAAGTGCGCGCAACTGCGGCAGACGCCGAAGGTGCGACCGCCGCGTGACTTCTGCCAGCCCGCCAGCAGCCGTGCCAGCGCCGATTCCGCGGCGTCGCGTTGCGCCGACGGCAGGTCGGCCACGGCCCAGGTCCAGACGCGCGCGGCGGTGTCATCCAGCAGCCCGCGCCCGGCGTCGGTGAGACTCAGGCGCTGCACGCGGCGATCCTTCGCGTCCATCGCGCGCGCGATCCAGCCATGCGCTTCCATCAGCTTCAGGGTCTGCGACACCGTCCCCTTGGTCAGGCCGAGGTAATCCGCCACGGCCTGCGGCGTGTTGCTGTAGCGGTTGGCGTCGCGCAGGTAACAGAGCACCGACCACTGCACCGGCAGCAGGCCGGCGGCCAGGGCCTGGCCACGCTGCTCGCTCTGCAGGGCGCGGGCAAGGCTGGCGATGAGGTCGTGCAGTCGATACGTAAGCATGGTCAAATGGTATCGAAACAAAACTTGTTTGACAAAGCCGCGCCCCTATCCAATACTTTGGTATCGATTCGATACTTTGTCGGCAGTGCTTGCCGGGTATCGATCGATCTTCCACCCACTCAAGCAAAGGAGTCCGCCATGTTCCGATCCTTCCTTCCCGCCGCGCTTGTCATCGGTTTCGCCGCGTCCCCCGCCCTGGCCGCCGACGTGTCCTACCCCGACGGCTTCCGGCATTGGCAGCACGTCAAGTCGATGGTCATCAACCCCGGCCACCCGCTCTACGAGGCGGTGGGCGGCATGCACCACATCTACGGCAACAAGAAGGCCATGCAGGGTTACAAGGCGAATCGCTTCGGCGATGGCTCGGTCATCGTCTTCGACCTGTTCGAGGCCGTCGACAAGGACAACGCCGTCTCCGAGGGCGCGCGCAAGGCCGTCGTGGTGATGGCGCGTGACCGCGCGAAGTTCAAGGCGACCGACGGCTGGGGCTACCAGGTGTTCGATGCGAAGACGCGCAAGGGCTCGCTGGATGCCAAAGGCCAGGCCGACTGCCATGCCTGCCACCTGTCGCAGAAGGCGCAGGATTTCGTGTTCAGCCGTATGCGCGAGTGATCCGCGTGGCGCGCAGCCCGGCCGCGATTCGGCGGCCGGCGCGGGCGCTCAGCACAACGCGCAGGCTTCCACCGGCAGGCCGCGCTTCAGCCAGCCCGGACCGGCGGCGCTGCCGCGCATGCCTTCCCTGACGTTGTAGACCCGGGTGAAACCCAGGCTCTGCAAATACTTCTGGGCATGCGTGGTGCGGTTGCCGGTGCGGCAGATGAGGGCGATGGGGGCGTTCTTGTCGCCGCCGACCTCGCGCAGGATGTACTGCGTCAGCACATCGGGGCCGCGGTAGAAGTCGACGCGCCCGGCGCCCGGCACGACGCCGGTTTCGCGCCATTCCGCCGGCGTGCGGATGTCGATGACGCGAATTTTTCCGGCCTGCGCGGCGTTTAGGGTCTCCGGCGCGGAAAGATCGGGGGCGGCGTGCGCAAGGCCGCAAACACAGCTCAGGGAAATCCAGGCAAATTGTTTCATGGTGAGTACGCAGATCAGCAGGGTCGAAAAAACATCATGGCATCGCGCTCAGGCACGCGCCGAATTCGTTGAGTGCGGTCGCGCTCACGGGTTCCCGGTCCACCG
>JBBIPL010000116.1:0-6107 GCA_037442845.1 Hydrogenophilales bacterium | reverse complement strand
ATCATTTGGCGATGTTGCAGCCGACCGCCAGGAGACCGGGATGAGTCATGCCGAGCACTGGGAAAACGTCTATCGCAGCAAAGCGATCGACCGGGTGAGCTGGTACCAGGCCCAGGCCGATCTGTCGCTCGCCCTCATCCTCCAAACCGGCCTGGCGCCGGAAGCGGCGCGCGTCATCGACGTCGGCGCCGGCGCCTCGGTGCTGGCCGACAACCTGATCGAGGCCGGCTTCCGCCATCTCACCGTCCTCGACATCGCCGCGCCGGCCCTGGCGGTCAGCAAGGCGCGGCTGGGAGAACGCGCCGGCCTGGTGGATTGGAGGGTCGGCGACGTGACCGCCGTCGATCTGCCGGAATCCGGCTTCGACATCTGGCACGACCGCGCGGTGTTCCATTTCCTCACCCGCGAGGAGGATCGCCGCCGCTATGTGGCCCAGGTCTGGCGCGCGGTGCGTCCGGGTGGTTTCGTCATCGTCGCCACCTTCGGCCCCAACGGACCCACGCAATGCTCCAACCTCGACGTTTGCCGCTATGCGCCGGAAGCCTTGCACGGCGAATTCGGCGCCGGTTACGAGCTGGTCTCGCACCGTACCGAGCTGCACGCCACCCCGGCGGGCAAGGTACAGGAATTCGTCTATTGTTTTTGCCGGCGCAAGGCCTGATCCGGGCGGCGCCGGCGCCCCAAGGAGCGGTCAACTGAGGTTTTCAGGATGATCCTGCCGGATGGCGTCGCCCCCGCGGCCCGCCCGCTGCTGATCGCCCGCGCCCTGCGGGCCTTCGTCGATGGCTTCATCTGCGTCCTGCTGCCGGCCTATCTGCTGGCCCTGGGTTTGGGCGCCTTCGAGGTGGGCCTCATCAGCACGGTGACGCTGCTGGGGTCCGCTTCCCTCACCCTGCTGCTCGGCGCCCACGGCCACCGCTTCCATCATCGCCACTTGCTGCTGGGCGCGGCCCTGCTCATGGCCGCCACCGGGCTGATGTTCGCCGGCTTGTCCTCGTTCTGGCCCTTGCTGCTGGCGGCTTTCGTCGGCACCCTCAATCCCAGCTCCGGCGACGTCAGCGTGTTCCTGCCCCTGGAACATGCCCGTTTGGCGGAGGCGGCCCAAGGCGACGCCCGCACCACCCTGTTCGCCCGCTACACACTGGCCGGCGCGCTGTTCGCCGCCCTGGGGTCCCTGGCGGCCGGGTTGCCGGATCTGCTGGCGGGGCTGGGCTGGGGCAGGGTGGATGCCCTGCGCGCCATGTTCCTGCTTTACGCCGTCGCGGGAGGCGCGGTCTGGCTGCTCTACCGCCGCTTGCCCGAACCCCCTGCGCATACACGGCCGGCGCCGCCCGCGCCGCTTACAGCATCGCGCGGCATCGTCATCCGTCTCGCCGGCCTGTTCTCCATCGACGCCTTCGCCGGCGGCCTGGTGCTGAACTCGCTCCTGGCCCTGTGGCTGTTCGAGCGCTTCGGCCTGTCGCTGGCCGCCGCCGGGCTCTTCTTTTTCTGGGCGGGCCTGCTGTCCGCCTTCTCGCAACTGGCGGCGCCCTGGGTGGCGAAGCGCATCGGCCTGGTCAACACCATGGTGTTGACCCATATCCCGTCGAGCGTCCTTCTCATCCTCGCCGCCCTCGCCGACAGCCTGCCCTGGGCGCTGGGCCTGCTGCTGGCGCGCGCGGCCCTGTCGCAGATGGACGTGCCCACCCGCACGGCCTTCGTCATGGCGGTGGTGACCCCGCCCGAGCGCGCCGCCGCCGCCAGCTTCACCGCCGTGCCGCGCAGTCTGGCGGCGGCGCTCAGCCCGTCGCTCGGCGGCGCCCTGTTCGCGGCCGGCTGGCTGGCCGCGCCGCTGGTGGCTTGCGGAGTATTGAAGATCGCTTACGACCTGGCACTTTGGCGGGCCTGCCGCGGATTGCCTGTGCGGACCGGCGATGCGCGGACTTGAGGCTGGGTTTATGCGTGCCGGCTCGGCGGCCGCCAGCCCGTTCCCGGCCTGGGGTAGAATTTCCGCGTCTCCACACCGGGGCCGCGTGTCGAGCTGGCATCGGGCGGCTTGATATGGACATTGCGCTTCTTCTGTTCCTGATCCTGCTCAACGGCGTCTTCGCCATGGCGGAAATCGCCGTGGTCTCTTCCCGCAAGGCCAGGCTCCAGCGCCTGGCGGAAGACGGCAGCCCCGGCGCCGGCTCGGCCCTGGAGTTGCACGCCGAGCCCTCCAACTTCCTTTCCACCATCCAGGTCGGCATCACCTCCATTGGCATCCTCAGCGGCGCCATCGGCGAGACGGCGCTGGCCGATCCGCTGGCGGCCTGGCTCGGCGGCTGGGATTTGCTGGCGCCCTACGCCTATGGGATTGCGCTTGCCGTGGTGGTGGTGGTGCTGACCTATTTCGCCGTGGTGGTCGGCGAACTGGTGCCCAAGCGCCTGGCCCTGATGGCCCCGGAAGGCATCGCCTCGCTGGTGGCGCGGCCCATGAATCTGCTGACGCGCGCCACGCGGCCTCTGGTGTGGCTGCTGTCCACCTCCTCCAGCCTGGTGCTGCGCGTGCTCGGCGCGAAACGCAAGGAGGAGCCGCCGGTCACCGACGACGAGATCAACGTGCTCATGGAGCAGGGCGCCGAGGCCGGCGTGTTCCACGAGAGCGAGCAGGAGATCGTCTCCAACGTGCTGCGCCTGGACGAGCAGCGCATCGCGGCGATCATGACCCACCGCAGCGACATCTACCTGATCGATCTGGACGAGCCGCAGGAGGAAATCCGCCAGCGCCTGGCCGAGAGCCCCTTCGAGCGCATCGTGGTCTGCCGCGACGGACTGGAACACATCGCCGGCATCCTGCGCACTTCCGACCTGCTGCAAGCCATGCTGAGCGGCGCTCCCCTGGACATCGAAAGCCGCCTGCGCGAGCCGCTCTACGTGCCGGACAGCGTCACCATCACCCAGTTGCTGGAGAGCTTCCGCCAGTCGCGCATGCAGATCGCCCTGATCGTCGACGAGTACGGTGAACTGGAGGGCCTGGTGACCCTCACCGACGTGCTCACCGCCATCGTCGGCGAGCTGCCCTCCGCCGAGGGGCCGGACGAACTGGACGTGGCGCAAAGGGAGGATGGCTCCTGGCTGGTGGACGGCAGCGTCACCGCGGAACGCCTGAAGTCGGCGCTCGACATCGAGGCCGATCTGCCGGGCGAGGAGGAGAACGCCTACAACACCCTGGGCGGCTTCGTCATGCACATGCTTGGCCGCGTGCCCGCCGTCGCCGATTACTTCGACTGGGAAGGCCTGCGCTTCGAGGTGGTGGACATGGACCGCAACCGCGTCGACAAGGTGCTGGTCTCACGCCTGCCGGAAGGCCCGGCCCAACCCGGCGCAGCCTGATCCGCGCCGGCGGAACGGCGGCCGCGCTCAGAACGGTGGTGGGCTCTTTAGGCTCAGTGGCCTCGCGCTGACGGGGTGGCTGAAGCCCAGGCGCCAGGCGTGCAGCAGCAGGCGGCCGGCCCCGGCGCGGGAGTTGGCGTCGCCGTACAGGCTGTCGCCCAGGATGGGGTGGCCGATGGCCTCCAGATGCGCCCGGAGCTGGTGCGAGCGGCCGGTGAAAGGCTCCAGTTCCAGGCGCGTGCAACCCGCCGGCGCCTCGCCCGGCAGCACGCGCCAGCGCGTCAGGCTGGGCTGGCCGCGAGGGTCGATGACGCGCCTTGGCCGCAATGGCCAGTCCAGGAAGATGGGTAAATCGATCTCGCCCCAGCCGTCGGCGCTGTTAGGCGGTGCGAGGATGCCTGCCACCACCGCCACGTAGCGCTTGTCCACGGCGCGGGCGATGAAGGCGCGGCCGAGCGCGCTCTGCATGGCCTTGCCGCGCGCCATCAGCATAAGGCCGGAAGTGTCGCGGTCCAGGCGGTGCACCACCAGCGCGTCGGCGTATTGCGCCTGGGCGCGCGCGCTCAGGCAGTCCTGCTTGTCCTCGCCGCGGCCCGGCACGGCGTGCAGGCCGGCGGGTTTGTCGAGCACCAGCAGGAAAGCGTCGGCGTAGATCGTGGTGAGCGGGGGCGGCGCCACGCGCGGGGCATGAGGTAGTGATAGGGCCGGGGAAATTACCACGCACATCGTTGGCCGGCGAGGTGCCGGAACTGCCCGACGGCGTCGCCGCCGCTGCGCGTTGGGGGCGCCGGCTCGCGGCGCATCAGGGCGCGCGGCAGATCGACCAGGCCGGAAAGGCCTGCCACCTTGCGCTCGCCGTCGAACACCAGCATGTGGCGATAGCGCCAGCCGCCGGAGGTGTGCTGGCGATGCGGCATGGCGAAGGCTTCCTTGAGCGAAGCGTCGTGGGCAATGCGCGGAAATTCGGCGACGGCTACCAGGATGTCACCATGCGGGCGGTGTGGGCAGCCGCCCCGCAAGTCGGCTTGAGGGCGGCGCGCGGGATCGGTGGTAACGTTCAGGTTCCCGTTGTCGGAGGATGAAACCCTATGCAAGACCTGCGCGCGCTGGTGGTGGACGATTCCAAGGTCGGACGTCTGACCATGCAGAGGAAACTGGAAGCCATGGGCATCCGGGTGGAACTCGCCGAATCGGGCCCGGAAGCCCTCGACATGCTGTCGCGGCAGCGGCCCGACCTGATTTTCATGGACCACATGATGCCGGACATGGATGGCTTCGAGGTGACCCGCCGCATCCAGGCCAGCCCCGCGCTGCGCGACATCCCGGTGATCATCGTCAGCGGCAACGACGAAGCCGGTTTCGTCGAGGAGGCGCGGCAGGCCGGCGCCTTGGACGTCATGACCAAGCCGCCCGCCACCGAGGCCCTGGAATCGCTGCTCGCCTCCCTGCCGTCACGCGCCGGCGAGCCCGCCGAGGCGACGGAACCCAGCGTCGAGGTCGTCGCGCGGCTGGAGAGCGCCGTGGCCGCGCTGCGCGCGGAACTCGACGAACGCCTGGCGCGGCAGGCGGCGAGCCTGGACGCCCTGGACCGGCGTCTGGCGGAGCTGGCGGCGCGGCCCGCGCCGGACCTGCCGGCGCTTTCGGCCGACCTGGAACAGCGCCTCGCCGGCCAGCAGGCGCGCAGCGACGGCCAGGCCGCCGAGTTCGCCAGGTTGCGCGAGACCCTGCTGGCCAGGCTGGACGCACAGGCCGGGGAGTCGGCGGCGAAGACGGCGTCTCTGCGACAGGACCTGGTCGCCGTCCGCTCCGAGTTGGCTGCCTTGCATGCGCGCCTGGAAGAATCCCGTCCGCCTGAACTCCTGATGGATGCGGCGGCCGGCGGCGGCCCCGCGCCGGCAACGCGCGACGACGATGCCGGCGCGCGCGGCGAGCTGGATCGCTTGCGCGCCGGCTTCAGGCGCCTGACCGGCATGACGCTGCTGGGCGGCGCCGTGCTGCTGGTCATCGCCATCCTCGCCCTGATGCGGGGATAACGGACTGGCTGTTCCTGGCCTCTGCCCTGCTGCCGCCCCCGGCTGGATTCGTGCTGGCTAGCCGCATCAAGGCCCGGCATCGCGCGCTGAAACTGGCCGCTTGGGGCGGGACGGGGTGAAGCCGGGCAAGCTGTCCGAGGAGGCGCTCGCGCGGCGTTTCCATCGCCTGGGCGCGCTGCTCGATGCCCACGCCGGGCTGTGGCGGCCCGCGCCCTTTCACGTGCCGCGGCCGGCCTGGTGCGCGGCGCATGCGGACTATGCGGCGCATCTGCTGGCCCTAGTGGACGCCGAGGCGGCAAGCCTGGCCGGCGACAACGCCGCCCTCGTCGATCTGGCCGGCCGCTTTCTGCCGGAACTCCTGCAACTGCACGAACTCACCGCGCTGCCGCGCCTGCAGGAACCGCACGAAGTTCCGGAGGAGAGCGCATCCCGCCACATGCCGGGGCGCAAGCGCGCGCAGATCGGCGCTTTCGCCGCCGGCGTCGGGCCGGTAGCGCGTCCCGTGCTGGAGTGGTGCGCCGGCAAGGGCCACCTGGGCCGCCACCTGGCGCGGCGCTGGGGAGTTCCCGTGATCAGCCTGGAGTGGGACGGCGCGCTGTGCGCCGACGGCGAGCGGCTTGCCGGCGGCGTCGGGCAGACCTTCGTGCAGGCCGACGCCCTGGCCGCCGCCAGCGCGGGCCTGCTCGCCGGCCGCCACGCCCTGGCCCTGCACGCCTGCGG
>JBBIPL010000115.1:0-6251 GCA_037442845.1 Hydrogenophilales bacterium | reverse complement strand
CACTTGCCCGATATGTTCAGGGCCATGCCGTGGGTGAGGTGGCCGCCTTCGGCCAGGCTCATGCCCATGATGGTGTCGCCAGGCTTGCAGAAGGCCATCAGCACCGCCTGGTTGGCCTGGGAGCCCGAGTTGGGCTGGACGTTGGCGGCGTAGTTGTGTGCATCCGCGCCGAACAGCTTCTTCAGCCTGTCGATGGCCAGCTGCTCGGCGATGTCCACATATTCACAGCCGCCGTAGTAGCGCTTGCCGGGATAGCCTTCCGCGTACTTGTTGGTGAGCTGGGAGCCCTGGGCTTCCATGACCGGGCGGCTGACGTAGTTCTCGGAGGCGATGAGCTCGATGTGCTCTTCCTGGCGGTGGTTTTCGCCCTGGATGGCGGCCCACAGCTCGGGATCGGTGTTGGCGAGGGTCTGGCTGGCGGAAAACATGGGGAAAATTCCGGGTAAAAAAGAGGCGGCGATCTTACCATGGCGCCATCCCCACCCTTAGGGAGACCGGCCATGCCGAAGACACCCGACCACGCCCGCCTCGACCGCGTCGTCGCCGAAGCCCGCCGCCAGGCCGACGCCCGCGCGGAAACTTATCGCGGCCAGGCCCTGAAGCTGTTCCCCTGGGTGTGCGGCCGCTGCGGCCGCACCTTCGACAGCCGCAACCTGGCCCAGCTCACCGTCCACCACAAGGACCACAACCACGACAACAATCCGCCGGACGGCAGCAACTGGGAGTTGCTCTGCCTGTATTGCCACGACGCCGAACATTCCCGCGACCTCGACGCGCCGCTCATCGCGCCGACCCGCGCCTCGAACCAGCCTGCCACGGCGGCCAGCCACAACCCCTTCGCGGGCTTGAAGGATCAGCTCGGCAAGGGCAAGTGAAACCCCGTCGCCTGGGCGCGCGTCGGTTCGGGCCGCGAGCTTGCCCCATTTGGCGGCCGCCCCGATGATGCGGGCTGCACAATCGCGAGATCCAACATGCGTCTGACGGGCCGCATCACCGCCCCCTCCAACCGCCTGTATCTGGCCTTTCTGGCGGCCGCCGTGGTGCCCATCGCCATCGCCGGGATGGTCGGCGTCCACTATTCGATCCAGGCCCTGCGCCGGGAAAACCTGACTCATCTTGAGCAGGAAATCGCCAGCCGGGCGGACACGATTGCCCGCTTCATGGAACAACTGGCCAGCGAGGTCTTGTACCTGAGCGCCTCCACCGCCCTCGACGAACTGGTGGAAGGCGCCCGCGCCGACGCGGGCGCCCGCCTGGAGCGGGAGTTCTCGGTATTCGCCACCGCCTATCCCTACATCTACCAGGTGCGCTACCTGGACGCCGCCGGCCGCGAAGTGGTTCGGGTCGACCGGGTCAGCCACGCCATCGAGCCCGTGCCGCGCGAGCGCCTGCAGGACAAGTCGGATCGCTATTACTTCCACGAAGCGATGAAGCTGGAAGCCGGCCGCATCTACGTCTCGCCCCTCGATCTGAACATCGAGCACGGCCGGGTGGAAGTACCGGAGCGGCCGGTGGTGCGGGTCGCCACGCCCGTCTCCGATGCCTCCGGCCGCAGGCATGGCCTGCTCATCCTCAACCTGCACGCGGAGCTATTCCTGCGCCAGGTGCAGCAGATGGCCGACACCCATGGCGGCACCGCCTACCTGTTCGACCAGACGGGGTATTACCTGGCACGGACTGGCCAGGCTCGGCCGGAATCCTTCCGCATGCTGGCTGTGGAATCGCTCGACGACACCCTGTCTCCACAAGCCGTGTCGGCCATCCTGAGGGGACGGCATGGCGTCATCGTCGACGATGACCTGGTGGTCGCCCACGCGCCCGTCGCCGTGCGACCTCTCGCCGGCCACGGCGGCGAGCCGCCGCGCGCATGGAGTCTGGTCCTGGCCTATCCCCAGCAGAAATTCTTCGCGGCGGCCTTCAACCTCTACCTGCTCTATGCCGTTTTGCTCGCCGCCCTGGTCGCCACCGCCGCCGCCGGCTGGCTGGTCTCCCGTCGCCTTCTGCGCCGGCTGGTGGACGAACGACGGGAGCAGGATCGACAAATGTTCCAGCGGGAGAAGATGACCACCCTGGGCGAACTGGCCATGGGTCTCGCCCATGAGATCGGCAATCCCCTGGCCGGCATGAAGACCGTCGTCCAGGTGCTGGAGCAGGACGCCTGCCCACATCCCGAAGCAGCCAAATACCTGGGCCGGTTGCGCGGCGAGATCGACCGCCTCGCGGGCTTCCTGCGCACCATCAACGGTTTCGCCGCCCCCCGCGACCACCACCCCGCTCCCTGCCGGCTGGAGGACGTGCTCGACGACGTGCTGCTGTGGACGCGCAAGGAGGCCAAGGCGAAAGGCATCGCCATCCGCCACCGCCAGTGCGGACGCGACATGCCGCCTCTTCTGGCCGACCCCAACCAGTTGAAGCAACTGCTGCTGAACCTGATCCTCAACGCCATCCATGCCATCGACGGGCCGGGCGAGATCATCCTCTCCATGTGCCACGCGCCACCCGGCACGGCGCCCGCGACCGACGGCCGCCGCCGGGTGCATTTCTGCGTCGAGGACAGTGGCCCCGGCATCGCCCCGGACGTTCTGCCGCGCCTGTTCGAGCCTTTCTTCACCACCCGCGCGGAGGGCACCGGTCTGGGCCTGGCGGTGGTCAAGAAGATCGCCGACCAGCATGGTGCCGGCATACGGGTCCTGGCGCGCGCGTCGCACGGTACCCGCTTCGAGTTTGCCTGGCCGGCGGTGGGCGCGGACCATGCGCCGGCGGCCGAAACCTGTCCCGGAAGCGAAGTCCCATGAACGAGCGCATCCTGCTGGTCGACGACGATGACACCCTGCGCCAGACCCTGGCCGAGGTGCTGGCCCGCAATTACCAGGTGGATCAGGCCGCCGGCGCCGCCGAAGCGCTCGAGTTGGCGCGCCGCGCGAACTACGCGCTGGCCTTGCTCGATCTGCGCCTGCCCGATGGCGACGGCCTGGAACTCCTGGGCCGCCTGCAGGAAATCGACGACCAGTTGCTGGCGGTGGTGATGACCGCCTATCCCGAAGTGCGTACCGCGATTTCCGCCCTCAAGGCCGGAGCCTACGATTACCTGAACAAGCCCTTCGATCTGGATGACCTGCGCGGTCTGGTGCGCCGCGCCCTGGAGACCCGGCGACTGCGCGACGAGGTGGCGCGCCTGCGCGTAGTGGCCCGCGCCCCGGCGAACCTGGATGGTCTGATCGGCGCCAGCCCCGCTTTCGCCGCCATGCTCGACATGACCCGCCGCATCGCCGCCGCCGCGCGCACACCGGTGATGATCCGGGGTGAGTCCGGCACCGGCAAGGAGCGGATCGCCCAGGCCATCCACGCTCTCTCGCCCCGCGCCGCCGGCCCCTGGATCACCCTGAATTGCTCCGCCATCGCCGAAGGATTGCTGGAATCGGAAATGTTCGGCCACGAGAAGGGCGCCTTCACCGACGCCATCACCAGCAAGCGAGGCCTCCTGGAACTGGCGGATGGCGGCACGCTGTTCCTCGACGAGATCGGCGACCTGGCTCCCGCCCTGCAACCAAAGCTGCTGCGCGTCATCGAGACCCAGGCCTTCCGCCGCGTCGGCGGCCAGGGGGAACGGACCGTGGACGTGCGTTTCGTCGCCGCCACCAACCGGGATCTCAACGTACTCATTCGCCAGGGCCGTTTCCGTGAGGACCTGTACTACCGCCTCAACGTCGCCGGCATCGACGTGCCGCCCCTGCGCGAACGGCGCGAGGACATCCTGCCCCTGGCCCGGCATTTCCTGGGCCAGGCCGCCACGGTGATGGGACTCAAGGCGGCGGGCATCGCCCCGGCGGCGGAGGGGCGCCTTGCCGCCTACGTCTGGCCCGGCAACGTGCGGGAACTGCGCAACGTCATGGAGCGAGCCCTGATTCTCTCCGGCGGCGAGCTCATCCACCAGGAACACCTGCCCAAGGAGTTGTGCAATGCCGCCGACTGCCAATCCAGGGACGGCACGGCGCCACCCTTCGCGCTGGCGGACATGGAAAAATCGCACATCGCCCGAGTGCTGCGGCATTGCCATGGCAACAAGACCCATGCCGCCGCCCTTCTGGGCATCACCCGGCTGACCTTGCGCAACAAGATCAGTCAGTACGAACTGGAGGCGTTTCAGGGCAAGGAGGATGAAAGCCCGATGCGCTAGGCATTGATCGACCGATCAGTTCCTGACCACACCGGTCACTTCCTGACCGACCCGTCGCTTCGATCCGACCGCGCGTATTGATGTAAATCAAGCGCTTGCCCTCTTCCCCGCATCTGGCACGCGCGCTGCTTGTCTTCCCGCGATGTTCGTCACCACAAGGGGAAGACCATGAAATCACGCCTTCTGAAAGCTCTCGGCTTCTGGCTGCTCGCCAGTCTGCCCCTCGCGGCGACGGCGGCCTGGGACGACGACAAGGGCTGCCTGACCTGCCACCAGGGTATCGAGCGCATCGCCGATACCCCGGTGATGAAGGAACTGTCCTGCACCTTCTGCCACCAGGGTAACGGCGCGGAAACCCAGGACGCGAAAGTGGCCCACAAGGGCATGTACGCCAACCCCTCCGACTTCCGGGTGGCGGACAAGACCTGCGGCACCTGCCACGCGGAACATCTGGCCAACGGCAAGAAGTCCCTGCACGCCACCATGGCGGGCATGATCGCCGGCGCCCGCTATGGCTTCGGCGCCCAGGACCGCAAGGCCCTCTATGCCACCTATGACGTGGAAACCAGCGTCGCCGACCGGCCGGGTTCGCTGCTCAAGCTGGTCCAGGTACCCAAGTACGATCCGAAGAAACCGGACAGCGCAACCAACTCGCCGGGCGACGACTACCTGCGCAATCAGTGCCTGCGCTGCCACCTCTGGAGCGGCGGCGCGCAGCAGGTGGGCGATGCCCGCGCCAGCGGCTGCGCGGCCTGCCATGTGGTGTATTCCGACAAGGGCGTGTACGAGGGCGGCGACAAGGCCATCGACAAGAGCAAGATCGGCCGGCCCAAGATGCACAAGATCACCACCAAGATCCCGGAGTACCAATGCCTGCACTGCCACAACCGGGGCGGCCGTACCGGCGTGTCCTTCATCGGCACCATGGAAGCGGACGAATACGGTTCACCCTGGAAAGACAATGGCGACAAGCAGGGCAAGCTGCACGGCAAGTATTACAACCACCTGAGCAAGGACGTGCACTTCGAGAAAGGCATGAGCTGCCTGGATTGCCACACCTCGCATGACCTGCACGGCGACGGCCGCATCTATAACCGCAAGGAGGATGCCGTTGAAATCCGTTGCGAAACCTGCCACGGCAACACCAAGAAGGCCGCCACCTTCACCACCATCTGGGGCAACAAGCTGAACAACATCCAGATGAAAAACGGCAAGCCCGTGTTGATCGCCAAGCTCACCGGCAAGGAGCACCCGGTGCCGCAACTGAAGGGCGCCAAGCTCAGCCAGGAAGGCCATGCCGCCATGGTCGCCATTCCGAAGCACATGGAAAAACTGGAGTGCTACAGCTGCCACGCCAAGTGGGCGCCGCAATGCTATGGCTGCCATACCGACCACGACACCGGCAAGCCCTCGCGCGACTGGCTGGCCGACGGCAATGACGCCGATCCGTCGAAGAACGGCACCATGAATGCCGTGGGCAAATCCGCCTTCACCTGGAACGAATCGCGCTCCTACCTGCGTTGGGAAACCCCGGTGCTGGGCATCAACGCCAAGGGCAAGGTGTCGCCGTTCATTCCCGGCTGCCAGGTGGTCTATACCCAGCGCGACAGCGTGGCGAAGACCAAGACGGTGAGCAACAAGATTTTCACCACCGTGCACGGCACCAGCGGCTGGATGCATAACCCGATCCAGCCCCACACCATCAGCAAGTCCGCCCGCACCTGCGCCGACTGCCACATGAGCCGCAAGGCCCTGGGCCTGGGCACCGGCACCTATGACGTGAAGCGCAACTTCCCCGATGGCGGCGGGCCGGACTTCGAGCCGGAACGCATCGTCGACGAGGAAGGCCGCCAGCTCCAGGGCACCGCCCACGAAGGCGCGCGGCCCTTCAACAAGGCCGAGCAGCAGCGCATCAGCCGGGTCGGCGCCTGCATCGCCTGCCATGGTTCCGGCAAGGTGACCCTGAAGAACAAGGCGCCCACCGACGCGCTGCACACCCAGGCCATCCGCGCCTATCTGAACAAGAAGTGATGCCTGTGTAAGCATGGGGCGGGCTCCGGGCCCGCCCTTTTTA
>JBBIPL010000114.1:0-6481 GCA_037442845.1 Hydrogenophilales bacterium | reverse complement strand
CCGGCGTGCCGGGCGCCGCCGGCGCGAGCGCGGCGGCTTCGGCCGTCAGCGGGGCGGCCTGCGGGGCTGCCGCGCTGGGCTGCATCGATTCGGCCTCGAAGGCCGCGAGACTTTCCGCCCAGGTCGGTTCGAGAACCTCGCTGCCGAGGATCAGCCCGCGCAGGGCGGGCTCGATGTTCTTCACGATCTGCACCGCCATGCCGCTGGTGAAGCGGTAGTCGGCGGCCGCCTCACCGGGTACGAAAACCGTCATCACGCCGAAGAAACGCTCGCCCAGGAAGAAGGCGAAGGTGGCGGTGCGGTTCATCACCTTGGATTCCAGCACCTGACCGCTGGCGGAATACACCTCGTAACGGTGGTCGCCGGTGCCGGTCTTGCCTCCCAGCGTCAGCGACGCGCCGCCGGCCAGGGGGAAGGCCCCACGCAAGCGGCGGGCGGTGCCCTGCTGCACCACGTCGACGAGCGCGCGGCGCGCCACCTGCGCCACCTCGGCGCGGAAAATGCGCGTGGCTTCCGGCAGTTCACGCTTGAGGACGGTGTGATAGGGCGTGCCCGCCGCGAACTCCACGCCGGTCAGGGTGACGGGCGGCAGCTTGACGCCATCGTTGAGAATCACGCCCATCATTTCCGCCAGCGCGGCGGGCCGGTCGGCCGAGGAGCCGATGGCGGTGGCGTAGGACGGCACCAGGCTGCCGAAGGGGTAGCCGAGCTGGCGCCAGCGCCGGTGGATTTCCTGGAAGGCCTCGATCTCCAGCAGGGAGAGGATGCGCAGATCCTGGGCGTTTTTGTGGCTGGTGTTGAGCAGCCAGCCATACACCTCGACACGCTCCTTCTGGCTGGCCTTGGTGATGTCGCTCCAGCCGGCTTGCGGATTCGCGCGCAGGTAGGCCACCAGCCAGAGTTCCAGGGGATGGATCTGGGCGATGTAGCCGCGGTCGGAGAGGTCGAACTTGTCCGGGCCGTAGGTTTCGTAGAGGAACTGGTAATCCCCCTCGTTCAGGCTGGCGGGATTGTTCAGGCGCTGGCGGATGAAGGCGCTGAAGGCGGCCACATCCGCCTGCGGTTCCAGGTAGCGGTGCACGGCGGCTAGGCGCCGTGGGTTGGCGGTGAGGTGGTTGAGCAGGGCGCTGGCGGCTTCCTCCGGCTTCAGGCCCTTGTATTTCTTGTGGAAACGGGCCAGATAGGACTTGCCCTCCTTGTCCGCGAAACGACGCAGATATTCCGCGCGGCGAGGATCCTTGGGGTCGGCCAGGATCTGCGCGGCGCCCTTCGGGTCGCGATACATGAAGTGCCGCACGATGTCGCGCATCAGTCGAATAAAGGGCAGGTTCACCGAATTGCGGGTGGCCTCCCACATGTCCATGACCTTGTGGTCGTCCTCGCGGTTGAAGTTGGCGAACTGGTGCACGCCGCCGCCGGTGAGGAAGGATTCCGCCGGGCTGGCCGAATAGGTGCGCGCCATGGCCGCTTCCAGCATGGGCGTGAGCGATTTGTCGCGGGCTCCGGCCAGATAGTTGAGCGCCCAGCGCAGCAGCAGATCCTTGTCCGCCGCTTTGACCCTGAGCAACTCGGCGCGCGACAGGCCGGCGTATTGTTCGTGCAGTTCCGCTACCAGTTGCAGGTAGGTGAGGAGGGTGCGCAGCTTGGCCGAGGAGCCCATGTCCAGCTTGGCGCCCTTGTTGATGTCGAAGGGCTGGTTCAGGTTGTCGGCCTGCACCCGCAGCAGGGCGCCTTCCTCGGTGTTCTCGTACAGGGTGAAACTGTAGATCGGTTTGCTCAGGTCATTCTCGGGGGACAGCAGGTACTGTCCGTAGAGGCCGGCCGCCTCCACCACCAGCGGATCGGACAGGCGCCGCAGGAAGGCCGAGATGGCGCGCTGGGTGGGCGCGTGCAGGGTGGCGCGGGCCTTTACGTCCAGGCGGTCGAGGTCATACAGGCGCGGCACGCCCAGGCGTCCCGAAAGCTCGACGCGCAGGGCGCTGGCTGCCTTGTCCTCGAACGGCTCGGCACCGCCGTTGAGCCGCGTCTTGCCATTGACGCGAAAGGTGATGCGCTCGCGCAGGGCCGCGTCGCGCAGTTCCGGGCTGATCACCCGCGCCTCCGCCAGCAGACGCAGATGCGCGTCAGCATGGACGTTCAGTTGGTCGCGGCCGGACAGCAGATAATAAGACGGCTTGCGCTGTGAAATCAGCAGACCGAGCATGTGCTTATAGGCGCGCGCTGTTTCCGGCGTCGGCCTGGGCGCGCGCAGCAGGCGGTTGACCTCCTCGAAATCGAGGCCGAACCAGGCATACAGGCCGTCCCCCACGCCGTTGACCTCGCCGAAACCGGGCGCCGCCGCGAGCGGCACCGAGTTCAGGTAATCCAGCACGATGCGCCGCCGCGTGGCGCGCGTATCCTCGCCATCTAAATAGGCGCGCAGCGAGGCGGACACCATCTGCCGCAGCTTGTCGGCGGGAGTCATGGTCAGACCGTCCGGGGAATGCCGGTATTTCTCGATCTGGGTGGCCAGGGTGGAGCCGCCGGGCACGTTGCGCGAGGGATCCACCGCCTGCAGCATCTTCTCCAGCAGCGCCGCGCCGAGGCGGTCCCATTCCACCGCCGGATTGCGCTGCGGGTGATTGGGATCGAGCAGTTCGCGGTTCTCGACGAACAGCAGGGTGTTCGCCACCACGGCCGGCACAGCGGAGAAATCGGCGTAGGCGTGGCGGGGATGGCGCGCGCTGTACAGCGGTTCGCCGCGGCAGTCGAGGATGTCGATCCCCGCCACGGACTTCTCCGCGTAGGGCATGAACAGGCCGAAATCGTGCACGCGCGCCATGTCCGGCGACAGGCGCGCCTGCTCGGTGACCAGGAAACCCTGCTGCTTCAGGCGCTGGATGTATCCGGGCAGCCCCGCATAACCCAGGCGGATGTCATAGGGTCCGGCCTCCGGGGTACGCAGGTCCGGGTTCTCGCCGGCCTCGGTCTGGAAGGTGAGGCGCTTGCCGTAGCCCGCCAGCACCATGGCCTGGAACGGCGAGGCGATCAGTTCATAGGCGGCGACTAGCGCGCCCAGCAACATCGCCGCGAAGATGAAGATCCAGAAGCCCGGACCCAGCTTGCGCGGTTTCTTCGGCGGCAGCGCGCCGGGCGGCACGCGGATGGGCGTCTCGGGCGCGGGCTTGTTGGTCATGGCTGGCTATCGGCGGGCGCCGCGGCCGACAGGATGCCGGCCGGACGGGTAAGACTCAGGGCCGCGCGAATTCTCCCAGCCAGTCGCGGGGGCGCAGGAAATCGCTGTACAGGCGGGCCTCCGGCGTGTCCGGCTCGGGTTTCCAGTCATAGCGCCATTTCACCAGCGGCGGCATGGACATGAGGATGGATTCGGTGCGGCCGCCGGATTGCAGGCCGAACAGGGTGCCGCGGTCGAACACCAGGTTGAATTCCACGTAGCGGCCGCGGCGGTAGAGCTGGAAATCCCGCTCGCGCTCGCCGTAGGGCGTGTCGGCGCGACGCTCCAGAATAGGTACGTAGGCGGAGAGGAAGTGGTCGCCCACCGATTCGGTGAGGTTGAAGCACTGTTCGAAGCCGCCTTCGGAGAGGTCGTCGAAGAAGATGCCGCCGATGCCGCGCGGCTCGTTGCGGTGCTTGAGGAAGAAGTATTCATCGCACCACTGCTTGAAGCGCGGATAAAGCGCCGGGTCGAAGGGGTCGAGGGACTTGCGGCACATGCTGTGGAAGTGCACCGCGTCTTCCTCGAAACCGTAGTAAGGGGTCAGGTCCATGCCGCCGCCGAACCACCACACCGGCGCCTCGCCGTCCTTCTCGGCGACGAAGAAACGCACGTTCATGTGCGAGGTGGGGGCATAGGGATTGCGCGGATGCATGACCAGGGACACCCCCATGGCCTGCCAGCGCCGGCCGGCGAGTTCGGGCCGGTGCGCCGTCGCCGAGGGCGGCAGCTTCGCGCCCATGACGTGCGAGAAGTTGCAGCCGCCCCGCTCCAGGACGTTGCCCTCTTCCACCAGGTAGGAATAGCCGCCGCCGCCCTCGGGCCGTTCCCAGCCATCTCGGCGGAAGGTCTTGCCGTCCACCTGCTCCATGCGTTCGACGATGAGCTCCTGCAACTCCAGGAGGAATTCCTTGACGCGTTCCGTGTTCATGGCAATGGAGGCGGGCTTTAAACAGCGGGATTCTACCCACAATGGGGTCCGCGCCGCGCGGAGATGGCATGCGTCTCCCGCGGGCCGTTCAGGTCCACAGGCTCAGGGGCGGATCGGCCATCACCGCGCGCAGGATGTCGCCCCGGCTGACGAAGCCCACCAGGACGCCGGCATCGTTCACCACGGGCAGGCCGGGCAGGTCATCGTCCAGCAGGACGCGGGCGATGCGGCGGATGTCGGTGACCGGATCGGCGCTCACCACCGGCGAAAGCATCACGTCGCCCACGCGCCGGGCCGGAGGCATGCGCCCCGGTTTTCTTTGCAGGTCGAAGCTGATCAGCAGGTCACGTTCGGTGACCATGCCGACCAGCTTGCCGCCGGCGTCCAGCACCGGCGCCTGACGCACGCCGCGCGCCAGCAGACGGCGCCAGGCCGGCGCGGCCTTTTCCTCCAGCGTCAGGGTGAAGACCTCGCGGCTCATGATCTGGTAGGCGTGATACAGGGGGCCGCGCTCCTGCTCCGGCGCCTGCAGGGTTTCCTGGTAGGCGCGGGCGGCGGCCTCGTGGCCCGCGGTCGGCCCGCCCGTATCCCGGCTATGCGTCCGCTCGACGAAAGTCGGCAGCGCCTCCTCGCCCTCCTGGCCGATCGCCCTGCCGCGCCGGGCGCGGGTCACCCCGGTGAGTTGCGAAAGTTCTTCCAGGGTACCGCGGAAGTGCTGGCCCGATAGGCCGTGGAGGGCAAACATGGCGGGTCTCCGGCGGGAAACACGGCAAGCATAACCCAGGTCGCCGCCCTCACCACCGTCACCCGCGAGTCAGGGCCGCACCACGCCGCCGCGCATGAGGAAGGCGCGGATGCGGGGTCATCGCCCGCCCCTTTCCACTAGTTCTTCCGGCGCCGGATGGCGCGCCAGCCGATGTCGCGGCGCATCTGGCGGCCGGCGAAATCGATGTTTTCCGCCACTTCGTAGGCGCGGGTCTGGGCGATCTTCACCGTGTCGCCGAGGGCGGTGACGCAGAGCACGCGGCCCCCGGCGGTGACCACCTGGTCGCCCTCGATCGCGCTGCCGGCGTGGAAAACGTGGAAATCCTCGCCCTTAGCGTCGAGGCCGGTGATGGCGTCGCCCTTGCGCGGGCTGTCCGGATAACCGGCCGCGGCCATCACCACGCCCAGGGCGCAGCGCCGGTCCCACTCGGCATCGACCCGGTCCAGGGCACCGTCGATGGCGGCCTCGAGCAGGGTCACCAGGTCCGACTTGAGCCGCATCATGATGGGCTGGGTTTCCGGGTCGCCCATGCGGCAGTTGAATTCCAGCACGCCCAGACGTCCATCCGCGCCGATCATCAGGCCGGCATAGAGGAAGCCGGTGAAGGGCGTGCCTTCGGCCTGCATGCCGGCCACCACCGGACGGATCACCTCGCGCAGGACCTTGGCGTGGATTTCCGGCGTCACCACCGGCGCCGGGGAATAGGCGCCCATGCCGCCCGTGTTCGGACCCTCGTCGCCGTCCAGCAGGCGCTTGTGGTCCTGGCTGGTGGCCAGCGCCAGGACGTGCTCGCCGTCCACCATGACGATGAAGCTGGCCTCCTCGCCCACCAGGCATTCCTCGATCACCACCCGGTGGCCGGCCTCGCCCATGCTGTTGCCGGAGAGCATGGCCTCGACGGCGGCGTGCGCCTCCTCGGCGGTTTGCGCCACCACCACGCCCTTGCCGGCGGCCAGGCCGTCGGCCTTGACGACGATGGGCGCGCCCTTTTCGTCGATGTAGGCGTGGGCGGCGGCGGCATCGGTGAAGGTGGCGAAGGCGGCGGTGGGAATCCGGTGGCGGGCCATGAATTGCTTGGCGAAATCCTTGGAGGATTCCAACTGGGCCGCCGCTCGCGTGGGGCCGAAGATCTTCAGTCCGGCGGCGCGGAAGGCGTCCACCACGCCGGCGGCCAGGGGCGCCTCGGGACCGACCACGGTGAGCTGGATGCCCTCGTTCTTCGCGAACTCGACCAAGTCGGGGATGGCGCTGACGGCCACATTCTCCACGCCCTCCTCGCGGGCCGTGCCGCCGTTGCCGGGCGCCACGAACACCTTCCGCGCGCGCGGGGATTGCTTGAGCCGCCAGGCCAGGGCGTGTTCACGCCCGCCGGAGCCGATGACGAGGATTTTCATGGTTGTCTCGCTGAATGGATCGGGGAAAAGGGAAAAGAGAAACGGGAAACGCAAAAACCACCCACCGCGTTGCCCCCCTCCTCACTTTTCCCGTTTCCCGTTTCCCGTTTCCCGTTTCCCATTTCCCGTTTCCCGCCAAATCAGTGCCGGAAATGGCGCACGCCGGTGAACACCAT
>JBBIPL010000113.1:0-6653 GCA_037442845.1 Hydrogenophilales bacterium | reverse complement strand
CCAGCCCAGCACCACGCCGATCTGGGTGGTGGTCGTGTCGATGTGGGCGCCGGCGGTGGTGGTGGAGGCATTGCGGTTGTCGGCGTAGCTCGCCTGTAAATCGAC
Source organism: Hydrogenophilales bacterium (assembly GCA_037442845.1). Classification (GTDB taxonomy): domain Bacteria; phylum Pseudomonadota; class Gammaproteobacteria; order Burkholderiales; family Thiobacillaceae; genus PFJX01. Next base: position 6,548 of record JBBIPL010000113.1, on the reverse strand, counting down.
GCTGGGCAGATAGCCGCCGCGCTGCCGTCGCACCTCGCGACGGGCCAGTTCGAGACCGGAACGCAAGCTCGCGACAGCCAGGCTGTCCTCCTCGGCCTGTTTCACCCAGATATCCATGTTCGCCGGTTCCGGCATGGGCATGGCCACGCCCTCGGCGAGCCTGGCCAGGCGCGGCGCCTCGGCGCCGATGATCTTTTCCAGGGCGCGCCGCTTGATTTCCAGCTCATTCAGCGCGGCGATTTCCTGGGAAGTGGTGAGATCGAAGCGGGCCTGCGCCTCGTGCGTGTCGGTGATGGTGGCGGCGCCCACCTCGAAGCTCTTCTTCGCCTGCGCCAGCTGTTCGGCGAAAGCCGCTTTCTGGGCCTGCACGCTGGTGACGTTTTCCTCGGCCTGCAACACCTCGAAATAGGCGGTGGCGCTGCGCAGCAGGAGTTCCTGTTCGGCCAGGCGCAACCGCTGTTCACCCAGCAACTGCTGAATCCTGGCCTGTTCGTAGGCCTCCAGGTTCTGTTTGCGATACAGCGGCTGCACCAGCAGCAGGCGGTAGCCATAAGGCTCGGTGTTGGTCACCACGCCCGGGCTGGCATCCGCGCGGGTATCGAAGTAGCTGGCGGACAACGACAGGTTGGGCAGCAGGCCAGCCTTGCCCTGCGGCAGTTTCTCGAGATTCGCCCGATAGGCCTCGCGCGCCGCGGCGAGCTTGGCGTCGTTGCTGCGGGCCAGGTTGTAGACCTCGCCCAGGTTCGCGCCGACCGCCGCCGGCGCCGCCAGCAAGGCGCCGGCGGCAAGCGCAAGGGCGGTGAGGAGGTTGCGTGGCATCTTCATCTCAGTACAGAGGCATGTGCGGATCGACTTCCTTGGCCCAGGCATCGATGCCCCCCGTCAGGTTGATCACCCCGGTGAAACCGTTGTGCTCCAGGAAACGCGCGACATGGAAGCTGCGCACGCCATGATGACAGATCACCACCGTCTCCCGGCCCGGATCGAGCCGGCCGAAGCGGCTGGGAATGCCCGACATGGGCAGGAGTTCCGAGCCTTCGATATGGCAGCGTTCGAACTCCCAGGGTTCCCGCACGTCCAGCAAAAGGGGGGCGTCCCTGTGCGGGTCGTCGAGCCAGGCCTTGAGTTCGCGCGGATGCAGATGGCGCATGCTCAGAACGAGAAGCGCTCCGGCTCCAGCGCATGTCGCAGGGGTTGCACGCGGGTTTCGAACAGCCGGTCGATGCGCTGCGCGCCGGCCGCCGTGGCCGTGACCAGGCTGGCGGACATGATGGGCCCCTCCCCCAGCGGCGCGAACAGGCGCCCACCCGGGTTCAGGCGCTGCAAGTATGCCGCCGGCAGCAGAGGCGAGGAGCCGGTGAGGACGATGACGTCGAAGGCGCCGTCCTCGGCCCAATCGCGCGCCGCGTCGCCGAGGCGGGTCTGGATGTTGGTGAGCCCATGCGCGCGAAACTTCTGTTCCGCCTGTTCCTTCAGGTCGGCATGCAGTTCGACCGTCACCACCACGCCCGCCTGGCTGGCCAGCAGGGCGGTGAAGTAGCCGCTGCCGGTGCCCACTTCCAGCACGCGCTCGTGCGGGCCGACATGCAGGGCCTGCAGCACCCGCGCCTCGATCTTCGGCGCCCACATGGCCTCGCCGTGGCCGATGGGGATTTCCATGTCGACGAAGGCCAGGGAACGGTAGACGGGGGGCGCGTAGTCCTCGCGGCGGACCTTGAAAAGCAGATCCAGCACCTTCTGGTCGAGCACTTCCCAGGGACGAATCTGCTGTTTCACCATGTTGAAGCGCGCCTGTTCGATATTCATGGGCCACATCCTCGTGTAAACCGGTTGCTTGCGACGGATATGCCGCGTCGTCGGCATTTTACTCCATCTCCCCGGCCGGCCCGCGCGACCCCGGTCTGGCGCGGCAATGGCAGGCCTGTCCCGCCATGCGCGGGTAGAATTCGCCAGACCATCCCCAAGCCCCCGTTTACTTCACCATGAGTTTCCTTTCCCGCCGGCATGCCCGCGCGCGCGCCACGGTCGAGATCAGCGAGCGAAACGGCGTCCGCTATCTGCACCTGGGCGGCCCGGCGGTGCAAAGCGCCATGCGCCTGAAGGACCCCTTCGCCCTGGAACTGGAATACACGCGCGCCATACTGGCCTTCCTGCTGTTCGTGCCCAAGCCGCGCGACATCGCCCTGATCGGCCTGGGCGGCGGCTCGCTCGCCAAGTACATGCATCGCCATCTGCCCAGCAGCCGGCTGACCGCCCTCGAAATCCATGCCGAAGTGGTGGCCGCCGCCCGCGGCTACTTCCTGCTGCCCCAGGATGACGAGCGTCTCAGCGTCCGCACCGAGGACGGCGCCGCCTTCGTGCAGGCGCACCCGGACAGCCAGGACGTGCTGCTGGTAGACGGCTACGACGCCAAACGCATCGTCGAGGATCTCGCCAGCCCGGAGTTCTATCGCGCCTGCCATGCCATGCTGCGGCCGGGCGGCGTCGCGGCCTTCAACCTGTGGGGATCGGACGCCTACTACCCGCGCTACCACGACCGCATCGCGCGCGCCTTCGGCGAGCACACCCTGCAACTGCCCGCCGAGAAAAAGGGCAACGTCATCGTCTTCGCCTTCCGCAAACCCCTGCCGGAAACCCGGCTGGAACACCTGGAACGCTCGGCGGAATGCCTGGAGGCCTCGCTGGGCCTGGAGTTTCCCGCTTTCGTCGCGCGCATGCGGCAATGGAATCCGCTCTCCGAGAACGCTTTCATCGTATGAAGGCCGCCGGCCATCGCGGCTTTGCATGCGTTCCGGAAGGGTGGGAAAATCGGCCTCAGTCAAGTATTGAATCGAGGCGGCCATGGTCGACAAGGACGGTTACCGGCCGAACGTGGGCATCGTCATCTGCAACGCGCGCAATGAGGTGTTCTGGGGCAAGCGCGTCCGGCAGAATTCCTGGCAATTCCCGCAAGGCGGGATCAAGCCGGGCGAGAGCCCCGAACAGGCCATGTATCGGGAACTCATGGAGGAAGTGGGTCTGGCCAGAGAGCATGTGCGCCTGTTGGGCCGCACGCGCGACTGGCTGCGCTACGACGTGCCGCGCGACTGGGTGCGCCGCGAGTGGCGCGGCCACTATCGCGGCCAGAAGCAGATCTGGTTTCTCCTGCGCCTGACCGGCCAGGACTGCAACGTCCGCCTGCGCGCTTCCGCGCACCCCGAATTCGATGCCTGGCGCTGGCACGACTACTGGTCGCCGGTCGAGGACGTGGTCGACTTCAAGCGCGAAGTCTATCGTTGCGCCCTGGCGGAACTGGAACGCTATCTCGCCGTCGGCATGGCCCATGCGCGCGCCTGCCACCCCTACAAACTGGCCGGCCGCAGCCACGGCGCCGGCCGCACCTGAACCCTCGCGAGGCAACACCATGAACACCACCTATAGCGCTCTCGCCACCTCCCCCCTGCAAAAGGGCGCCACCTTCAACAAGCCACGGCAGGTGCTGCCCGAGCGGGTCAATCTGGAAAATGCCGCCAGCGAGGTGATGACCGATTTCAAGGTCGTCACCGCCTACACCATCTTCCCCCTGGAGACGATCGAGGCTGCCCGCGCCAAAATGATCCACCGCGGCGTGCGCATGCTGCTGGTGGTGGACGACCTGAACAGCATTCTCGGCCTCATCACCGCCTCCGATCTGACCAGCGAAAAACCGATGCAGGTGGTGCACACGCAGGGCATCCGCCACGCCGACGTGATGGTCAAGGACATCATGACGCCGCGCGAAAGGCTGGAGGTGCTGTGCATGGATGACGTGCGCAAGGCGCGCGTCGGCGACATCGTGCACACGCTCAAGACCCAGGGCCGCCAGCACGCCCTGGTGGTGGACCGCGCCGAGGATGGCAGCCAGGTCCTGCGCGGCATGTTCTCGGTCTCGCAGATCAGCCGCCAACTGGGCGCCGCCCTGGAAACCGCCGGCGTCGCCCATACCTTCGCCGAGCTGGGCGCCGAGCTCGGCAGATAAGTCCTTCGCCGATGCGCCTGGCCGCCCGCGCCGCCGCCTCGCCCGCTGATCCCGGCCGGTGGGATCGCGGCGAGCCGTTGTGGAAGCTGGCGCCCAGGCGGGACGCCGATGGCCGTCCCTATACCGACTTCATGCTGCTGGCGCCGCGGCTGAACCAGCGCCCCGCCGCCGAAATCGAGGCGCTGAGCCACATCATCCGCGATGTCCTGACCCGCCATGAGGAATGGGTGGTGTTCGCCGACCTCAACCTCAAATGCAATGTCCTCTGGGTCTCCCTGAAGCACCATCCCGGCGTCATGGCCCGCATCGTCGCCGCCCTGCGCGCCCGAGCGCCGGAATTCAAGCTCGTCGCCCATCAGCCCACGCAACCCGGATAAGCATGCCGACCCCCTCCCCATTCTCCAGACTGGCCCTGTGCGCCCTGTTGGGCGCTCTCGCCCAGTCCCATGCCTGGGCGCAGCAGCCCCAGGTCGTCCCCGTCTGGCTGGCGCCCGTGCCGATGAGCGGCCCCGGCGCCCCGGCGCCCTTCCCGACCCCCTTCTGGTTCTGGCCGGTGCAGCCCTGGGCCATGCCGATGCCTGTGCGGCCGGCCACGCCTCCCGTCACCCCGCCTCCCGCCGCGGCGCCCGCACCGGCCGCTGCCGCGGATGCCAAGACCGACCAGGTTCCAGCTGTGGCCACCAAGCCGGAATCCTTGCCGGAGGTCTCGCCGCCAGCCAAGCCGCTCCAGCCTGATGCTCCCGTGCCCGCGCCAGCGCCGCCTTCCGCCGCCCCCGTCGACTCCCCCTCCATGCCGGAGCGCCCTGTCGTCGCTGTCCCGCCGGCCGCGCCCACCATCCAGGCCGCTCAACCCGTGACCGCCCCAGCTCCGACCGCCGAACCCGCGCCGGTTCCGGCAAGCGCTGCAACGCTACCGGCGGCGCCGATCGCCGCAGCGCCCGTCGAGGAGGCGAAAGCCGTCATGCCGGGCAAACCACCCGTCGTGACGGTCACCCCCGCCCCCCTGCCCAGCGTGGAAGCCGTCGCCCTGCCCGGCTCCGAGGAAGCCGTAGCGGCGAAGCCGGCAGCGAAAGGGGCAAGAACGCCCGCCGCCAAACCGTCCAGTAAACCGGTCAGCAAACCCGCAACAAGCAAGCCAGCCGGAAAACCGCGCAAGCTCTGCTGGAAAGATGGCCGCCTGGACGTTTGTCCTTGATTGGAGCGATGCAGCCCCTCTACCCATCCGGGTTATCCACAGCCCTGCTTATTCCGAGCAAAATACTCAAGTAAGGGCGGCTTGAAATCGCGCCCACCGTCTTCATCTAAACACCGCCTTGCCCGCCCGCGCGGCAACAGATTTCCTTCCCATCCCTATCGAGGCCCCACATGTCGGTTACCGAACAGCAAGTGCAAGCGGCACTGAAAGAACTCATCGATCCCAATACCCAGAAGGACTTCATCACCAGCAAGTCGGCGAAGAACATCAAGGTCGACGGCGGCAAGGTCAGCCTGGACGTGGTGCTGCCCTATCCGGCAAAGTTGGTCTCCGGCGAGATCCAGGCCATGATCGAGGCCAAGATCAAGAGCCTCCCCGGCGTCGAGAGCGCCAGCGCCGGCGTCACCTGGAAAGTGGTGGCGCACAGCGTGCAAAAAGGCGTGAAGCTGGTGCCCGGCGTGAAGAACATCATCGCCGTCGCCTCCGGCAAGGGCGGCGTCGGCAAGTCCACCACCGCCGTGAACCTGGCCCTGGCCCTGGCCGCCGAGGGCGCCAAGGTGGGCATGCTCGACGCCGACATCTATGGTCCCTCGCAGCCCACCATGCTGGGCATCCACGGCCGCCCGGAATCCCCCGACGGCCAGAACCTGGAACCCATGCTTGGCCATGGCCTGCAGGCCATGTCCATCGGCTTTCTCATCGACGTGGAAACGCCCATGGTCTGGCGCGGCCCCATGGTTACCCAGGCCCTCGAGCAACTGCTCAACAACACCAAGTGGAAGGACCTCGACTACCTGGTGGTGGACCTGCCGCCCGGCACCGGCGACATCCAGCTCACCCTGGCGCAACGCGTGCCGGTCACCGGCGCGGTCATCGTCACCACGCCGCAGGACATCGCCCTCATCGACGCGCGCAAGGGCCTGAAGATGTTCGAGAAAGTGGGTGTGCCCATCCTCGGCGTGGTGGAAAACATGTCCATCCACATCTGCTCCAACTGCGGCCACGAGGAGCGCATCTTCGGCGAGGGCGGCGGCGAGCGCATGTGCAAGGACTACGGCGTCGAGTTCCTCGGCGGCCTGCCTCTCGACATCCGCATCCGCGAGGATGCCGACACCGGCAAGCCCTCCGTGGTGGCCGACGCCAACAGCCGCGTCGCCGAGATCTACCGGCAGATCGCGCGCCGCGTGGCGGTGAAGGTGGGCGACCTGGCGGTCGACCACTCCGCCAAGTTCCCCAGCATCGTCATTCAGAACAGCTGAGCCTTGCGGGAAAAGGGAAACGGGAAAAGGGAAACGGGAAACGGGAAACGGGAAACGGGAAAAGGGAAACGGGAAAAGAGAAACGTGTTGATGTATC
>JBBIPL010000112.1:0-6682 GCA_037442845.1 Hydrogenophilales bacterium | reverse complement strand
GTCCAGTCCCGTCTTGCCGAACTGGGCGGCATGCCGGAGGAGGCCGCGCGCCTGGCCGGCCGCCAGTTGCAGATGCTGGAGGGCGCTCCCTTTCAATGGCAGGGCCTGGCCTGGCCGGGCCAGTGCATGCAATGGCTGGTGGAGAGACGGGGGGAGGGGCAGGGTGAAGACGCCGGCGAGGAAGAGGGCGCCGCCTGGAATACCGAATTACGCCTGAGCCTGCCGCGCATGGGCGACCTGCATGCCCGCGTCAGCCTGCGCGGCGACGAAGTGAGCGTGCGGTTGCGCGCGCAGGAAAGCAGCGCGGCGGACGCGCTGCTCGAGGCCCTGCCCGCCCTGGATGAAGCCCTGCGCGCGGCCGGCCTGAGGCCGAGTCAGCTCGCGGTGGTGCGGGAGGATCTCTGATGGCCGCCTCCAAGGACCGCCGCCGCGAGGCCGTCGCCCTGCATTACGCCCAGGACAAGGGCGCCCCGCGCGTCATCGCCAAGGGCCGCGGCCTGCTGGCGGAGGAGATCATCGAGCGCGCCAGGACGGCGGGGGTGTTCGTGCACGAATCGCCCGATCTGGTGAATCTGTTGATGCAGGTGGATCTCGACGACAGCATACCGCCGGAACTCTACGTTGCCGTGGCGGAGTTGCTGGCCTGGCTCTACCGCCTGGAGCATGGCGGGGCCGATGTCGGACCCGCCGCCCCGGCATCTCCTACAGCCTGAGTAATTCCGACAGGTCCTGTTCCAGGGCCAGCCGCGCCGGCGCGCCGCGCAGGTTCTCGCCGCCCAGCACGAAGACGTCCTCCGCCCGGTTGCCCAGCGTATTGATGCGCGCGGACAGCACGTTGGCGCCATGCCGGTGCAGCAGCCGGGCGACCTGGGCGAGCAGGCCGGGCCGGTCGCCGGCGGTGAAGGCGAGCACGAAATCGCGGCCGTTGTCGCCGGCCGACAGGCTCACCTGGGGTTCGAGGGGGAAGGCCTTCAGGCGCCGCGCCACCTTGCCGCCGACGGCGGGCGGGGGCGCATCCGGGCACGCCAATTCGGCGGCAAGTTCATGCTCGATGTAGTTGAGGAAATCCCGATACGCCACCTGGCGCAGCTCCGGGTCGAGGGCGTAGAAGGTATCCAGCGCGTGGCCGTCGCGGGTGGTGTGCACGCGCGCGGCGAGGATGGTGTAGCCCAGCCGCGCAAAAAACGCGCAGATGCGGGCGAACAGGGTTTCCTCGTCGGGCGCGTAGACCAGCACCTCGACGCCTTCGCCGATCGCCGCCAGACGGGCGCGCACGACCAGGGATGCACGGCCGATCACCGGCAACAGGCGGCGGGTTTGCCAGGCGATGTCGCGCGCATCCTGGCGCAGGAAGTAGACGTCGTCCAGGCGCTTCCACAGGGTCTCCTCGCTGCCCGGCGGGAAGCCATAGAGGCGCAGTTGCGCGCGCGCCTGTTCCTTCTTTTCCTCGATGCTGTCGGCTGCCGGCGCGCCGCCTTCGAGCACCCGCCGGGCGGCCAGGTAGAGCTCGCGCGTGAGCTTGTCCTTCCAGGCGTTCCACACCTTGGGGCTGGTGCCGCGGATGTCGGCCACGGTGAGCAGATAGAGGGCGCTGAGGCGGCGCACGTCGCCGCAGCGCGCGGCGAAGGCGGTAATCGCCTCGGGGTCGGTCAGGTCCTGTTTCTGCGCCGCCTGGGAAAGGGTGAGATGCTCGGCCACCAGCCAGGCCACCATTTCAGCATCCTCGCGGGGCAGGCCGTGTTCGCGGCAGAAGCGCAGGGCGTCGCGCGCGCCTAGACTGGAATGGTCGCCGCCGCGCCCCTTGGCGATGTCGTGGAACAGGGCGGCCAGCAGCAGCAGGTCCTGGCGTTTGCAATCGCCCATCAGGCGGTGGGCCAGGGGGTATTCGTGGGCGAACTCCGGGATGGCCAGGCGGCGCAGGTTGCGCAGCACCATGAGGATGTGCTCGTCAACCGGGTAGATGTGGAACTGGTCGTGCTGCATCTGTCCGCTGATGCGGCCGAACAGGGGCAGGTAACGGCCGAGGATGCCCAGCCGGTGCATGAGGCGCAGGCTCAGGGTGACGCCGCGCGGCTGCGCCAGGAGGCTCAGGAAGCGACGGTGATTGTCGGGGTCGCGGCGGAACGCGGCATCGATGCCGCGGCCGGCGCGCCAGAGGGCGCGCAGCAGGCGGGGCGTGCAGCCGCTCAGCGTGGATTCCCGCGCCAGCACCAGGAAGGTGTCCAGCAAGGCGCCGGGTTTGCGCCGGAACAGATCCTCGTCGGCGTCGAGCAGGTTGTCTTCGGCGCGGAAGTCGGCCGAGCCGGCCAGGGCGTGCGCACGCGGCGTCGGCAGCAGGCGGCCGCGCAGGGCGCCGAGCACCAGCTCATTGATCAGGCGCAGGTGGCGGGCGGCGCGGAAATAGCGCTGCATTAGCCGTTCCGAGGCGCGCCGGGTGGGACTGGCGGACACCTCCATGGCGCGCGCGATGGGTTCCTGGAATTCGAACAGCAGGCGGTCCTCGCGCCGCCCGCTGGCCAGATGCAGGCGGATGCGCAGGTGCGAAAGCAGGCGCAGGTCGGCCGCCGCCGAGCGGGCTTCCTCCGAGGTCAGCAGCCCGGCCCTGGCCAGGCCGGGCAGGCTGCTGGCGAGACCGGCGGCGCGGCTGATCCAGAGCATGGTCTGCACGTCGCGAAAGCCGCCGGGGCTTTCCTTGAGGTTTGGTTCCAGCAGCAGGGCGACGTCGGTGTGGCGGCCATGGCGGACCTTCTGCTCCAGGATCTTGGCCTGGAAGAAGGCGGCGACCTCCATGCGCGCGGCCAGGGCATCGCGCAAACGCTCGAACAGCGCGGTCTTGCCGGCGATGCGGCGGGCTTCCAGCAGGGTGGTCTGGATGGTGATGTCGCCCGCCGCCTCGCTCAGGCACTCGGACACGCTGCGCACGCTGCTGCCGATGGGCAGGCCGACGTCCCACAGCAGGGCAATGAGGGGCTCGAAGCGGGCGCGTTCGCCTGCAGGCAGGTCGTCGTTTAGCAGGATGAGCAGATCCACATCGGATTGCGGGAACAGTTCGCCGCGTCCGTATCCGCCCACCGCCACCAGGCTGGCCTGTTCGGGCAGTTCGTGGGCGCGCCAGATCTCCGCCAGCATGCGGTCGGTGAGGCGGGCCAGGCCATGCAGCAAGGGCGACACCCGCGGCCGCGCCAGATAGGCCTGGAACAGCGCATCGCGCTGCCGCGCGAGGGCCTCCCGCCAGGCGGCGACGCGGGCGAAGTCGGGATTCATGCCGCCGGGTTCACGCCGCCGCGGGCGAGGCGAGCGCGACGAAGGCGGGCGGCGGCGGCGAGCCGGCGGACAGGGTGAGCACCTCGAAACCGGTTGCGCTGACCAACACCGTGTGCTCCCACTGGCAGGACAGGGAATGGTCCTTGGTCACCACCGTCCAGCCGTCGCCGAGCATGCGGATGTCGCGTTTGCCGGCGTTGATCATGGGCTCGATGGTGAAGATCATGCCGGGTTCCAGCAGCGGCCCGGTGCCGGCCTTGCCGTAATGCAGCACCTGCGGTTCCTCGTGGAACTTGCGGCCGATGCCGTGGCCGCAGAATTCGCGCACCACCGTGTAGCCATGCCTTTCCGCGTGTTTCTGGATGGCGGCGCCGATGTCGCCCAGGCGGGCGCCGGGGCGCACGGCGAGAATGCCCTTCCACATGCACTCGTAGGTCACCTCGGTGAGGCGCCGGGCCTGGATGGATGGCTCGCCGACGTAGAACATGCGCGAGGTGTCGCCGTGCCAGCCGTCCTTGATGACGGTGATGTCCAGGTTCACGACGTCGCCGTGCTTCAGCTTCTTGTCGCCGGGCACGCCGTGGCAGACCTGGTGGTTGACCGAGGCGCAGATCGACTTGGGGTAGGGCGCGTGGCCGGGCGGCGCGTAATGGAGCGGGGCCGGGATGCAGCCCTGCACGTCGACCTGAAAATCGTGGCAGAGCTTGTCCAGTTCGCCTGTGGTGATGCCGGGTTTCACGAAGGGGGCGATGTAGTCCAGCACCTCGGCGGCCAGGCGCCCCGCGATCCGCATTTTCTCGATTTCTTCCGGGGTCTTGAGGGTGATGGGCATGGGGGTAGGTTCTTGATGGGAGGACCCGAGCGCGGAAACCGGCGCCGCAATAGTGGAGTTATTTTGTCGGAAAAGGCTCAGCCCGTGGGGCGCTTTTCGAAGCGGTCGTGGCTACCCTCGCCCTCGCTGACCGTCACCTCCGCGACCCGGGCCAGGGGCGGGCCGCGGCGGCACCATTCGATCAGCAATGCCACCTGGCGTTCGTCACCCTGGATCACGGCCTCCACCGAGCCGTCCGGCCGGTTGCGCACCCAGCCCGTCACGCCCAGGCTGTCGGCGGCCTCGCGCATGGATTCCCGGTACCACACGCCCTGCACGCGGCCGGTGATGGCCAGATGGCGGGTGATGCTCACCGGATGCGCATGCCCGGCTGGGCGCCGCCGTCGGGGGAAAGCAGGAAGGGGCCGCCGCGCTCGTCGCCGGCGGCGAGGACCATGCCTTCGGATAAACCGAATTTCATCTTGCGCGGGGCCAGGTTGGCGACCATCACCGTCAGCCGGCCCACCAGGCTTTCCGGCGCGTAGGCCGCCTTGATGCCGGCGAACACGGTGCGGGTCTCCGTACCCAGGTCCAGGGTCAGCTTGAGCAGCTTTTCCGCGCCCTCGACGTGCTCGGCGTTGGCGATGCGCGCGACGCGCAAGTCCACCTTGGTGAAGTCGTCGATGGAAATGAGCCCCTCCCCCGCCGGGGGAGGGGTTTGGGGAGAGGGAGCCACGCTGGATATTTTTGACGTCGCCTGCTGATGCTGGGCGTGCCGGGCGGGGTGTTCAGCAGCCGCAGCCTGCGCCACCCCCGCTCCCTCACCCCCGGCCCCTTTTATCCCCGAAAGGGGACCCCCGGCGGGGGAGGGGAGGAGGTTCTGCTTGTTCTCATCCAGCATGGCCTCGATCTTCTTCGGGTCGATGCGGGTCATCAGGTGCTGGTATTCGTGGATGGCGTGGCCCTCGGCCAGCGGCGTCCAGGCGTCGGTCCAACTCAGGGCGGGGATGTCGAGGAAGGCTTCCACCTGGGCGGCGAGGGTGGGCAACACCGGCTTCAGGTACAGCGTCAGATCCCGGAACAGAGTCAGGGCGGTGGAGCAGACCTGGTGCAACTCCGCCTCGCGGCCTGCCTGCTTGGCCATCTCCCAGGGCTTCTTCTCGGCGATGTAAAGGTTGGCGGCGTCGGCCAGGCGCATGATTTCGCGCAGGGCGCGGCCGAAATCGCGGGACTCGTAACTCTCGGCGATCTCGCCCTTGGCGAATGCGGCTTCGAACTCCGCTGTCGCGGCCCGGTCGCAGGCCCCCAAGCGGCCGCCGAACTTCTTGCTGATGAAGCCCGCGCAACGGCTGGCGATGTTCACGTACTTGCCCACCAGGTCGCTATTCACCCGCGCGGCGAAATCCGCCAGGTTGAGGTCGATGTCCTCCATGCTGCCGTTGAGCTTGGCGGCGTAGTAGTAGCGCAGCCATTCCGGGTTGAGATGTTTCAGGTAGCTCTCGGCGGTGATGAAGGTGCCCCGGCTCTTCGACATCTTGGCGCCGTTCACCGTCAGGAAGCCGTGGCAGAACACCCCGGATGGGGTGCGGAAGCCGGCGTGGTGCAGTTCCGCGGGCCAGAACAGGGCGTGGAAGTAGAGGATGTCCTTGCCGATGAAGTGATAGACCTCGGTCGTGGAATCCGGCTTCCAGTAGTCGTCGAAATTCAGTCCGTGGGTGTCGCAATAGTTGCGGAAACTGCCCATGTAGCCGATGGGCGCGTCCAGCCAGACGTAGTAGTACTTGCCCGGCGCGTCGGGAATCTCGAAGCCGAAGTAGGGCGCGTCGCGCGAAATGTCCCAGTCGGACAGGCCGCCTTCCAGCCATTCGTTGAGTTTGTTGCCCGCTTCCGCCTGCACGTGCGGCGGCACGATCCAGCCGCGCAGAAAATCGGCGCAGCGCGGGTCGGAGAGCTTGAAGAAGTAGTGGTCCGACTGCTTGCGCACCGGCGCCGCGCCGGACACGGCGGAGTAGGGGTTGATGAGGTCCGTGGGCTGGTAGGCGGCGCCGCAAACCTCGCAGGAATCGCCGTACTGGTCGCGGGCCGAGCACTTCGGGCATTCGCCCTTGATGAAACGGTCCGGCAGGAACATTGCCTTGACCGGGTCGTAGAACTGCTCGATGGCCCGTTTCTCGATGAGCCCCGCGTCGCGCAGGCGCGTATAGATAATGTCGGCGTAATGGCGGGTTGCCGGGCTGTGGGTGGAATAGTAGTTGTCGAAGCCGACAAAGAAGCCGTCGAAGTCCCGCTTGTGCTCGTGCCAGACCCGGTCGATGAGCTGTTCCGGCGTGATACCTTCCTTCTCCGCGCGCAGCATGATGGGCGTGCCGTGGGTGTCGTCGGCGCAGCAGTAGATGCAGTCGTGGCCGCGCATCTTCTGGAAGCGCACCCAGATGTCGGTCTGGATGTATTCCACCAGGTGGCCCAGGTGGATGCTGCCGTTGGCGTAGGGCAGGGCAGAAGTGACGAGGATCTGTCGTGGCATGAAATAGAGCTTCCGTGATGAACATCCGCGATTCTAGCCGCCGCGCAGGATTCGGCACAGAAACGGCATTGTTCGGGTATCTT
>JBBIPL010000111.1:1667-6893 GCA_037442845.1 Hydrogenophilales bacterium | reverse complement strand
AGGGGGTCAATTCTTCGTGTCGTCAGGGGGGCAGTTTTACTTGTCGGCTGACAGCGGGGATGAACCGCGGAAATCCGGCGCCTTTTGGACAAGGGCATCGTGTTCCCCGCGCTCGCGGGGATGAACCGCGCGCCCCCGGCCTCTCGGCCGGGTCCGTGCCGTGTTCCCCGCGCTCGCGGGGATGAACCGTTCACCCAGATGCTGCGCGACTTCGATGCCCTGGTGTTCCCCGCGCTCGCGGGGATGAACCGGCGGCCCGTGACAGATCGGCAGGGCGGCCCGCGTGTTCCCCGCGCTCGCGGGGATGAACCACATAGAAACCGCATCCAGTCCCCTGCACAAACGTGTTCCCCGCGCTCGCGGGGATGAACCGTCAAATTTGAGCCAAGCTTAAACCGCTGTTTCGAAACCGGGGGGCCACAATAGTGCTGCCGCGGCAGCACCCCGGCTCGACGGCAACTCCGCCGCCTGGTGGGGCAGGGCCGCCAGCTCCGCCGCCTGCAAGGGCTGCCCATCCGGACCGAGGATCCTCCATTCCCTGGCATTGCCGAAGCTCCCGAAACGCCAGCCATCCCAAGAAGGCCCGCCGATGGAAAGCTCGATCCGCCCTCGATTCCTTCCGCATGATGCCTCTCTTGGACAATGACATTAATCAATTGAAAGCGCATGTACGATTGATAACATCGATAGACGCGCGGACTCCGGCCAGGATTGGCCGGCGAGAGAAAACTTATCGGAATGCGGGGAAAAGTCTGAAGACCGAGAAAAACGCCCGAATCGGCCAGTTAAGCACCTGGGAAAGGGGTTGCTAACGGTTTGACATAATGCGCATTCAGAACCTTTTCGATCTGACAGGATGGCGCCGGAACGTCTCTCTAACGGACATGACTTCGTCAGACGCCCCGAAGCATGAAAGTCATGTCCGTTTCCCTCACCCCCAACCCCTCTCCCGCCTGCGGGAGAGGGGAGCTTCGAGAAGTCGCGCCGCGACTTTCACGTTAATGACCAGGCCTCCGCGCATGGAGGGATTTCCGGGCATCCTTTATAGTGCGCGCCATGTTGAGCAAGTCCTCCTCCCGCCGCTGCGCGGTCAGCAAACCGACGCGGCGCAAGCCGCTGGCGCCGCGGGTCGTCGCTTTGCTGCGGGAAGCCTGGTGGCTGTCGGCGGTGGCCCTGGCGCTGTACCTGGGCATGATCCTGCTGACCTACGACCCCGGCGATCCAGGCTGGTCACGAACCGGGCATGGCCAGTCCCCGCACAATGCCGGGGGCGCCTTCGGGGCCTGGCTGGCGGATCTGCTGCTCTACCTCTTCGGCGTCTCGGCCTGGATCTGGGTCGTCCTCTCCCTTTTCCTGGTCTGGTGGGGATACCGGCGCATCGGTGAGGACGAAAAGGAACACCGGCACGGACTGTCGGTGACCCTGGCGGGATTCTTCATCGTCCTGTTGACCAGCAGCACCCTCGAGTCGCTGCGTTTCCATTCGTTGAGCACCGCGCTGCCGCTCACTGCCGGCGGCGCCTTCGGCGACTCCCTGGCGCGGCTGGTGCAGAGCGTGTTCGGTTTCGATGGCGGCACGGTGATCCTGCTGCTTGCCTGGGGCGCCGGCATCAGTCTGTTTACCGGCCTGTCCTGGATCGCCCTGTCGGAAAAGATTGGCGCCAGCCTGGAGGCGCTCATCGCCCTGTTCTGGCAACGATGGCAAGCCCACCGCGACCGCAAGGTTGGCGAGGAGGCGGTCAGCGAACGCGAGGCCGTGGTTCGTCAGGAACGCAAGCGCATGCGCGCGGAAGCTCCGCTGCACATCGAACTGGCGGCTGCCCCGCTGGAGAAATCCGAGCGTGTGGACATGGAACGCCAGGAATTGCTGTTCCGCGACAGCCCGGATGTGCAGCGCCCGCCGCTGCGCCTGCTGGATGAGCCGCCGGAAGCCGCCAGCCAGGTGGACCAGGTCGCGCTGGAAGCCACCTCGCGGCTGATCGAACGCAAATTGCGCGAGTTCGGCGTCGAGGTGAAGGTGCTCGGGGCCTATCCCGGCCCGGTCATCACCCGCTACGAAGTGGAGCCCGCCTCCGGCGTCAAGGGCAGCCAGATCACCAACCTTTCCAAGGACCTGGCGCGCGCCCTGTCCCTGGTCAGCATCCGCGTGGTGGAGACCATACCGGGCAAGAGCTGCATGGCCCTGGAACTGCCCAACAATCTGCGCCAGGTGGTGCGCCTCTCCGAGCTCCTCTCCACCAAACTCTACAACGACATCCCCTCCCCCCTCGCCCTGGCCATGGGCAAGGACATCAGCGGCAACCCGGTGGTCGTCGATCTGGCCAGGATGCCGCATGTGCTGGTGGCCGGCGCCACCGGCTCCGGCAAGTCCGTGGCCATCAACGCCATGGTTCTTTCGCTGCTCTACAAGTCCACCCCGGACGAGGTGCGGCTGATCATGGTGGACCCGAAGATGCTGGAACTGTCCGCCTACGAGGGCATCCCGCACCTGCTGGCGCCGGTGGTCACCGACATGAAGCTGGCCGCCTCGGCGCTCAACTGGTGTGTCGGCGAGATGGACAAGCGCTACCGCCTGATGTCCGCCCTGGGCGTGCGCAATATCGCCAGCTTCAACGAAAAACTGCGTGAAGCCGACAAGGCCGGGCAGCCTCTGAGCAATCCTTTCTCCATTACCCCGGAAAGTCCGGAAAGGCTGGCCACCCTGCCCTTCATCGTCGTGCTCATCGACGAGCTGGCCGATCTGATGATGGTGGCCGGCAAGAAGGTGGAGGAACTCATCGCCCGCCTGGCGCAGAAAGCCCGCGCCGCCGGCATCCATCTGGTGCTGGCCACGCAGCGCCCCTCGGTCGACGTGATCACCGGGCTGATCAAGGCGAACATTCCGACGCGGGTCGCCTTTCAGGTCGCCAGCCGCATCGATTCGCGCACCATCCTCGACCAGCAGGGCGCGGAATCCCTGCTCGGCCAGGGCGACATGCTCTACCTGCCCCCAGGCCATGGCGTGCCCACCCGCGTGCATGGCGCCTTCGTCTCCGACCAGGAAGTGCATCGGGTCTGCGCCTGGCTGAAGGAACTCGGGCCGCCGAACTATGACGAAAGCGTATTGGAAAACCTGGATGACGAGGATGGCAATGGCGATGCCGCCGACGACGCCGAAGCCGACGCGCTCTATGACGACGCGGTGGCCTACGTGCTGAAGACCCGCCGCGCCTCGATTTCCTCGGTGCAGCGACAATTGCGCATCGGCTACAACCGAGCCGCCCGACTCATCGAGGCCATGGAAAAGGCCGGCCTCGTCTCTCCCATGCAAAGCAACGGCAACCGTGAAGTGATCGCCCCCCGCCATGATGCGTAACCTGCTCCTCTCCCTCCTTCTTTTCGCCCTGCCCGCGCCGCCGGCCATGGCCGACGCCCAGGCTCGCCTGGAGTCCTTCATCCAGGGCACGAAAAGCCTGAAGGCGCGCTTCACCCAGACGGTGAGCGACAAGACCGGCCGCAAGACCCAGGAGGCGACCGGCAACCTGTTCTTTTCGCGGCCCGGCAAGTTCCGCTGGGTCTACCAGAAACCCTATGCCCAGCTCATCGTCGGCGATGGCAGCAAGCTGTGGATCTACGACGAGGATCTCGGCCAGGTCACGGTGCGCGCGCTGGAGCAGGCCCTCGGCGACAGCCCCGCCGCCCTGCTGGCCGGCGACAACGACATCGCCAAGCTGTTCAATCTGAAGGAAACCGGCGTCAAGGATGGGCTCGACTGGCTCGAGGCCACGCCCAAGGGCAAGGAAAGCGGTTTCGAATCGGTGCGCCTGGGATTCAAGGGCAAGGATATCCAGGCCATGGAACTGAAGGACAACTTCGGCCAGACCACGCTGCTGCGCTTCAGCAATCTCGAACGCAACCCGGCCCTGGGCGGCAGTCTGTTCCGCTTCACCCCGCCCAAGGGGGTGGACATCCTTGGCGAGCGCTGACAGCGGCGATCTGTTCGGCGCTCCCCCCTCGCCGAAAGCGCAAGCCCACAGGCAAGCGGACAACGTACCCCTGGCCGAGCGCCTGCGTCCGGCTCGTATCGACGAGGTCATCGGCCAGGAGCATCTGCTCGGCCCCGGCAAGCCGCTGCGCCTGGCTTTCGAGGCCGGCAAGCCGCACTCCATGATCCTCTGGGGGCCGCCCGGGGTCGGCAAGACCACCCTGGCCCGGCTCATGGCCCATCACTTCGCCGCAGATTTCATCCAGATCTCGGCGGTGTTGGCCGGCGTCAAGGAAATCCGCGAGGCCGTCGAGCGCGCTCGCGTCAACTTGGGGCTGGGCCGGCAGACCATCCTCTTCGTCGACGAGGTGCATCGCTTCAACAAAAGCCAGCAGGACGCCTTCCTGCCGCATGTCGAGTCGGGCCTCATCACCTTCATCGGCGCCACCACCGAGAACCCCTCCTTCGAGGTGGTGGGCGCCCTCCTCTCCCGCGCCCAGGTCTATGTGCTGAAGTCCCTCGACGAGGCCGGCCTGGCGGCGTTGCTGGAACGGGCCTTGGCCCTCGGCGGGCTGGGCATCGTCCTGGAGGAAGAGGGCGGCAAACTGTTGCTGGCGCAGGCCGACGGCGACGGCCGCCGCCTGCTCAACCTGCTGGAACAGCTCGCCGCCGCCATGCGCGCGGCGGGACGTGAAAGCGCCGACGCCGCCTTCGTCGGCGAGGCCCTGGCCCCTTCCCGGCGTCGCTTCGACAAGGGCGGCGACGCCTTCTACGACCAGATCTCCGCCCTGCACAAGTCGGTGCGCGGCTCCAGTCCCGACGCGTCCCTGTACTGGTTCTGCCGCATGCTGGACGGCGGCGCCGATCCCCTCTACCTGGGCCGGCGCATCCTGCGCATGGCCGTGGAGGACATCGGCCTGGCCGATCCGCGCGCCCTCACCACCGCCCTCGAAGCCGTGGCCACCTACGAGCGCCTGGGCAGCCCGGAAGGCGAGTTGGCCCTCGCCCAGGCGGTCGTCTATCTCGCCTGCGCCCCCAAGAGCAACGCCGTCTACGCCGCATTCGGCGCGGCCAAACGCTTCGTCGCCGAGGACGGCTCCCGTCCGGTACCGGCGCATCTGCGCAACGCCCCCACCAAGCTCATGCAGGAACTGGGCTTCGGCCGAAAATACCGCTATGCCCACGACGAGCCGGAGGCCTATGCCGCCGGCGAACGCTACTTCCCCGACGAACTGCCGCGCGACCCGCGTTTCTACCAGCCCA
>JBBIPL010000111.1:0-1567 GCA_037442845.1 Hydrogenophilales bacterium | reverse complement strand
GGTGTCCATTTCGGCCATCAAACCCGCTACTGGAATCCGAAGATGGCTCCGTTCATCTTCGGCCACCGCAACAAGATCCACATCATCAACCTGGAAAAAACGCTGCCGCTGTTCAACGACGCGGCCGCCTTCGTGCGCCGTCTGGCGTCCAACAAGGGCAGCATCCTGTTCGTCGGCACCAAGCGCCAGGCCCGCGAGATCATGGGCGAGGAAGCCCTGCGCTGCGGCATGCCCTTCATTTCCCACCGCTGGCTGGGCGGCATGCTGACCAACTTCAAGACCGTGAAGCAGTCGGTCAAGCGCATGAAGGACATGGAGGCCCAACTGGCCGACACCTCCAGCCTGTCGAAGAAGGAAGCCCTGCACGTGCAGCGCGAGTACAACAAGCTGGTCAACAGCCTGGGCGGTATCAAGGACATGGAGCGCCTGCCCGACGCCCTCTTCGTGGTGGACGTGGGCTACCAGAAGATCGCCATCACCGAGGCCAACAAGCTGGGCATCCCGGTCATCGGCGTGGTGGACTCCAACAACACCCCCGCCGGCGTCGACTATGTCATCCCCGGCAACGACGACTCCAGCCGCGCCATCCGCCTCTACGCCCGCGGCATCGCCGACGCGATCCTGGAAGGCAAGTCCCAGGTCATCGAGGAAATGGTCTCGGAAAGCCAGGACGAGTACGTCGAAGTGGATGATTCCGGCGAAGCCGGCGCGTCCTGAGTGTTGCGCAATATCACCGGCCGGAGCATGCCGGCCGGGCTTCTCACCGCTTCATGACGCCCCGCCCAACGGGGCGTTTTTCAATACGGAAAACAGGAGTTTGCAATGGCTGAAATCACCGCATCCATGGTCAAGGAACTGCGCGAGCGCACCGATGCGCCCATGATGGATTGCAAGAAGGCGCTGTCCGAGGCCGCCGGCGACATGCAGAAGGCCGAGGAAATCCTGCGCGTTCGCTTCGGCAACAAGGCCGCCAAGAGCGCCGGCCGCGTCGCCGCCGAGGGCGTGGTGGCCATCCAGATCGCGGCCGACGGCAAGTCCGCCGCCATGGTGGAAGTGAACTGCGAGACCGACTTCGTCGCCAAGAACGACGACTTTCTGGCCCTGACCCGCGCCCTGGCCGAGATGGTGCTGAAGCAGAATCCCGCCGACGTCGCCGCCCTCTCCGCCCTGCCCTACAAGGGCAAGACGGTCGAGGAAGTCCGCACCGAGCTGGTCGGCAAGATCGGCGAGAACATGTCCGTGCGCCGCTTCGTGCGTGTCGATGGCCAGGGCAAGTTCGCCAGCTACATCCACGGCAACAAGATCGGCGTGCTGGTCGACATCAGCGGCGACGAAGCCATCGCCAAGGACATCGCCATGCACATCGCCGCCTCCAAGCCCAAGTCGCTGGATGCCTCCGGCGTCTCCCAGGACCTGATCGACACCGAGCGCCGCGTCGCCATCGAGAAGGCCAAGGAAGCCGGCAAGCCGGAAGCCATGCTGGAGAAGATCGCCGAGGGCAGCGTGCAGAAGTTCCTCAAGGAAGTCACCCTGCTGTCGCAGCCCTTCGTCAAGGACGACAAACAGA
>JBBIPL010000110.1:0-6985 GCA_037442845.1 Hydrogenophilales bacterium | reverse complement strand
TGCTGCGTGCGGTGGAAGACATCACCCTGGCCGCCGCCAACCATGACATGGTGCTGGTGAAGGATCAGCCCATCGATACCGCCCTCGAGAAGCGCGGCTTCGGCAACCCGCACGTGCGCGTGCTGTTCATCGGCAGCGAGACCGCCGTGCGCTGGGCGGAGGCGGCCGATCCGCTGCTCCTCAACCTGTTGCCGCTGCGTCTGACCCTGGTCGAGGCGGACGGCATGGTCACCGTCATGACCGACGATTTCGAGCCGTGGCTGCGGGATTTTCCCGAGGAGCCCGCGCAGCGCCTGCTCAAGGCCTGGCGCGAGGAGCTGCGCCAGGTGCTGGACGATTACGCCTGGCAGTAGCGCCCGCCCGGCCGGCGTGCCCGGAAATGGAGAATTCCCGGTGTTTTTCGCCCGCTGACGGTGCAAGCCGTGCTCGCCGCCAGCTCGAGGCTTCCCGCGGTCACCTCGAAACCCCAGTGAAATCAAGGCATGGCAGCCTATCCGCGTGGCTGGCACGGAGCTTGCTAAACCCAGTCTGACCGGCGCAAAGGCGCGTCGGCCCTGTCGCTCCTTATCGGATGTACTTGGACAACGGCGTCCCGCCCCTTCGGGCTGGGACGCCGATTTTTTGGAGTAATGCAATGGATATCCTCCCGCCCAGCAGTGAACAGCCCGCCGTCAACGATGGAAAACGTGATTTCTTGAAGAAAGCCGCCAGCATGTCCGTCGCCGCCGCCCTCATGTCCCTCGTTCCCCCCGGTGTGCGCAGCGCCGCCTGGGCGGCGGGTTCCGACGCCCCCGAGAAGCCCGAGGTGAAGATCGGCTTCATTCCCCTGACCGACTGCGCCAGCGTCGCCATCGCCGCCGAGAAGGGCTTCGACAGGAAGTACGGCCTGAAGATCGTGCCCAGCAAGGAAGCCTCCTGGGCCGGCGTGCGCGACAAGCTGGTGAACGGCGAACTGGATGCCTCGCACGTGCTCTACGGCCTGATCTACGGCCTGCAACTGGGCGTGGGCCGGCCGAAGAAGGACATGGCCGTGCTCATGAGCCTCAACCACAACGGCCAGGCCATCACCCTCAACAACCAGCTCAAGGCCAAGGGCGTCAGCGACGGCGCCGGTCTGGCCAAACTGGTGAAGGCGGAGCCGAAGGAACGGTCTTTCGCCCAGACCTTTCCCACCGGCACGCACGCCATGTGGCTGTATTACTGGATGGGCGCCTACGGCATCGACCCGTTCAAGGACGTCAAGGTGATCACCGTGCCGCCGCCGCAGATGGTGGCCAACATGCGCGTCGACAAGATGGACGGCTACTGCGTCGGCGAGCCGTGGAACGCGCGCGCTATCCGCGACAAGATCGGCTTCACCGCCGCCGCCAGCCAGGACATCTGGCAGGACCACCCGGAAAAGGCGCTGGGCGCCACCCTGGAGTTCGCGCGGAAGTATCCCAATACGGCGCGCGCCATGGTGGCCGCCATCCTGGAAGCCTCCAGGTACATCGACACCCTGAGCAACCGCTCGGAAGTGGCGAAGATCATCGCCGCCAAGTCCTACGTCAACACCGAGTTCGACGTCATCGAGGACCGCATGCTGGGCCAGTACGACAACGGCATCGGCAGGAAGTGGCAGGACAAGAACTCCATGAAGTTCTTCGCCGACGGCGCGGTGAACTTCCCGTACCTGTCGGATGGC
Organism: Hydrogenophilales bacterium; assembly: GCA_037442845.1. Taxonomy (GTDB): domain Bacteria; phylum Pseudomonadota; class Gammaproteobacteria; order Burkholderiales; family Thiobacillaceae; genus PFJX01. The sequence goes on along the minus strand of JBBIPL010000110.1, from coordinate 5,301 downwards.
ATGTGGTTCCTCACCCAGCACAAGCGCTGGGGCCTGCTCAAGGAGCATCCGGATTACCTGGCCGTGGCCAGGGCGGTGAACCAGATCGCCCTGTACAAGGATGCCGCCGCCATGGCCAAGGTGGCCGTGCCCAAGTCGGAGATGCGCAGCCACAAGCTCATCGACGGCGTGGTGTGGGAGGGCAAGAACCCGAAGGCGTATGCGGACGGGTTCAAGGTGAAGGCGTGAGATAGCCCATCCCCCGTAAGACCGTAGGGCGGGTTAGGTCGTAGGCCGTAACCCGCCAATCCTGGCGGATTACGCCGCGATGCGGCTAATCCGCCCTACGAGCAAACCAGGAGCCTGCCATGAGCGCAGTGACATTCAACGAAGGCAGTTTGAAAACACCGTTTCAGAGCAGGCTAACGTCGGCGACGCCGACGTTAAGCTGCGAAGCAGCGGCCGGAGCTAAAGACATCATGAACAAGCCAGAAACCGTGCCCGCCGCCCCCGCCGAAACCACGGCGAAGCCGCGGCCCACCCCCTTCTTCCAGACCGAGCGGGGCCAAGCCTGGCTGGAAACCGCCGGCAACCTGTTCCGCGCCAGCGTACCGCCGGTCATCGGCATCGCCCTGTTCATCCTGCTCTGGCAGATCGTCTCCGCCAGCGGCGGCGACAGCGGCCTGCCCGGCCCGGCGAAGACCTGGGAGGCCGCCCAGGTGTTGTTCGCCGATCCCTTCCACGACAACGGCCCCAACGACAAGGGCATCGGCTGGAACATCCTGCATTCCCTCTACCGCGTCGGCGCCGGCTTCGGCCTGGCCGCCCTGGTGGGCATCCCGCTGGGCTTCATGATCGGCCGCTTCGCCTTCCTGTCCGGCATGATGGCGCCCATCATCAGCCTGCTGCGCCCGGTGTCGCCGCTCGCCTGGCTGCCCATCGGCCTCTACGTGTTCAAGGAGACCGAGCCGGCGTCGCTGTGGGTGATCTTCATCTCCAGCATCTGGCCCATCATCCTCAACACCGCCGCCGGCGTCTCGCGGGTGCCGCGGGACTACCTGAACGTGGCGCGCGTGCTGAACCTGTCCGAGTGGAAGATCTTCACCCGCATCCTGTTCCCCTTCGTGCTGCCGCACCTGATGACCGGCATCCGCCTGTCCATGGGCGTCGCCTGGCTGGTCATCGTCGCGGCGGAGATGCTCACCGGCGGCACCGGCCTGGGCTTCTGGGTGTGGGACGAGTGGAACAACCTGAACGTCGAGCACATCCTCATCGCCATCTTCATCGTCGGCATCGTCGGCCTGCTGCTGGAGCAGAGCCTGATGCTGATCGCCAAGCGGTTCAATTACGAGTGACCGCGTAGGGTGGGTTAGCGGCAAAGCCGCGTAACCCACCATCCGCACAACGGTGGGTTACGGCCTGCGGCCTAACCCACCCTACAGGAGACCCCATGCACAACTACTTGCACATCGAAAACGCCAAGATGGTGTTCGACACCAAGAAGGGCAAGTTCACCGCGCTGACCGACATCAACCTGACCGTGAAGCAGGGCGAGTTCATCGCCCTGATCGGCCACTCGGGCTGCGGCAAGTCCACCCTGCTGAATCTGGTGGCGGGCCTGACCACTCCCACCGACGGCATCCTGTTGCTGTCGGAGCGCGAAATCAGCGGCCCCGGCCCGGAACGGGCGGTGGTGTTCCAGAACCACAGCCTGCTGCCCTGGCTGACCTGCTTCGGCAACGTCCATCTGGCGGTGGAACGGGTGTTTGGCGCCAGGGAAGCCAAGGACCGGCTGAAGGAGCGCACCCAGGCCGCCCTCGAGCTGGTGGGCCTCGTCCACGCCATGCACAAGCATCCCGGTGAGATTTCCGGCGGTATGAAGCAGCGTGTCGGCATCGCCCGCGCCCTGGCCATGGAACCCAAGGTGCTGTTGCTGGACGAGCCCTTCGGCGCCCTCGACGCGCTGACCCGCGCCGGCTTGCAGGACGAATTGATGCGCATCGTCCAGGAAACCCACGCCACAACCCTGATGGTCACGCACGACGTCGACGAGGCGGTGCTGCTGTCCGACCGCATCGTCATGATGACCAACGGCCCGGCCGCCACCATCGGCGAAATCCTGGACGTCGACCTGCCGCGTCCGCGCGATCGCCTGAAGCTGGCGGAGAACGCCCACTACCACCATCTGCGCGGCCAGGTGCTGGAGTTCCTCTACCAGAAGCACATGAAGAAGGCGGCGTAGAGGCGAGAGATGAGGACTGAGCGGGGGTACTCGGTCCTCGCCGCTCGGTCCCCAGTCCTGTCTTTTGTGTTCGGGGCCTTGCGTATAAAATGCGCAGCTTTCGTCCGCCGTCCCCTCCCCGGTTCCTTCATGCGCATCGGTCCCTACCAGCTCAAGAACAATCTGATCGTCGCGCCCATGGCGGGCGTCACCGATCGGCCGTTCCGGCAGTTGTGCAAGAAGATGGGCGCCGGCATGGCGGTGTCGGAAATGGTCACCTCCAACTCCCTGCTCTACGGTTCCGCAAAGACCCGGCGCCGGGCCAACCACGCGGGCGAGGTGGAGCCGGTCTCGGTGCAGATCGCCGGCGGCGACCCGGCCATGATGGCCGAGGCGGCCCGCTACAACGCGGGCGAGGGCGCCCAGATCATCGACATCAACATGGGCTGCCCGGCGAAGAAGGTGTGCAACGTCATGGCCGGTTCCGCCCTGCTGCGGGACGAGCCCCTGGTGGGGCGCATTCTCGAAGCCGTGGTGCGGGCGGTGCCGGGTACTCCGGTGACCCTGAAGATCCGCACCGGCTGGGACCGATCGCACAGGAACGCGCTCGCCATCCTGCACCTCGCCCAGGAGGCCGGCATCCAGGCCCTGGCCATCCACGGCCGCACCCGCGCCTGTGGTTATTCCGGCGAGGCGGAGTACGACACCATCGCGGCGGTGAAGGCGGCAGCCCGCATCCCGGTCATCGCCAACGGCGACATCACCACGCCGGAGAAGGCGAAGTTCGTGCTGGAAACGACCCGGGCCGATGCCGTCATGATCGGTCGCGCCGCCCAGGGCCGGCCCTGGCTGTTCCGCGAGATCGGCCATTTCCTCGCCAGCGGCGAGAAGCTGCCGGCGCCGGAAGTCGCGGAAATCCACGACGTGCTGCTGGCCCACCTGGAAGATCTCTACGCGTTCTACGGTCAGCCCGCCGGCCTGCGCATGGCGCGCAAGCACATCGCCTGGTACACGCGGGGCCTGGCGGATGCCGCCCATTTCCGCCATGCCATGAACCAGCTGGAAAGCCCCGGCGCGCAACTCGAGGCGGTCAACGATTTCTTCTGGCGCGCGCGCGAACGCTCCAGCCGACTGGTTTACCTGGACATCCCGCCCGCGCGGCGTGAAGCGGCCTGAACAACAAGGTGTGATGGATGGAGACCCATTTCAACGAAAGCGAACTGGCCGCCTGCGTGCGCCGGGAGCTGGAGCAGTATTTCAAGGACCTCGACGGGGAGCCGCCCGCCGGCATCTACGAGATGGTGCTCAACTGCGTGGAAAAGCCGCTGCTGGAAGTGATCCTGGACCGGGCCGGCAGCAACCAGAGCCGCGCCGCCGAATGGCTGGGCATCAACCGCAACACGCTGCGCAAGAAGATGCAGCAGCATGGGATCAAATGAGTGAGGCGTGAAGCGCGTGTGGATTTTCCGCCTCACGCCTCACGCCTCACGCCTCACGCCTCACGCCTCACGCCTCACGCCTCACGACCATGAAACGCGCCCTCCTCTCCGTCTCCGACAAGACCGGCCTCATCGACTTCGCCCGCGCGCTGTCCGCCGCCGGCGTTGAACTGCTTTCCACCGGCGGCACCGCCAAGGCCATCCGCGACGCCGGCCTGCCGGTGAAGGATGTGTCCGAATTCACCGGCTTCCCGGAAATGCTGGACGGCCGGGTGAAGACCCTGCATCCCAAGGTCCACGCTGGCATCCTCTCGGTGCGCGACAACCCGGCGCACGCGGCGACCATGGCCGAGCATGGCCTGGGCTACATCGACCTGGTTTGCGTGAACCTCTACCCGTTCGTGCAAACCGTTGCCAAGCCCCACACCCTGGAAGACGCCATCGAGAACATCGACATCGGCGGCCCGGCCATGGTGCGTTCCTCGGCGAAGAACTACAGGCACGTGGCCATCGTCACCGACCCGGCCGACTATGCGGGGCTGGTTGCGGAAATGCAGGCCAACGGCGGCGCCTTGAGCGACGCCACCCGCTTCAACCTGGCGAAGAAGGCCTTCGCCCACACCGCCCAGTACGACGGCCACATCAGCAATTACCTCACCTCGCTGACCGCCGACGGCGGCAAGGAGCAGTTCGGTGAAAAGCTGACGCTGCAATTCAGCCGCGCGCAGACCTGCCGCTACGGCGAGAACCCGCACCAGAACGGCGCCTTCTACGTGGAAGCCAACGCGCCCGCCGGCGCCATTTCCAGCGCCCGCCAGATTCAGGGCAAGGAACTGTCCTACAACAACATCGCCGACACCGACGCCGCCCTGGAGTGCGTCAAGCTGTTCGACGCCGCGCCTGCCTGCGTCATCGTCAAGCACGCCAATCCCTGCGGCGTCGCCTACGGCGCCAACCTGCTGGAGGCCTACAACCGGGCCTACCAGACCGATCCCGAGTCGGCCTTCGGCGGCATCATCGCCTTCAACGGCCGCCTGGACGGCGAGACCGCGAAGACCATCGTCGAGCGCCAGTTCGTGGAAGTCATCATCGCCCCCGAGGTGAGCCCGGAGGCCAGCGAAGCCGTGGCCGCCAAAAAGAACGTGCGCCTGCTGGAGTGCGGAAAGTGGTCTGGCGGCGTGGCCCAGATGGACATGAAGCGGGTGGCGGGCGGCCTGCTGGTGCAGGACGCCGACATCCTGCTGCAAGGCGACCTCAAGGTGGTCACCGGTCGCGCGCCCTCCGCGAAGGAAATGGAAGATCTGCTGTTCGCCTGGCGCGTCGCCAAGTTCGTCAAGTCCAACGCCATCGTCTACGCCAAGGACCGCATGACCATCGGCGTCGGCGCCGGCCAGATGAGCCGCGTCAACTCCGCCCGCATCGCCGCCATCAAGGCCGAGCAGGCCGGCCTCACGGTGCCCGGCTCGGTGATGGCCTCCGATGCCTTCTTCCCCTTCCGCGACGGCCTCGACAACGCCGCCGCCGCCGGCATCACCGCGGTGATCCAGCCCGGCGGCTCGATGCGCGACGAGGAAGTCATCGCGGCGGCCAACGAGCATGGCATCGCCATGGTGTTCACCGGCGTGCGCCATTTCCGGCACTGATTTGGCGGGAAACGGGAAA
>JBBIPL010000109.1:0-7029 GCA_037442845.1 Hydrogenophilales bacterium | reverse complement strand
GCAGCATCAAACGCCTTGCGTCCTTGCACATGATCGTCCTCCGTTTCCGCTCGTTCAGTGTTGGAACAAGGTTGCCGCACGCAGTGCGTGCACTCTCAACGTAGCCCATAGAGAGACGCTGATCAATCAGCTTCCCCTGATTTTTCGTCTTCCAACGGCCGGGTTTCATGCTACGAGTTTTTTAGGGTCATTCGCGCCAACTCCCGCTTAAGTTCCAAACAGAATGCAGCACTACACTAGGCCATGACCTGATAAAGCCGTGACGGCTGTTGCGCGTCCGCGCAAACCCAGCAATGTTCCGAATTGTCGGCGGTCGCGGCCGGCGCGGTGTAGGTCACGCCGCAGCGGGCGCAGCGTCGTTCAACCAGCGCCAACTGCCATTGCGTCGGTTCGGCCCATGCGCGCAGGGCGACCGCCCGATGCGCGCAGACATCGCGGCACAGGCCGCAGCCGGTGCAGGCGCGGTGGCGCAGGCGGTAGGCCGATGCGGCCGCGTCATATTCGATGGCGCCGCGCGGACACACGCGGGCGCAGGCATGGCAGCCGACGCAGCGGCCGGCATCGAGATGCACCGTCCAGGGCATCAGGGCATCCTCGCCGTCCGGCAGGTCTTCCCCCGGCGCCCCGGTCCGCGCGGCTTCGGCGACGGCGGCGGCGCCCGTCAGCAGCGTCGCCGGCCGGCGCGACAAGGCGTGCAGGAAGGCGCGGCGCGCCTGCGCCCTGGCCGCGTCCGCGTCGGTGAGCAGCGCGAACCATGCCGCCGCCGACACTTCGCGCGTCAAGATGGGCCGCCGCCCGCGCTGGCGCAGGGCCACGTTGATATGCGCCACCCGCGCGAACAGCGTTTCTCCCCGCCCACGCGGACACGCCGCGCAATCGCCATGCGCCAGCAGCCAGGCACGCTGGCCGGCGCGATAGGCGCGCAGCAGATCGGCGGCGCCGATGGCGTGCAGACAGGGCACAAGGCCGGGACCGACATGGCCGCTCGCCTCGGCACCGGCATGCGCGCAGGCGGCGAGCACGGCCTGGCTCGCCGCCAGCGGCCGTATCGCCAACGCCAGCGGCAGGCTGATGGCCTGACCGGGGCAGGCCGGCACGCACAGGCCGCAGCCGTCGCAGCGGCCGGCGTCGAATTCCAGCGCGGCGTCGTCCAGCCGCCAGGCGCCGCGCGGGCAGGCATCGAGGCAGGCGCGGCAGGCCGCGGTCTCGATGGCGGCGTGCACGCAGCGCGCGCCATCGAGTTCAGGCAGGGCCGGGGCCTCCGCCCCGGCCGCGATCGCCGTACTTATTGCGCCAGGGCCCAAGCCAGGACTTTCTTCAGGTCGGCGTCGCTGATCTTGGTCTGCGGCGGCATCGGCACCTGGCCCCAGATGCCCTTGCTGCCGGCGCGCACCGACGCCGCCAGTTTATCGGCGGCGTTGGCTTCCCCCTTGTGCTTGCTGGCGATGCTCTTGAACGAGGGTCCCGCCATTTTCTTGTCGACGGCATGGCAGGCCAGGCAGCCGTTGGCCTTCGCGGTGGCTTCGTCGGCAGCGGCCTGACCGGCGGCAAGCAGGAGTCCGAGGGCCAGGGCGAGAGGGATGAATCGGGTTGCGTTCATGCTGTGCTCCTTGTGGATGCGGGGTGGGAAAAACGCTTACCAGGAGGGCGCCAGGCCCGGCACGAAGGTGACGGGCGCGACCGACGGGGCGGGACGCGGCCGCATGCGCGCTTCCACCTCCTCGGCGCTGGGGCGCGGTTCGCCCAGCACTTCGGCGAGCAGGTCGCGCAGTTCGTCGCAATAGGCCGCGGTCAGGCGCGCCGCGCCGGCGTAGAACGGCGTCGCGCAACGCGCGGCGACGCGCTGGCCAAAGCGGGGCAGCCAGCGCAACAGGTGACTGTCGAGGAAGCGCGCGGCCTCGGCCAGGGCCTGCGGATGGCGGTCGCGGAACAGGGCGGCGAGAAACTGGAGCTCCAGCACCAGGTGGTCGTCGGGCCGCGTGCGCCAGTCGGCGGCGACCAGATCGAACAGGCGGTAGAACTCGCGCACCTGGAACATGGGCGCCTGCATGGCCAGGTTCTCCTGGTCCAGCCAGACCGACTCGTAGGGCGAGGCCTGGTAGGCATAGGTCAGGTAGATGGCGGCATAGTCGGCGGCCAGTTCGTCGCGCATCGCCGCGCTCAGCGGCCTCGGCAATTCCGCCAGGGCCGCGCGCATCAATTCCAGCGCCCGCCCGCTCTCCTCGCCGAGCAGGCGCAGGCCGAGGCCGTCGGGAAAGCCGGCCGCGGCCAAGACGGCCAGCAGATCGTCGTCCAGTTCCGCGTGATGCAGCGCCGCCAGCAGCGACAGATCCTGCGCCGCCGCCTCGCGCAAGGCATCCAGGGTTTCCAGTTGGCCAGGGTTCATGTCGGGTCTCCTCTGCATGTGCATGGCCTGTCGGCGGGCTTCATTCCACCTTCGCCTTGCTGTGGGCGATGAAGGCGATGGAGGGCTTGGTGAGTTCCGGGTCCGCCAGGTTCTTCACCGCGCGCACCGGGGTTTCAAAGGCGGCCATGGCCTTGGTGTCCCACTCCTTGGCGAGGATCTTGTCGATCGGACCGATGTCCAGCACCCGCATCATGCAGGCCATGACGCAGTAGGGCTTGCGCCCGGCGTCGATCTCGTCGACGCAGAGGTTGCACTTGGAGACGATGTTCCGTTCCGGCATGAACTGGGGCGCGCCGTAGGGACAGGCGGCCTCACAGCGCCGGCAGCCGATGCACAGGCTGGAATCGATGTCGACGATGCCGTCCTGCTTGCGCTTGAAGATGGCGCCGGTCGGACAGGTGGGCAGGCAGGCCGGCTCCGCGCAGTGGTTGCAGGACATGTTCAGCTTGTAGGCGAACACTTCCGGGAAGGCGCCGCCTTCGACGTACATCACGCGCCGGAAGCGCGGCCCGGCTTCCAGGCCGTTCTTGTCCTTGCAGGCGATCTCGCAGGCGCGGCAGCCGATGCAATCGACGTTGTTGTGCACGAAGCCCAGTTGCATCTCCGGCACGACGGGGGTGTAGACCTCCTTCTTGCGGCGCTTGACGGCTTGCTTGATGAGTTCGCGGTCTTTTTCTTCAGCCATGGCTTGGCTCTCCTCTCCGAATGGGGATGTCTCGCCGCTCCGCCTTGGAACCGTCATTCCCGCGCAGGCGGGAATCCAGTTTCCGGACGTGTGTGGCGCTATCGCGGTTCATGGAACCACCTGGATTCCCGCCTGCGCGGGAATGACGGAATGGGTAGGCGCCGGCCCCATGCTCAGTAATCCCTGCGGAACACGTGGGAACGCGCGGTCGCCAGCTGGTCCCAGCCGGGCCGGTGCGCCTTGTCGGTCTTGCGCATGCGCACCTGGGCGTTGTTGTAGGTGAAGGCGCCGGCCGGGCTGGGGTTGTCGTCGGTGAGGAAGTCCGGGTTGCCGCCGCGGTCCCAACCCTCCGCGTCCAAATCCAGCCAGGCGCCCTCGTGCAGTACCAGCACGCCGGGCAGCACCCGCTCGGTGACGTAGGCCGGCACCACCACGCCGCCGCGGTCGTTCCAGATTTCCACCGTATCGCCGGTCTGGATGCCCAGCTTTTTCGCGTCCGCGGCATTGATGGTCACTTCCTGCTGGAAGGCTTCCTGCAGCCAGGAACAGTTGTGGAAAATGGAATGCGTGCGGTGGCGCGGATGCGGCGAGATCAGGTGGAAGGGGTATTTCTCGGCGATCTTGCCGCCCAGGTATTCGGTCGGCTCGATCCATTTCGGTATCGACGGGATGTGCCTGCCATAGCGGGTTTTCTTCCAGTCGGCGACCCAGGCCAGTTCACTGCACAGGATCTCGATCTTGCCGGTCGGGGTCTCGAACGGAAGGCCCTGTTCGATCTGCTTCCGGAAGGCCACCAGCGGTTCCTTGAACACGAACTTGTAGATGCCGTGTTGCTTGAACGTCTCCCACGGCATGGTCACGCCCTGCCCGGCCATCACCTGGTTCTCCCACCAGTCGCGCAGGTAAGCCTCATCCACCTCGTCGTTGCGATGGAAGTAGTCGCGCCCGGCCTTCGGGTTGTAAGCCTTGGCGAAGGCGTCGCCGATGCCGGTCAGATGGCCGATGCGGTAGGCCAGCTCGGTGAACACCTGGAAGTCGGTCTTCGATTCGCCCAGGGGCTGGATGACCTTGGGCCGGTGGATGTAGTAGTGACCCTTGTACCAGGGCAGCGCCACGTCATGCCGCTCGAAGTGGGTGGCGATGGGGAACAGCACGTCGGCGTAGAGGGCCGAGGGGGTGATGGTGGAATCCATGCACACCACCAGTTCCAGCTTCTTGATGGCCTGGATTTCCTTGTTGATGTTGGTGAGCTGGTTGAACCAGTCGGAGCCCTGCCAGAAGATGCCCTTGATGTTGGGGATGACGCCGTCGAGATTGTCCTGACGCGGCCACAGGCCGATTTCCTCGCGCTTGACGTTGGGGTAGTTGAGCACGCAATGCGCCCAGCGGTCGCTCTTGATCGAGGCGAACCAGATGTTGGCGAACTCGTCGTAGGGGTAGGCCACGGCCTTGGCGTCCCAGCCCTTGCCGACGCCTTCGGCGCAGCCGCCCAACACGCCGATGTTGCCGGTCATGGCCTGCAGGGCGGCGGCCATGCGGTTGTACTGCTCGCCGTACTCGACCCGGCCCGGCGCCCAGGAGGCCTTCAGCGCCGCCGGCTTGGTGGTGGCGTACATCTGCGCCAGCTTGCGGATGTCCGCGGCCTTGACGCCGCAGATGGCTTCCGCCCACTCGGGGGTCTTCGGCACGCCGTCATAGGCGCCAAGGATGTAATCCTTGAAGTTCTCCCGGCCGTTCGGCGTGTTCTTCGCCCAGTCCGGCATGGTGCCGGCATCCATGCCGGAACAGAACTTGTCGATGAAGGCCTGGTCCTGCAGCTGGTTGACGAAGATGTGATGCGCCATGCCGGCCATCATGGCGGCGTCGGTGTTGGGCTTGATGGGGATCCACCAGGCGTCGTAGGCCGCCGCCGAATCGGTGTACTGCGGATCGACCAGCACGAACTTGCAGCCCTTCTGCTTGGCCATGCGCATGTAATAGAAGGTGTTGCCGCCGTGGAAGGTGTAGGCCGGGTTCCAGCCCCACATGATCATCAGCTGGGTATGCGCGTAGGCGTCGTCCTCGTTGCCGTCCTTGATGGTGCCGAAAGTCCAGAGCGAACTGGTGGTGGTGCCCTGGTAGGACGGCACCGACCAGGAACTGGTGCGGCAGGCGAACATGCCCAGGAAGCGGCCCAGCAGGCCCTCGATCTGGTCCGACTTGTGCAGCACGCCGTAGGAGGCGCCGGCATAGGACTGGTCGAGCAGCGCGGTGGAGCCGTACTTGTCCTTGATTTCGATCATCTTCTTCGCCACGTAATCCAGCGCCTCGTCCCACGACACCCGCTTGAACCTGCCCTCGCCGCGCTCGCCCACGCGCAGCATCGGATACAGCAGACGCTCCGCCGAATACAGGCGCTGGCGGTAGGAGCGGCCGCGCAGGCAGGCGCGCAACTGCGGTTCCTCGTAAGTGTCCTTGCCGAAGGCGCCGTCGGCCTGATAGCGGCCATCGTCGGAGGACAGGCGGACGATCACGTCGCCCTTCTTGTGCGCCACCAGGACGTGGCGCGAACCGCAGTTGTGGGCGCAGGAGGTGACCACGGTGCTGAGTTCGTCGTCCCTCGGATAGGGCTCGTAGGCGAAGGCGCGGGCCTCCTTCACCGCGCCCAGATTCACCAGGCCGCCGGCGGCGAGCGCGCCGGCCCCCGCGGCCGTGGTTTTCAGGAAATCGCGCCGGCCCGGATTCAGGCGCTCGGCAAGGCGGTTCAGGTCGAATTCAAAACGGGCGGACATGCTGTTTCCCCTTCACGTTCATGCGCAGGTACGGGCTTGCGGTCGCCTTGCGGGCGGTCTTCGCGCGCGGCTTCTTCGATAGGGTCGCGGCGCTGGTTTTCATCGCCGGCGCCGGGTCCGCGGTCGCCGGCGCGGCGGGCGCGGAGATCCACTCGTCCAGGCGGAAACGCGGCTCCGACCGCGTCGGGCGATGCCGCGCCCAGTCGGGCACATCCTTGTCCATTCCCTCCCAGGCATGGCGCGGATAGGGGAAGGGGATGCGATACCAGGCGCGCCCGCCGTGACAGCCATAACAGTGTTCGGAGGATTCGCGCCCCGCCGCCTCGATGGCGCGGGGTTTCAGGAAATTGACGTTGTGGCGGGTGGTGCGGATGCCCTCGTGGCAGGTCAGGCAGTTGTTGCCGAAGCTTTCGCCGTGCTCCGCCCAGGGGCCGGGCAGGCCCATGACCTCGGCATTGAACTGGCCATGGCACATCAGGCAGGTTTGCGGATCGACCTGTTTGCGCAGGGTGTAGCCGGTCGCCTGGGCGGTGGCCGAAGTGCCCGGCGCCTCGTCGCGCGGGTCGTGGCCCTGATGGCAGGTATTGCAGCGCAGATTCATGTAGCGCTTGGCCATCTCGCCAAGCAGATGGCGGCGGTGGAAGGTGTCCTGCGCGCCGCTGTAGATTTCCAGGGTCTGGTACCAGGCCAGGCTCTGGTCGGCGCGAACTCCGGCCGGCGACCGGGCGCGCACGCTGGGTTTCAGCACCTCGGCATGGCAGACCAGGCATTCCTTGTCATCCGCCCGCTCGATGGCCGGCTTGAAGTGCAGCGGATGCCAGCGCGCGGCTTCATATCCGGTGGATGTGTCCGCGGCGAAAACCAGCACGGCCAGGAGCATCAGCGCCAGACCCAGGCCCAGCGCAACGATCAGCCTGCCGGCGAACTCGTGCTTGTCATCATCGGTCTCGAAAAAGTGCGTCATCTGCCTCTCCTTGGCACGCATGCGCCCGCAAGACTTGGGAGGGGGGTGACGGGACGCGCCCGTCACCCCGAAGTGTCGGCGCACCGCGAAAGCGGTGCGCACGGCGACTTACTTGGCCGGAGGCGTCCAGGACTTGTCCTTGTCACCGGACATGCCAGACATGCCGGACATGCCGCCCATGCCGGACATGCCGCCCATGCCG
>JBBIPL010000108.1:0-7032 GCA_037442845.1 Hydrogenophilales bacterium | reverse complement strand
GTGGACATGCCCGAGTTGAACTTCTTCTCGCAGCGCCCATAGGCTTCGCGCTGCTTGGCCAGCAGCTCGCGGCGCCGGCGTTTTTCCTGCCGCATGGCCAGCACTTCCGGATCCGGCGCGGGGGCTTCGGGCTCGTCCGTCTTCGGCGCCGCCGGCGGCAGCGGCGCGACGTCGCTTTTCCCCGGCAGGTAAAGGATTTCCTGCAGGCCAAGAGAACGCAGGACCTGCAGTTGTTTCTCGTTGCGGATCTTGAAGCTGCTGAACAGGAAGGGATGCCCCATCCAGTCGTCGAGTTGCACGTACATGCCGACGCGGACACGGTTGATGGCGATGCGCTGTTCCTGAGCGTTCATGGCGAAGAATGCGAAAATGTGCGTGTTTATCGGCAACCCGCCGGGGAACCTGAATATCAGGTCCCGCTCATATTCGTCAACGCATGGGGGATACCAAGTGAATCCGCAAACCGCCACCCTGGCCGGCGGCTGCTTCTGGTGCCTGGAAAGCGCCTTCAACCGCCTGCATGGGGTGGAAGAGGCCGTCTCCGGCTACATGGGCGGCGCCGCCGAGCATCCCACCTATCAGGAGGTGTGTGCCGGCGACAGCGGCCACGCCGAGGTCGTGCAGATCCGTTTCGACGCCGACCGCATCGCCTTCCGGGATCTGCTCGACATCTTCTTCGAACTGCACGACCCCACCACCCTCGACCGCCAGGGCAACGACGTCGGCAGCCAGTACCGCTCCGCCATCTTCTGGCACGACGAGGCGCAGAAGGCGACGGCGCTCGAGGTCATCGCCGAACTCACCGCCAGCCGGGTGTTCGACCGCCCCATCGTCACCGAAGTCGCCGCCGCCGCAAGGTTCTGGCCGGCGGAGGACTACCACCAGCGCTATTTCGAGCACAACCCGCGGCAGCCTTATTGCGTGTACGTGGTCGCGCCGAAGCTCGCCAAATTCATGCAGCGGCATGCCGCCCGGCTGAAACCCGGCGCATGCGCGGGGTGACGGCATGACCGGCCGGAGCAAGCCCGCCGCCCGCCCCGCGCCAGACCCGCGCGGCGATTGCGTGCAGCCCTTCATGTTCGAGCGCCTGGATATCCGCGGCGCCGTGGTGTCGCTGGACCGCGCCTGGCGGGCGCTGCTCGCCGGCCGCGACTATCCGCCCGGCGTGCGCGCGCTGCTGGGGGAAATGAGCGCCGTCACCAGCCTGATCAGCGCCAACCTGAAGCAGCCCGGGCGCATGACCTTCCAGTTGCGCGGCGACGGCGGGGTCAACCTGCTGGTGCTGGACTGCGACGAACGCCTGCGCCTGCGTGGTATGGCCCGCACCGGTACCGAAGCGGTACCGGACGGCATCCCGGCCCGCGCCCTGCTGGGCGACGGCCAGCTGCTGCTGAGCCTGGACGCCGCCGGCATGCGCACCCCCTACCAGAGCCTGGTCCCCCTCGAGGGGGAAAGCATCGCCGCGATTTTCGAGCACTACCTCAACCAATCCGAGCAACAGCCCACCCGAGTGTTGCTCGCCGCCGACGACCGCCGCGCCGCCGGGCTGCTGCTGCAGAAGCTGCCCGAGGCCGACCGCCGCGACGCGGATGGCTGGAACCGCGTGCTGCACCTGCTCGCCACGCTGACGCCGGGCGAGCTGCTCGGCCATGCGCCGCTGGATCTGCTGCGCCGGCTGTTCGCCGAGGAGGAGGTGCGCGTGTTCGCGGCGCGCCCCGTCAGCCACCACTGCCCCAGGGACGCCGAGAAAATCCACGCCATGCTGCGTAGCCTGGGGCGCGCGGAATGCGACGCCATCCTGGCGGAGAAGGGTGAGGTGCGCGTGCGCGACGACCTCTGCAACCACGAATACCTTTTCGACGCGGCCGCCGTGGAAGCGCTTTTCGCGGCCCCCGCCCAGCGCATGCACTAACGGACATGACTTTGAGAAGACGCCCCGAAGCATGAATACCCTGAAGGGCATAAAAGTCATGCCCGTTTCCCTCACCCCCAGCCCCTTGTATGTTGGTTTTAGGGGAATTGTTTCAAACTTTGCTTCAGCCGAGGCGGCTCTCCCGCCCGCGGGCGAGGGGAGCGTCGAGAAGTCGCAACGCGACTTTTCACGTTAAGTTAGCCCGGCGATGGCCTTCGTCCCCCTGCAACCCGCCCGCCTGGGCTTCGCGCCGGATGGCACGCCGCGCTCGGAGACGCACGGCGACGTCTACCATGCCAGCGACGGCGGCCCCGGCCAGGCGCTGCACGTCTTCCTTGGCGGCAACGATCTGCCGGCGCGCTGGCAGCGGCGGCAACGCTTCGTCATCCTGGAGAACGGCTTCGGCGCCGGCCTCAACTTCCTCGCCACCTGGGCGGCCTGGCGCGCGCATCCCGGGCGCTGCCGCCACCTGCACTATCTGGCCACGGAACGTCACCCCCTCGGCATCGACGACCTGCATCGCCTGCACCGGCTCTGGCCCGATTTCAGCTTCCTCGCCGATGCCCTGCGGCGCTCCTGGCCGGCGCTCACACCGGGCTTCCATCGGCTGGAATTCGCCTCTGGTCGCGTGGTGCTCAGCCTCATGTTCGGCGATGCCGGCGACAGCCTCGCGCGCCTGCGCGCCCGCGTCGACGCCTTCTACCTGGACGGCTTCGATCCCGCGAAGAATCCGCAGATGTGGTCCGCCGCCCTGTTCCGCCGTTGCGCCCAACTTGCCGCGCCCGACGCCAGCCTGGCCACCTGGTGCGTCGCCGGCGGCGTGCGCGCGGCCCTGGCCGAAGCCGGCTTCGCCACGGAAAAACGGCCTGGCTTCGCGCGCAAGCGGGAGATGCTGGCGGGCCGGCTCGCCGCCGTGCGCAATGCCGCCCAAGCCGACGCCGCGCCGTCCGCGTCGCCGCCGCCGGAGCGGCATGCGGTGGTGCTCGGCGGCGGCCTGGCCGGTTGCGCCATCGCCCAGCGCCTGGCGGCCAGGGATTGGCGGGTGCGGGTACTCGACACGCACGCGCAGCCGGCCGCTGAAGCCTCCGGCAATCTGGCGGGTATCGTGCGTCCGCTGCTGTCGCGCGATGACAGCCTCGCCTCGCGCCTCAGCCGCGCCTGCTTCCTCTACGGCACGCGCGCCTGGACGCGCCTCGACGAGGTCGGTCTGGCGCCGCGCCGGCGCCTGGACGGAGTTCTGCAGGTCGCCCGCGACGCGGCGCAGGAAGCCCTGCAGGCCGAACTGGCGGCCGCCTATCCGGCCGACTACGTCCGCTTCCTGGATCGCGCGGAAGCCGCGGCGCGCATCGGCCACGCCACCGCCTTCGGCGGCTGGTGGTTTGCCGGCGGCGGCTGGGCCAGTCCGGCCGATCTCTGCCGCGTCCAGTTACAGGCCTGCCGTCCGCTGGCGAGCTGGCATGGCCGCAGCGCGGTCGCCCGCCTGGCGCGAGGCGACGGACTATGGCGCCTGCTCGACGCAGACGGCGGGGTCCTCGCTGAAACCCCCACCCTCATCCTCGCCACCGGCGCCCGCGCCACCGCCCTCGACGCGGCCGCCGGCCTGCCCATCCAGGCGGTGCGCGGCCAGGTCAGCCACATCCCCGCCGGCCGCCTGCCGGCGCCGCGCCACGCCGTTTGCCGCGAGGGCTATCTCACCCCGGCGCTGACCGGCGTGCACTGTCTGGGCGCCTCCTATGCCTACGATCTGGAGAGCGGCCCGCGCCGCGAGGAGCACGCCGACAACCTGGCGCGCCTGGCGCGCATCCTGCCGGGCGCCGAGGCGGGCCTCTCGATCGATGCACTGGGCGGCCGGGTCGGCTTCCGCGCCGCCACGCCGGACCGCCTGCCCCTGGTCGGCGCGCTGCCCGACCTGTCCGTGGCGCCCCCCCGTGACGCGCGCCCGCGCGAGCTGCCGCGCCTGCCCGGGCTCTACGGCCTGCTGGGCCTGGGTTCGCGCGGTCTGGTGTGGGCGGCGCTGGCCGCCGAAGCCCTGGCCAGCGAGCTCAACGGCGACCCCATGCCGCTGGAAGGCGAGTTGCTCGACGCCGTCGATCCCGGCCGCTTCCACCTGCGCGCGCACCGGCGCGCGGGCTAAATCGGCGCGGACGCGGCCTCTCGCGCGAGAAACCGCCCGGTCGGCGCCGCGGTACCCTTCCCTCCCCGCTCCCACGACTCGAGGAGCGGGGCCGGGGAAGCATCTCAGACCCGGGATATCGCCCTTTTCAGCGCAGCCGCCAAGGCGCCCGCCGCCGCTTCCGGCGGCTTTTTCATGGCCGCGCGCTCGCGGGGGCCGGCGCCGGCCGGCGCGCCCGGCGCGGCTGGCGCGTCCTTGAGCCGCATGCTCAGGCCGATGCGCTTACGCGGAATATCCACCTCCATCACCTTCACCTTGACGATGTCCCCCGCCTTGACCACCTCGCGGGGATCCTTGACGTACTTCTCGGACAGGGCGGAGATGTGCACCAGGCCGTCCTGGTGCACGCCGATGTCGACGAAGGCGCCGAAGTTGGTGACGTTGGTGACCACGCCTTCCAGGGTCATGCCCGGCTTGAGATCCTTGAGATCGTCGATGCCGTCCTGGAAAGCGGCGGTCTTGAAGGCGGGCCGCGGGTCGCGGCCGGGCTTCTCGAGTTCCCTGACGATGTCGCGCACCGTGGGCAGGCCGAAGCGCGCGTCCACGTACTTGTTGGGGTCCACTCGCTTCAATACGTCGGTGTTGCCGATGACGTCCTGCATGTCCAGCTTCAGGTCGGCCAGGATGCGACGCACCAGCGGGTAGGACTCCGGGTGCACGGCGGACATGTCCAGGGGGTTGTCGCCGCCGGGCACGCGCAGGAAGCCGGCGGCCTGCTCGAAGGTCTTCGCCCCCAGGCGCGCCACCTGCTTCAGGGCCTCGCGGTTGGGGAAGGGGCCGTGCGCGTCACGGTGGGCGACGATCTGCTTGGCCAGGGTGGTATTGAGGCCGGACACCCGCGTCAGCAGCGCCGCGGAGGCGGTGTTCACGTCCACCCCCACCGCGTTGACGCAATCCTCCACCACCGCTTCCAGGGCCTGGCCCAGCTTGGCCTGGTCGAGGTCGTGCTGGTACTGACCGACGCCGATGGCCTTGGGCTCGATCTTCACCAATTCCGCCAGCGGGTCCTGCAGGCGGCGGGCGATGGACACGGCGCCGCGCAGGGACACGTCCAGGTCGGGGAATTCCTTCGCCGCCAGGGCCGAGGCGGAATACACCGAGGCGCCCGCCTCGCTCACCGTCACCTTGGTCAGGCCAAGTTGCGGATAACGGCGCATGAGGTCGCCCACCAGCTTGTCCGTCTCCCGGCTGGCGGTGCCGTTGCCGATGCTGATCAACCGGGCATCGTGCGTCGCCGCCAGACGGCCCAGGCCGTGCAGCGCTCCCTCCCAGTCGTTGCGCGGCTCGTGCGGGAAGAGGGTGGCGGTTTCCAGCAGCTTGCCGGTGCGGTCCACCACCGCCACCTTGACGCCGGTGCGGATGCCCGGGTCCAGGCCGATCACGGCCTTGGGACCGGCCGGCGCGGCCAGCAGCAGGTCTTTCAGATTGCTGGCGAAGACCCGGATGGCCTCGGTTTCGGCCCGCTCGAACAGCGTGTTCATCAGGTCCAGTTCCAGGTGCAGGGAAAGCTTCACCTTCCAGGTCCAGCGCACCGTCTCCATCATCCACTTGTCGCCGGGACGGCCCTGGTCGGAAAGGCCGAAGTGGGCGGCGATCATGCCCTCGCAGGGACTGTTGCCCCGCATCGCCGCTTCGGCGGCAAGCTCTTCAGGCAGCTTGATGGCCAGCCCCAGCACCCCCTCGTTGCGACCCCGGAACAGGGCCAGCGCGCGGTGGGAGGGCATGTCCTTCCAGGCCTCGTCGAACTCGAACCAGTCGCGGAACTTCTGGCCCTCGTTCTCCTTGCCTTCGACGAGGCGGGAGACCACCCGGCCCCGGTCCTGCAGATAGGCGCGCAGCTTTTCCAGCAGGGCCGCATCCTCGGCGAACTGTTCCATGAGGATCTGGCGCGCCCCATCCAGCGCCGCCTTCACGTCCGCCACACCCTGGTCGGCATCGACGAAGGCCGCGGCCGCGGCTTCCGGGCTGCGGCCGGGGTCGGTCCGCAGCAGCTCGGCCAGGGGCTGCAAGCCCGCCTCGCGGGCGATCTGGGCCTTGCTGCGACGCTTCGGCTTGTAGGGCAGATAGAGGTCTTCCAGACGCTGCTTGGTCTGCGCCGAACGCAGGTCGGCCTCCAGTTCCGGCGTCAGCTTGTCCTGTTCGCGGATGCTGGCCAGCACCGCCTCGCGCCGCTCTTCCAGTTCCCGCAGGTAGCCCAGGCGCTCCTCCAGATGGCGCAACTGGGTGTCGTCCAGGCCGCCGGTGGCCTCCTTGCGGTAGCGGGCGACGAAGGGCACGCTGGCGCCGTCGTCGAGCAGGGCGACGGCGGCGAGCACCTGGTTGGGATGGACCTGGAGTTCCTGGGCGATGCGGGCTGGGATGGGGGGAAGCATGGAGTAAACCGGGTGGTGAAGGCCGCGCAGGATGGGGAAAAAACGCGCCAGCCGCAAGACTTGACGCCCCCTGCACGGGATGCTTCCGGCGTCTGCGCCCTACCCCACCGGCAAGGCGAAGCTGAACGCCGCGCCGGTCTCGGCTTCCTCTTCCAGGCGGCCGTCGCCGCCGCGCAGGGGCGAGGGCCGCTCGAACAGGTCGGCGCGGATCTCGGCGTGGATGCCGCCGCCGTTGTCGCTGACGCGCACGCCGAAGCGGCCGTCCTCCTGCGTCAGTTCGACGGCCATCCAGCCGCCGGCCGGGGTGTGCCGCAGGGCGTTGTCGAGCAGGTTGGTGAGCACCCGTTCGATCATGTCCGGGTCGGCGACGACGGCGGGCATTCCGACAACTGGCCGGCCTTGAGGCTAACTTTCATGGCACTGTGCGCCACCCCTGATGATGAAATGTTCCACGCCTTAGTTTCACGGTTATCCACAATGTAACCAATTGATCTATAAGCGTAATGTGCCATTTTTCGAGAGTTATTTCACGTTAATTACCCCTCTCCCTCCGGGAGAGGGGACAGGGGTGAGGG
>JBBIPL010000107.1:0-7072 GCA_037442845.1 Hydrogenophilales bacterium | reverse complement strand
TAAACTCGCCCCATGCCCCGACAGCATGGGGCCTCTCCCAGGAGATACGCCATGCACACCTGTCCTACCTGCTCCCCCCGCGTCCAGACCTTCATCGGCCTGGGGCTCATGGCCCTCATGCTGGCCACCCGCTTCCACCACTTCGGCGATGCCCTGCATCTGCCGGACGCGTCCTGGGCCCTCTTCTTCCTGGCTGGCTTCTACCTCTCGCCGGGGTGGCTGGCCGCCCTGCTGCTCCAGGCCGTGGCCATCGACGCGGCGGCCATCGGCTGGCTGGGGGTGTCGGACTACTGCCTGACGCCGGCCTACGCCGGCCTGCAACTCGCCCATCTGGCCCTGTGGGGCGGCGGCCGCTGGCTGTCGCGTCACGCGAGCGAAGACCTGGCGGGGCTGGGCCGCCTGGCGGCCTCCGCCGTGGCCGCGACGGCGCTGGCCTTGGTGATTTCCAACGGCGCGTTCTACTGGTTCGGCGGCCGCGTGACGGAACCTGGCTGGGCGCAGTTCGGGCAGACCTTCGTCGACTACGCGCCGGGCTTCTTCGCCAGCACGCTGACCTACCTGGCCGTGGCCGCGCTCCTGCATGCCATGGTCCGCCCATGGCCCGCGGCCCGCGTCCATGACTGAGTCGCCGACGCGGGGGCATGTCCCCCCTGATCGCATGACGGCGCCGAACCTGGCCTATACGCCCGCCGATATCTCACGCTGGTTCAGCCCCCACGATATCCGCAAGGCGCAGTCCTACGGACACGCGGTCTCGGCCCTGACGCTGGGCCTCGACCATATCGAGGCGCGGGTGAAAGGCACGGCCCGGACGCCGTACCGGGTCCATATCGAGTTCTTTGAGGCGGAGGGCAAGCCGGAAATCGAGGCCCTGTGCACCTGCCCGGTGGGGAGGAATTGCAAGCACTGCGTCGCCGTGCTGGTGGCGGCCCTGGTGGAGCGCGACAGGTCCCTGCGGCCGAACCCGGCGGTATTGGAGTGGGCGGAACGGGCGCGCAGGGCGCTGAAACCCGCGCGCAAGGCGGCGAAAAAGGCCGCCCCCGGCCAGAGCCAGATCCAGTACGTGCTGCTGTCCCCTCCGCCGGGACGCCCCTGGCGGCTGGCGCTGCTCAAGGGGCGCATCACCCACGGCACGCCGTCGGCCCAGCACTGGAACAACATCGACCGCGCCCTGGTGCAGCCGCCCCGGTTCGTGGTCGAGGCCGACCTGGATGTCTTTCGCCTCCTGCATCGCCTCGCGCCCAGCCGTGGCTACTGGAACGACCTGCCCCTGACGGGCGAGGCCGGGGCACTGGCCCTGGACGCCATGCTGCCCACCGGGCGGGTGTGGCTGGCGGACACCCAGGGGCGCGAATACACGTCCAGCGTGTGGCGCTGCACGCCGCTGGGCCGGGGCAAGCCGCGAGCGGCGCGCCTGAGCTGGCGCCCCCAGGGAGAGGGCGCCCTGCGCGCCGTGCTGGATTGCGAGCCCACCGCCGGCAAGGTCCTGGGTACCGAGCCGCCCTGGTACGTGGATGCCGCCGCGGCTGAGGCCGGCCCCCTGGAATGCGGCGAGCAGGCGCCTTTGCTGCATCACCTGCTCGCCCTGCCGCCGCTTGCCCGGGTCGACCTGCCGGTGGTGGCGGAACTGATGGCCGATATCGCGCCGGAACTGCCTTCGCCCCTCGCCGCAGCCGAGGACGGCATGGTCGTGATTCCCGGCCCCCCCCGCCCGGTGTTGCGCCTGGCCACCATGTACCTCTACGGCTGGGGACAGCACCGCGCCTACCCGGCCCGTCACGGCTACGAGCATCAGCCCTACGACTACGCCACCTACGTCTTCCGCTACGGCGAGGGCGACGCGCGAGCCGAGGTCCAGCCGGGCGACGGCATGAGCTACATCGCCCTGGCGGACGGCCGCCCCGCCCGGGTGGCGCGCGATGCGAGCGCCGAGGCCGCCCGCCTGAAGGACCTGCTGGGCGTCGGTTTCGAGCCGCTGCCCAAGCGCGCCTTCTACAACGAACCGTTCGCCGGCAGGCTGGGCCTGGAGAGTGAGGCGGCATGGGCCCGCTTTCTCGCCGAAACCGCGCCGCGCCTGCGCGCCCTGGGCTGGGAAGTGGAATTCCCGCGCGACTACCGCCACCACATCCTCGCGGTGGAGGCGTGGGAGGCGGAACTGGAACAGGAGGAGGGCGGCTGGTTCAGCCTGGACATGGGGGTGGTGGTGGAGGGCAGGCGCCTGCCCCTGGCGCCCCTGCTCGTCGACCTGTTCAGGCGCGAGCCGCGCTGGCTGGATGCGGGCAAGCTGAAGCGGATCGGGGACGACGAGAAGGTGATCCTGCAGTCCCCGGATGGGGCACGCCTGGCCGTGCCGGCGGAGCGCGTCAAGCCCCTCGCCACGACCCTCATCGACCTCTTCGACAACGTGCCGGCCAGCGGCGAGATGCGGCTTTCGGCCCTGGACGCGCCGCGCCTGGAGCAGCTCACCGATCCCTCGCGCTGGCAGTTCAAGGGCGCGGACGCGGTCATCCGCCTGGCGCAACGCCTCAGGCAGAGCCAGGGCGTGCAGCCGGTGCCCGCGCCGCCGGGCTTCGCCCTGGATCTGCGCCCCTACCAGCAGGAGGGCCTGGCCTGGCTGCAATACCTGCGCGGGCACGAATTGGGCGGCATCCTGGCCGACGACATGGGCCTGGGCAAGACCGCCCAGACCCTGGCCCACCTGCTCACGGAAAAACAGGCGGGACGGCTGGCCAGGCCCGCCCTGGTGGTGCTGCCCACCTCCCTGGTGTTCAACTGGAAGCGCGAGGCGGCGCGCTGCGCGCCGGACCTGCGCGTGCTGTCCCTGCACGGCAAGGAGAGGTTCGAGGCCTTCGCGCGCATTCCCGAGCACGATGTCTGCCTCACCACCTACCCCCTGCTGTGGCGCGACGAGGCGGAGCTGGCGAAACACGAATACGCCCTGCTCATCCTGGACGAGGCGCAGACGGTGAAGAACGCCAAGGCCCGGGCCGCCGCCGTGGTGCGCACGCTCAAGGCCGGGCACCGCCTGTGCCTGACCGGCACGCCCCTGGAAAACCACCTGGGCGAGTTGTGGGCCCAGTTCGATTTCCTCCTGCCCGGCTTCCTCGGCGACAGCAAGCAGTTCGCCCAGACCTGGCGCACGCCCATCGAGAAACGGGGCGACAGGTTGCGCGGCGAATTGCTGGCGCGCCGCATCGCCCCCTTCATCCTGCGCCGCAGGAAGGAGGAAGTGGCCAGGGAACTGCCGGAAAAGAGCCTCATCGTGCGCACGGTGGAACTGGAGGGCGGCCAGCGCGACCTGTACGAGACCGTGCGCGCCGCCATGGACGCCCGGGTGCGCGAGGAGATCGCCAGCAAGGGCTTCAACCGCAGCCAGATCGTGATCCTGGACGCCCTGTTGAAGCTCAGGCAGGTGTGCTGCGACCCGCGCCTGCTGAAAACGGTGCGGGCGGCGGAAAAGGTGAAGGGCAGCGCCAAGCTCGAACTGCTCATGGACATGCTGCCGGAGCTGGTGGAGGAGGGCCGGCGCGTGCTGGTGTTCTCCCAGTTCACCACCATGCTGGAACTCATCGCCGCCGCCCTGGACAAGGCCGGCATCGCCCATGTCCGGCTCACCGGGCAGACCGTGGACCGGGAACAGGCGGTGGCGGCATTCCAGGCGGGCGAGGTGCCGGTGTTCCTGATCAGCCTGAAGGCGGGCGGCGTGGGGCTCAACCTCACCGCCGCCGACACCGTGATTCACTACGACCCCTGGTGGAACCCCGCGGCGGAGAACCAGGCCACCGACCGGGCCCACCGCATCGGCCAGGTGAAAAAGGTGTTCGTGTACAAGCTGGTGGTGGCGGGCAGCATCGAGGAGCGCATCATCGCGCTGCAGGACAAGAAGGCCGCCCTGGCCGCAGGGGTGCTGGGCGAGGATGCGGACGCGCTGGCCAAGTTCGGCGAGGACGACCTGCGCGCCCTCCTCGCGCCTTTGCCCGCCTAGGCGCGGCCCGCCTTGCGCGCGCGCTTGATCTCGTACATGCGCTGGTCCGCCGCCTTGAGCAGCTGTTCCAGGCTCTGCCCGTCACGCGGGTAGAGCACGCCCCCCACGCTGCAGGCGGGGGTGAGGGACACCCCATCGAGGATCATCGGCCGCTCGATCTCTTCCTCCACCTTCTGCCGCAGTGCGGTGCACTGGCTCGGGTCCTCCAGGCCGGTGAGGACGATGGCGAATTCGTCGCCGCCCAGGCGCGCCACGGTGTCCGAGACCCTGACCACGTGGCGCAGGCGCCGCGCCACCTCCTTGAGCAGGGCATCGCCCACGTGGTGGCCGTGCACGTCGTTGACCTGTTTGAAGTCATCCAGGTCCAGGTACATGACGCCGAGCTGGAAGTTTTCCTGCTGCGCATGCTCCAGGCCTTCCCGCATGCGGTGCTGGAACAGGGCGCGGTTGGCCAGGCCGGTGAGGGGGTCGTGGCTGGCCTCGTGTTCCAGCCGTATGCCGACCTCCTGCAGGTCGGACATCTGCCGGTGGATGATGTTCGCGTGGCGGGTCAGCAGGCGGCGGGTGGCCAGGGCGATGGCGCCCGCCAGCAGCAAGAGGATGCCGCCCAGGGCCAGATGGGTGCGGATGGCCTGGCTTGACGCGGCCTGGGTGGCAAGCAGGGCGTTCTGCACGCCATCCCGCGCGTGGCGGCGCAGCTCTTCCACCGATTCCGTGAACCGCAGGTTGAGGGGCCGCAACCGGGTCGCGATGATCGCGTGGGCCGCCGCCATTTTGCCGTGGGCGGCCAGGTCGGCGATCTCCTCCTGCAGGACGATGATCTCGGCCACCAGGGCGTCCTGCTGGTCCAGGTTGCGCTTCTCGAACTCGTCCAGGGGCATGGCCTTCAGTTCGTTGCGCGCCTTGCCCACGTGAAAGCCCCACTTGATATAGAGCTGGAAGCTGTCGTCGCGCTCGAAGGGGTCCTGGGCCAGGGTCTGGTAGACCAGGGCGGAATGCCGGTTGTAGGTGGCCTCCTGCAGGTCGGTGGCCAGCTGGATCTTGCGGTTCTGGGTCTCGACGATCCCGCGCATGCGGCTTTCCAGGTCGCCGATGTGCCGGATGGCGTGGGTGATGAGGGCGACCATGAGGCCAAGGCACACCACCACCACCAGCCCAAAGGGCAGGTTGAGCCGGCGTGCCAGGTGCTGGCGCGACGGTTGCGGCGGCGATTCGGCGGTGTGGGACATGGCGTGGACCATATCGGCGATGGCTTGATTTTATTTAGGGGGATGTCCCGCCCACGTACAATGCGGGGCGTTCCCAGACCGGTTGCCGCCATTCGCCGCCATTCGCCGCCATGAACCCCTTCCTGGTCGTCGTTCCCGCCCGTTTCGCTTCCACCCGCCTGCCCGGCAAGCCGCTCGCCGACATCGCCGGCAAGCCGATGGTGGTGCGGGTGCTGGAGCGGGCCGCGGCCAGCGGCGCGGAGCAGGTGTGGGCGGCGACCGACCATGACGAGGTGCGCGCGGCGGTGGAGGCGCATGGCTTCCGCGCGCGCATGACCTCGCCGGACTGTCCCTCCGGCACCGACCGCCTGGCCGAGGTGGCCGCAAGCCTGGGCTGGAGCGACGACACGGTGGTGGTGAACGTGCAGGGCGACGAGCCGCTGGTCGATCCTCGCCTGATCCGCGCCACCGCCCAGGCCCTGTTCGATCATCCCGCCGCCAGCATGGCCACCGTCTGCCACCCCATCCAGGATCCGGCCGACGTGTTCAATCCCAACGTGGTGAAGGTGGTGACGGACAAGCAGGGCTATGCCCTGTATTTTTCCCGCGCGCCCATCCCCTGGGCGCGCGACGCCTGGGCATCCGGCCCCGGCGAGACCCTGCTGCACGGGCTGCCGGTCGCCCGCCACATCGGCCTGTACGCCTACCGGGTCGGCTTTCTCAAGGCCTACCCCGACCTGGAACGGCCGGCCATCGAGGCGTTCGAGGCCCTGGAGCAGCTGCGGGCGCTCTGGCACGGGCATCGCATCGTCGTGGTGGAAAGCGTGCAGCCCGGCGCGCCCGGCGTCGACACCCCGGAAGATCTGGCCAGGGTACGCGCCCTGTTCATGGCGTAACAGTTTGACGGCGGCCGCGCTGCCGCCGCATAGTGCCCGTCCGGAGGAGCGCCCGCCGCTCCTTGCCAGAGGATGAGGAGACAGACATGAATGCGCGCAACCTGATCGCGGCGCTGGCTCTTGCCGGCCTTGCCGCTTCCCCCGCCTGGGCCGAGCACGAGGGCCACCAGCATGGCCAGGACGAGGCGGCCGCTCCCGCCGCCGCCAAGGAGACCGCCGGCGAAGCGCCGGAGGACATGAAATCGGGCGGCAAGTCCTGCAAGAAATGCAAGCAGGGCAAGTCAGGCAAGGCGGCCGGCGGCGGTGGTGGCCATGACCACGGCGGTCACGATCACGGCGGGGCGGAGGAGGCCCGCGCGCAGGCCGCGGAGGTGGACGTCGAGGCGTTGCACGAGCGCGTCAGACAGTTGGAAAAACGCCTGGATGTCATGCAGACCCTGCTGGAAGTCCTGGCCGAGCGGCGCAACCGGGCGGGCGAACGCGGCGGCGGCCGCGCCGGCCACCACTGAGCGTCTCCGGGCCGGGTCCCGTCCGGCCTGCGGGCGAGTCGCGCAGACTCGCGGTGGTTACGGCGAGTGATTACGGCACCGCCAGGTCTTCCAGGATATTAATGATTTCAAAGATGCTGATAACCTCGGCTTATGTCCGAATTGAAAAAATTGACTGTCCACGAAGGGTCGCCTTGACTACCCTTTAGCCCGTAAAAAATCAGGGTCTTACCCCTGTATATTTCATCCATCGGCCCGCTCAGGGCCTTGTTTTTTGCGAGGTTTTCATGCGACTGATTCTTCTCGGCGGCCCCGGCGCGGGCAAGGGTACCCAGGCCAATTACATCAAGGAAAAGTACGGCATCCCGCAGATCTCCACCGGCGACATGCTGCGCGCCCACGTCAAGGCCGGCACTGAGTTGGGCATCGCCGCCAAGAAGATCATGGACGCCGGCGGTCTGGTGTCGGACGACATCATCATCGGCATGGTCAAGG
>JBBIPL010000106.1:0-7199 GCA_037442845.1 Hydrogenophilales bacterium | reverse complement strand
CGAGGCGCTGGGCGAGGCGGGCATCGCCCGCATCGAGTGCTTCGACGTCAGCCACACGCTGGGCGAGGCGACGGTGGTGTCCTGCGTGGTGTTCGACCAGGGTGCGATGCGTAACTCGGAATACCGCCGCTTCAACGTCGCCAACCCGACGCCGGGTGACGATTACGCCGCGCTGCGCGAGGCGCTGTCCCGCCGCTACGGCAAGCTTGCGCAGGGCGAGGGCAAACTGCCGGACCTGCTGCTGATCGACGGCGGCAAGGGTCAGCTGCATGTGGCGGTGGAAGTGCTCACGGAACTCGGTCTGGGCGACCTGCCCATGCTGGGGGTGGCCAAGGGCGTCGAACGCAAGGCGGGGCAGGAGCAGCTTTTCCTGCCCGGCGAGGTGGAGCCCCTGCGCCTGCCGCCGGACCATCCCGGCCTGCACCTGATCCAGCAGGTGCGCGACGAGGCGCACCGCTTCGCCATCACCGGCCACCGCGCCCGGCGCGGCAAGGCGCGCACGCAGTCGAGCCTGGAGGACATCGCCGGCGTCGGCGCGAAAAGACGGCGGAAACTGCTGCAAGCCTTCGGCGGCCTGCGCGGCGTGATCGACGCGGGCGTGGAGGAACTGGCGCGCGTGGAGGGCATCAGCCGGGAACTGGCGGAAAGGATCTATCGGCAACTACACTGAGCCGACGCGCTAGAATTCCAGCGCCTCCCCGTTTCCCGTTTCCGTGCCCTTCAACCTGCCCAACGCGCTCACCTGGCTGCGCATCCTGCTCATCCCCCTGTTCGTGGCGGTGTTCTATCTGCCCGACGGCTGGGTGCCCAAGCACGCCATCAACGTCACCGCCACGGGCATTTTCCTGCTGGCTTCGGTGACCGACTGGCTGGATGGCTGGCTGGCGCGGCGCCTCAACCAGATCTCCGCCTTCGGCGCCTTCCTCGACCCGGTGGCGGACAAGCTCATGGTGGCGGCGGCGCTGATCGTGCTGGTGGACCTGCAGCGGGCGGGCATCGCCGCCGCGCTCATCATCATCGGCCGCGAGATCGCCATCAGCGCCCTGCGCGAGTGGATGGCCAAGAAAGGCCAATCCCGCAGCGTGGCGGTGTCCCATGTCGGCAAGCTGAAGACCACGGCGCAGATGCTGGCCATCACCCTGTTGCTCTACCACGATCCGTTCGCCGGCCTGAACGCGCAATGGCTGGGACGCTGGCTGCTCGACCTGGCGGCCTTCCTCACGCTCTGGTCCATGTTCCACTACCTGTTCATGGCCTGGAAGGCGCTGAAACACACGCCCGCTAGTTGACAGAGGGGGATTCGTCGCTAAAATGCGCGTTCACTTCGACGCGGGAATAGCTCAGTTGGTAGAGCGCAACCTTGCCAAGGTTGAGGTCGCGAGTTCGAGCCTCGTTTCCCGCTCCAGTTTTATTGGGGAAAGCCCAGCCGCTTTCCCCTTTTGGTTTCTAGGCGGCGATTTCATCGCGGCGCGTTAGCAAAGCGGTTATGCAGTGGATTGCAAATCCATCTAGGTCGGTTCGACTCCGGCACGCGCCTCCAAATAATCATGGAGTTCAGGCCAGTCCACGAGGTGGCCTTTTGCATGCGGGCCATCCCTTCGGACGGGATTAAAGTCTGCCGCCGGATTGCCGTTAACGCGTACGTGGATACGTGTTTTTTACCTGATTGGGGCAAACCCGTCGAAAGGCGGGGACGCAAAATCACCGGTCTAACGGACATGACGTTGAGAAGACGCCCCGTAGCATGAAAGTCATGTCCGTTTCCCTCACCCCCAGCCCCTCTCCCGCCTGCGGGAGAGGGGAGCTTCGAGAAGTCGCCGTGCGACTTTCACGTTAAAGGGGTCACCCCAGGATAGCGGGATTGCCAGGTGGATCGTGAAAACGCGCGCGACGGCGGTTTCCACTGTTCATGTCTTGCATATTCCGTCATCCTCAGCATGCGGTGATTCGCACGGGTATCCGTTGTGATGGGCGCGCGCGCCGAGCCGAGCACGCAGGGGCGGCCGCCGGAGGATAGGGCAATGCAAGACTCTCGCAAGAACAACGTTGTTGCGCTCAACCCGCTCGGCCATGGCCGGGGCGGAGCTGGCGCGGATGCCGCGCGCATCCTCAACGAATGCGGCGAGATGGCGGCCGCGGGTCTTGCCAGCGCCCTCGCGAAAGCCCTGGAACGGGCGGCGGGCGAACTCCTGGAACTGACCGACCGGGTGACGGAGTACGACTCCCGCCGCGTCTACGGCGCCGCCGCGGATTTCGCGCGGGATCAACGCGGCGCGGTGGAAACGGAATTCCGCCGCCGCTTCTACCAGCACTTCAAGCGCGCCTGCCGGCGCGACAACGCCAGATCATCGGGACAAAACGAACTGGACG
The DNA here is from genome assembly GCA_037442845.1 of Hydrogenophilales bacterium. Lineage (GTDB taxonomy): Bacteria > Pseudomonadota > Gammaproteobacteria > Burkholderiales > Thiobacillaceae > PFJX01. Next base: position 4,829 of record JBBIPL010000106.1, on the reverse strand, counting down.
CTTCCCAGCTCAGCCTGGTGGCGCCGGACGACCTGGAGGAATCCCTGGCGGCCAGCACCATCGAGAACGCCCTCAACAACCACTGCGGCGAGGAACTGTTCGGCCTGGCCAAGCGCATGGGGGTGCTGCTGGACGATCCCGAATTGCAACTGGGCGTCAATCCCGTCGGTCCGGAGACCATCGGCGCCGCAGTCATGGACACCCTGAAGGCGCAGGACCTGCCGGTCAAGGCGCAACTCGTCCTGGTCCCCCCCATCAACCGTTTCCTCTCGCGCCACGTGCGCGAGGTGTACCAGGGACTCAACCGCTACCTGATCGATGCCGATGTGTTGCCCACCATCCGTGTCGGTGTCAGGAAGGCCGCGCCCGCGCCGCGTCCGGATACCTCCGCTGAGAAGCCCTCTGGCGAAGAAGCCACGGCCACCGTCGAGGGTGGCCAGGATATCTTCAACCTGCTGCGTCAGTTCATGGCCCTCGGCGGCATGGCTGGCGCTGGCGGTGGGGGCGGCTTCGGCGGTGGCGTCGGTGGGGCGCCCGGCTTGGCCGGCTTGCTGACCGGCCAGGCCGGCGGCGCATCCGCGCAAGCGGTAGGCGCGGCGCCGCCGGTGATCACCAGCCTGACCCAACTCCAACGCGGGCAGACCGAGGCTCTTTCGGCGGCGGGCCTGGACGGCGCCCGCATCGCCGACGGTCAGGTCAATATCCTGCGCGAGATCCGCAACAGCCCGGTGGCGGGCGGCATGGGCCAGATGGATGCGATGACGCTGGACATCGTCGCCATGGTGTTCGACTTCATCCTCGACGACCGGCGCATTCCCGATGCCATGAAGGCGCTGATCGGTCGCCTGCAGATCCCGGTGCTGAAGGTGGCCATGCTGGACCCCGCCTTCTTCTCGCAGAAGACCCACCCCGCTCGCCGTCTGCTCGACGCGCTGGCCGAGGCCTCGATGGGCTGGAACGAGGACGAGGGCCACGAAAGCGAGCTGTATCGCAAGGTCGATGAGCTGGTCCAGCGCATCCTCAACCAGTTCGACGAGGACATGGAGGTATTCGCCAGCGGGCTGGAGGATTTCCTCGGCTTCCTGGCCGAGGAAAAACAGCGCATCGATGCGCTCGCCAGCCGCAGCGCGCAACTGCTGCGCCGCCGCGAGCAGGGCGAACTGGGCCGCATCGTCGCCCACAACGAGGTGGAAAGCCACCTGTTCGACCAGCCCATGCCGGAGTTCATCCGCGCCTTCCTGCTGGGCCACTGGGAACAGGTGCTGGCCACCCACTGCGCGCGCGACGGGGAAGGCGGGGAAACGTGGAATCAGGCCCTGCGCAGCATGGACGATTTGATCTGGAGCGTGCAGCCGAAGACCCGGCAGGACGACCGCAAGCGCCTGGTGGCCTTGCTGCCCGACCTGCTCAAGCGCCTGGACGAGGGTTTCCAGGTCCTCGACACGCCGGCGGAGATTCGCGACCAGTTCTTCGCCGGCCTGGTGAAATGCCACGCCATGGCGGTGCGCGCGGGTCTGCGCGGCGCCGGGGATGCGCCGCTGCCGCCCGAGCCGGCGCCCATTCCGGCGCCGGCGCCGCCTGCGGCGCTGACGGGCGATGAGGATTTCGCCGAGATCCCGGTGCTGACCGAGGTGGTGGAAGTCGATGCCGATCTGATCCAGGAAATCGCGGCCGAACCCGAGGAACGCACAGTGGTCGAGGAAATCGTCATCGGCGACGTCAGCTGGCTGGCGCGCGGCGGCGACATGCCCAGTCAGGACGAGCACGATCTGCAGGTGCAGAAGATCAAGCGGGGAACCTGGATCGAATACACCCAGGACGACGGTTCCACGGCGCGCGCCAAGCTGGCCTGGGTCAGCCCGCTGAAGGGCATCTATCTGTTCACCAACCGGCTGGGCCAGCGCGCCATGTCCATCCAGGGCGCCGGACTGGCCGCCAAGTTCCGCCAGGGCCAGGCGCGCATCATCGACGACGTGCCGCTGATGGAGCGCGCGGTCAGCCATCTTTTGGAAAAACTCCAGCAGAAGGTGTCCTAGCGCATATGTCCGCGCCCTTGCCCGCCCTGTTCGTCGGCCATGGCACGCCGATGAACACGCTGGAACGCAACGTCAACAGCCGCGCCTGGCGCGACATCGCGGCCGAACTGCCGAGACCCGCGGCGATCCTGGCGATCTCGGCGCACTGGTATGGACCCGGCCTGGCGGTCACCGCCAGCGAACAGCCCGCCACCCTGCACGATTTCAGGGGATTCCCGCGCGAACTCTTCGAGTTCCGCTATCCGGCGCCCGGCGATCCCGCCCTTGCCGAGCGCGTCGCCGCCCTGCTGGCGCCGCTCCCCGTCGATTCCGACCTGGAGTGGGGACTGGACCACGGCACCTGGTCGGTGCTCGCCCACCTTTTTCCGGGCGCCGACATCCCGGTGGTGCATCTGCGTCTGGACCGCACCCAACCGCCCGCCTGGCATGCCGATCTGGCGCGCCGACTGGCGCCGCTGCGCGAAGAGGGCGTACTGCTGCTGGGCAGCGGCAATGTGGTGCACAACCTGCGGCGCATGGATCTGGCCTGCGCGGAAAGCGCGTTCGCCTGGGCGGATCGTTTCAACACGCGCGTGCGCGAGGCCCTGCTGGGCATGGATGTCGACGCGCTGGTGGACCTGGCGGCGGCCGACATCGCGGACGAGGACGCGCGCCTGGCCGTGCCGACGCCCGAACACTACCTGCCGCTGTTGTACGTCGCCGCGCAGTGGCGCGAGGGGGATGCCATCCGCCTGTTCAACGACCGCATCGAGTACGGCTCCATCGGCATGCTGTGTTGCCGGGTGGGCTGATCACAGCAGGCGCCAGGCCAGCGTCTCCCCGGCCCTCAGCGGCGCCGCGCCGGAGGGATGATCGGCCGCCACCGGGGTGTTTTCCCGCACCAGGGTGACGCGTTCCGTATTGCGCGGCAGGCCGTAGAAATCCGGGCCGTAATGGCTGGCGAAGGCTTCCAGCCTGTCGAGGGCGCCGGCGCCGTCGAAGATTTCCGCGTACAACTCCAGGGCGGCGTGCGCCGTGTAGATGCCGGCGCAGCCGCAGGCCGATTCCTTCGCCTCCCGGGCGTGCGGGGCGCTGTCGGTGCCGAGGAAGAACTTGGCGTTGCCGCCGGTGGCGGCCTCCAGCAGGGCGAGCCGGTGGACCTCGCGCTTGAGCACGGGCAGGCAGTAGTAGTGCGGGCGCATGCCGCCCTGGAACATGGCGTTGCGGTTGTACAGGAGGTGATGCGCGGTGATGGTCGCCGCCACGTTGGCCGGCGCGGTGGCCACGAACTCCGCGGCGTGGCGGGTGGTGATGTGTTCCAGCACGATCTTAAGGCGCGGCAGGCGCTGCACGAGGGGCAGCAGGATGCGCTCGATGAACACCGCTTCGCGATCGAACACGTCGACGCCGGGATCGGTGACCTCGCCATGCAGCAGCAGCGGCAGCCCGGCTTCCTGCATGGCTTCCAGCACGGCCTGCACGCGATGGATGTCGGTGACGCCGGAATCCGAGTGGGTGGTGGCGCCGGCCGGGTAGTACTTGACCGCCTTGACGAAGCCGCTGGCCACGGCCCGGGCGATTTCCGCCGGATCGGTATTGTCGGTGAGGTAGAGGGTCATCAGCGGCTCGAAGCGCATGCCGGCGGGCAGGGCGGCGAGGATGCGGTCGCGGTAGGCGGCGGCCTCGGCGACGCTGCGCACTGGCGGCTTCAGGTTGGGCATGACGATGGCGCGCGCGAAACGCCGCGCGGTGTCCGGCAGCACGGCGGCCAGCATGGCGCCGTCGCGCAGGTGCAGGTGCCAGTCGTCCGGGCGGGTGAGGGTCAGGCGGTCCATGCTCATTCCTCTTTCTTCATAGACAGGGCGAGATCGTACAGCGCGTTCTTGCGCGCGCCGCAGAGCCGCGCGGCCAGATGAGCGGCCTGCCGCACCGGCAGTTCCTCCAGCAGGATGCGCAGGATTCGCCGCGCCTCGCCGTCGTCCTCGCCGCCGGCGGCGCGCGCGGGCGGCGAGACGACGAGGACGAATTCACCGCGCCGGTGGTGTTCGTCCGCCGCCAGCCAGGCCGGTGCGGCGGCCAGCGGGCAGGTGTGGATCTGCTCGAAACGCTTGGTGAGCTCGCGCGCGATGAGGAGTTCGCGCTCACCCCCCAGAATTTCGAGCAGGTCGCCGACGCATGCCTCGACGCGGTGCGGCGCCTCGTACAAGACCAGGGCGCAGGGCAGGGCGGCGAGGTCGCGCAGGGCCTGGCGGCGGGCGGCGGATCGGGCCGGCGGGAAACCGACGAACAGCCAGGGAGCTTCCATGCCCGCTACCGACAGGGCGGCGGTGACCGCGCTGGCGCCCGGGATGGGGCTTACCGGCAGGCCCGCCGCGCGCGCGGCGGAGACCAGGCGGGCGCCGGGATCGGAGATGCCCGGCGTGCCGGCATCCGATATGTAGGCCACGCTTTTTCCGGCCCGCAGGGCCTCCACCAGGCGCGTGGCGGCGGCGGCCTCGTTGTGCTCGTGCAGCGCGAACAGCCGCGCGCGGATGCCGTGGGCGGCGAGCAGGGTCTGGCTGGCGCGGGTGTCCTCCGCCGCGATGAGATCGGCGGTGCGCAGCACGTCCAAGGCGCGCAGGCTGATGTCGCGTAGGTTGCCGATGGGGGTGGCGACGATGTGCAGGGCGCCGGGCCGCGCCGGTTGGGGGGTGTCGAACATGGGGCTTGTGCGGGTAACCTGACGGCAGTGTAGCGAACTCGCATGGCTGGGTGGCCGTTCCGTGTCACGTAAGTTGTCGGCCAGCCATGCGAGTTCCCTCACCCCCTGCCCCT
>JBBIPL010000105.1:0-7242 GCA_037442845.1 Hydrogenophilales bacterium | reverse complement strand
CCTTGCGGACATGTGGTTCTCCCCCGAAAACCTGGCAACGAAGCGTGCATGCTAGCACCGAAGCGGCGGCCGGCCGACGCCCGCGCGCTGCACGAACCGGCCCGGCCGCGGCGCGCAGCCAGCGGCCCTATACTGGCGGCATGCCGACCCGGCATGCGCGCCCGCCAGCCTCTCGCCGCACTGCTGTGGTCAGGCGCGTTATCCTACGCACTCCTCACGGGCCGCCGGCGCCGCCGGCTGTTGGCCCGCCTGCCTGGAAGACAGCCATGAACGAGTGTTGCGAACACGATCATCCCGCCGGCGAGCCCGGCCACTTGGGCATTCCCCGCAGCGGCCGCTTCGACGCGGAAGCCTTCGAACGGGCGGTCACCGATCTCCTGCGCGCCTGCGGGGTGGAGCCGGATTCGGCGCATACCGGCAAGACCGCGCGGCGGGTGCGCGAGCTTTGGGAAAAGCGCCTGCTCGGCGGCTACGACATGGATCCTGGCGAGGCCCTGGGCGAGGGCTTCGCCGATCCGCGCGAGGACATGGTGGTGGTGCGCGGCATCGCCATCCACGGCGTCTGTCCGCATCACCTCGTGCCCTTCCGCGGCGTCGCCCACGTCGCCTACGTGCCGGGCGGACGCCTGCACGGCTTCGGCCGCATCGCCCGGCTGGTGGATGCCATCGGTCACCGCTTCACGTATCAGGAATGGATGACGCGCGACATCGTCGAGGCTCTCGTCGCCTATGGCAAGGCGCGCGGCGCCGCCTGCGTCATCGAGGCCGAGCAGTTGTGCCTGTTGCTGGGCGAGGACCGCCGCGGTGATGAACGCGTGGTGACGCAGTCCTTCTCCGGCTGTTTCCAGCACGATATCCAGTGGCGCAACGAGTTCCTGCGCGCCATCGCCAGTCGCATGCCATGAGCGCCCCCGACCCTGTCCTGCGGCCGCGCACCCTGGCGCCGCCGCCCCTGGTCTACGCGCTGGCGCTCGGCGCGGCCTGGTGGCTGGAGGGACGCTGGTCGCTGGGATTCGAGGCGGGCGCGGCCGGGCGCGGGCTCGGCTGGAGCCTGATCGGCCTCGGCCTGCTGGGTTTCGTCTGGGCGCTGGCCGCGATCTGGGGGCGGCGCACCACGGTCAATCCCTTCAAGGCCGCCTCCAGTCTGGTCACCAGCGGCCCCTTCGCGTATTCCCGCAATCCCATCTACGTCAGCGACTGGCTGATCTACCTGGGCGTCACCCTGCTGCTTGGCACGCTCTGGGCGCTGCTCCTGGCCCCCCTGGTCTGGTGGGTCATGCGCCATGGCGTGATCGCCCACGAGGAGGCCCATCTGCTGGCGAAATTCGGCGACGACTATCGCGCCTACCAGGCCCGCGTGCGCCGCTGGCTGTGATCCCCGCAGACATGGAGAAGCGATGCGCGAACGTTACGGCTGGACCCTGATCGGTCTGCACTGGCTGACCCTGCTGCTGATCCTCGCGGCCTACACCCTGGGCGCCCTGCTGCAGGATATGCCGCTGTCGCCGAGCAAGCTGAAACTCTATGCCTGGCACAAGTGGATCGGCATGCTGGTGCTGTGCCTGCTGCCGCTGCGCGCGATCCTGTGCTGGCGCGACGGCTTCGACCACCGCCAGGGGCTGCGTCCTTGGGAAGCCAGCCTGTCCGGCGGGGTGCACCTCGCCCTCTACGTCCTCATGCTGCTGGCGCCGCTGTTCGGCTGGCTGCACAGCTCGGCGGCGGGCTTCCCGGTGGTGTGGTTCGGCGTGCTGCCGCTGCCGGACCTGGTAGAAAAAAACAAGGCGCTGGCCGAGGTGTTCAAGGAACTTCACGGCGGCGCGGTCAATCTGCTCGTGATCCTGGTCGTCCTGCATGCGGCCGCCGCCCTGTACCACCATTACTTTCGGCGCGATGGCGTGCTGGCGCGCATGCTGCCCTGGTTGAGGAGAAGAACATGAAGCGGCTGTTGTGCGTCCTGCTGGCGAGTCTCGTCACCCCGGCCTGGGCGCAAGCCTGGAAGGTGGATTACGCGCGCAGCGAGATCCGCTTCGTCATCAAGCAGATGAACGTGCCGGTGGAGGGGGGCTTCAAGCGCTTCAATGTCACCGCCGACTTCGACGTGGCCAAACCCGAGCAGGGTATGTTCCGCGTCGAGGTGGACGTAGCCGGCATCGACACCGGATCCGACGAGGGCGACGCGGAAGCCCGGCGGCCGGCCTGGTTCGATGCCGCGCGCCACCCCAAGGCGGTGTTCGTGTCGAAGAACATCCGCCGCGACGGCCCCGGCCGTTTCGTCATGACCGGCGATCTCACCGTCAAGGGACGCACGCGGTCGCTGAGCGTGCCCCTCGTCCTCACCGCCCAGCGCCCCGGCGGCTGGCTGGCCAGCGGTCGCTTCGCACTCAAGCGCACCGACTTCGACATCGGCGGCGGCGAATGGGCCGACCCCTCGGTGGTGGCCAACGACATCGACGGCCGCTTCAAACTACTGCTCATGCCATGAAAGGATGCCCATGCGCTCACTCGCCGCACTTCTTCTGCTCGTCAGCCCGCCGGCCTGGTCCGTCGAATCCTTCGTGCTGGATCCGGAACATACCTTCCCCAGCTTCGAGATCCGCCATCAGGGCATTTCCACCCTGCGCGGCAAGTTCAACCGCAGTCAGGGACGCGCGGTGCTCGACCCGAGCGGTCAGCAGAATCTGATCGAGGTGCGGGTGGATGCCGCCTCCGCGGACTCGGGGCACGACGGCCTCAACCAGAAACTGCAGGGCGCCCTGTTCTTCAACACCGCCCGCTTCCCGGAGATCCTCTTCACCTCGAAAAACGTCGAATTCGCCGATGGCAAGCCGGTGCGCGCGCACGGCGAACTGACCCTGCTCGGCGTCACCCGCCCCGTCACCCTGGAGATCCGCGATTACGCTTGCACCCTGCAGTTCCTCACACGCCGGCCCATGTGCGGCGCGGATGTGCACACCAGCATCCGCCGCACGGACTTCGGCATGAACTTCGGCGCGCCCAACCTGATCGGCGACGAGGTCCGCCTCGCCATCGAGGTGGAAGGCTTCAGGCAATAAAGGGAAGATGGTCGGGGTGAGAGGATTCGAACCTCCGGCCTCCACGTCCCGAACGTGGCGCTCTACCAGGCTAAGCTACACCCCGACTGGGCGTCTGATCGCGGCTTGCGATCAGAACTCGCGGGTCACCGCGAAAGACGCTAATTCTAACAAAGCGGTTTTGTATTGGCTATCCGGCAAGGCCTTTAAAGCCTCGCGCGCCGTCGCCGCCTCGGCCTCGGCTTGCCGGCGGGCATGCTCGAGGGCGCCGCTGTCGTGCACGATGCCGAGAATTTCCTGGAAGTGGCTGGCATCCCCTTGCAGGATGGACTGGCGGATCACCCGCGCCTGTTCCGCCGGCGCGTGTTTCATGGCGAACAGCAGGGGCAGGGTGGGCTTGCCTTCCGCCAGGTCATCGCCGACGTTCTTGCCGATGGTCTCGGTACTGCCGCTGTAATCGAGGATGTCGTCGACGATCTGAAAGGCGGTGCCGAGGTGCATGCCATAGTTGCCCAAGGCGTCCTCGATTTCGGCCGGCGCATGCTGGACGATGGCGCCCAGGCGGCCGGCGGCCTCGAACAGTTTCGCCGTCTTGTAGCGGATCACGCGCAGATAGGCCGCCTCGTCGATGTCCGGGTCGTTGCAGTTCATGAGTTGCAGAACCTCGCCCTCGGCGATGATGTTGGTGGCTTCGGACAGCACTTCCATGACGCGCATGTTGTGCACGCCCACCATCATCTGGAAGGCGCGGGAATAGAGGAAATCCCCCACCAGCACGCTGGCCGCGTTGCCGAACAGGGCATTGGCGGTATCGCGGCCGCGGCGCAGTTGCGAACTGTCCACCACGTCGTCGTGCAGCAGCGTGGCGGTGTGGATGAATTCCACCACCGCCGCCATCTCGTGATGATGGTCGCCCCGGTAGTCCAAGGCGCCGGCGGCGAGCAGGACGAGGGCCGGGCGCAGCCGCTTGCCGCCGCTGTGGATGATGTATTCGGACACCTGGCGCACCAGGGCGACCTCGGAATGCAGGCGGGCGCGAATGACCCGATCCACCTCCGCCATGTCATCGGCGATGAGGGCTTGAAACAGGGGGGGGGTCACGGCGTGGTCCGGGTGCGTATGCGCTGGGTGAGGTGGTGCTGCAGAGAGGAATCGAACCCCCGACCTACTGATTACGAATCAGTTGCTCTACCGACTGAGCTACTGCAGCGTTGTGGGGCGCGGATTATACATGTCCGCCGAACGCCGCACATAGCCGACAAGCGGCCGCCGGGCGGGTCGCATCTTGATTCTCATAAAGAAACCTTATACATTAGACATCCCTAATATATCTATCCCGAGGAGTTTGCATGTTCGGCATGTACAATATCAAGGAACTCGATGTCGATTCGCTGGATGCCAACAAAGAGCAGATCCATCTGATCGACGTCCGCACCGAGGGCGAGGTCTCGCGCGGCGTCATCGACGGCGCCATCCACATTCCCCTGCACATGCTGCCCTTGCGCGCCACCGAGATTCCGCAGGATCGGCCCGTGGTGGTCTACTGCAACTCGGGCGCCCGTTCCGCCCAGGCCTGCGCCTTCATGGCCGCCAAGGGCTTCGACAACATGCACAACCTGGCCGGCGGGATCATGGCCTGGGCGCGTTCCGGCAAGCCCATCGCGGCCTTGTCCTGAGTCAAGATGGCGAAGAGTCCATGCGTTGCAATCTCCCGGTAACACGGGTAAATTACCTCGGCTTTTTTCAGCACTTGCTAATTTTTTGAAGGAGTGATCATGAATTTCGACAAAGAGCTCGACGCAAAAGGCCTGAACTGCCCGCTGCCCATCCTGCGCACCAAGAAAACCTTGAATGAGATGACCTCCGGGCAGGTGCTGAAGGTCATCGCCACCGACCCGGGCTCCGTCAAAGACTTCGCGGCCTTCGCCAAGCAGACCGGCAACGAACTGCTGTCCTCCGCCGAAGCGGGCAGCGAGTACACCTTCTTCATCAAGAAGAAGTAATTCCCCGCCGACCGGCGCCAAGTCAATCCACGAAATGCGAGAGGTGGTGTGATGGACGATCAAAAGAAAATGGCGATCATCGCGACCAAGGGCACCCTGGACTGGGCTTATCCACCGTTCATCCTGGCATCCACGGCCGCCGCCTTGGGCTACGAAACCCAGATTTTCTTCACCTTCTACGGCCTGCAGATGTTGCGCAAGGACCTTTCCTGCCTCAAGGTCAGCCCGCTGGGCAACCCCGGCATGCCCATGAAGATGCCCTTCGGCCCCAAGTGGTTCAAGGACATCAACTGGAACATTCCCAACGCGGTGCAGTCCCTGGTGCCCGGTTATGAGACCCTGGCCACCACCCTGATGAAGCAGACCATCGCCAACAACGGCGTGGCCACCATCCCGGAGTTGCGCGAGCTGTGCCAGGAGGCCGAGGTCAAGTTCATCGCCTGCCAGATGACGGTGGAACTGTTCGGCTTCGAGCACAGCGATTTCATCGACGGCGTGGAGTACGGCGGCGCCGCCACCTTCTTCGAGTTCGCCGGCGAAACCGACATCTGCCTGTTCATCTGACCTTGGTCAATCCGTACCAGTAAAGCCGCCTTCGGGCGGTTTTCTTTTTGAATCAATGGCTTGGTGTCGTCCGAGGGGTTCCGGACGCAATAGGCATCGTTAAAAAACGCTTGCGCCGCGGCATGCCGGCCACGTAGCATGCCAGCCGGCTTGCATGACCGTTTTTCACTGCGGTCAATTTCATATGAAACGCTCTCTGGAGGAGAAGTACATCATGCGCAGGACCCCCCTGATCGTCGCTCTGGCCGCCCTCGGCTTCGCCGGCCCCGCTTTCGCCACCAACGGTTATTTTGCCCATGGTTACGGGATGAAAGCCAAAGGCATGGGAGGCGCCTCCACGGCCATGGACGTTGACACCTTTGGTGGCGCGAACAATCCTGCCAGCATGGTTTGGGTGGGAGATCGAATCGACCTGGGTGCGGATTTGTTCAGCCCGCGCCGTAGTGCTAGTCGAAGCGGCAGCGCGGGCGCCTTTGGTGGACTTGATCCGGGACGTGATTTCTCCGAGGAGAGCGATAGAAATTATTTCATCATCCCGGAATTCGGTTACAACAAAATGCTCAACCCTGACTTGTCCGTAGGTGTGACCGTCTATGGCAATGGCGGCATGAACACACGGTATCCAGGCAGGGCAATCAACTCCGGTGTGACGGGATTTTGCGACCGCGATGCTAGCGGCACGCCTACCCCTCCAGATATTGGGGTATTCAACGGCCTCTGCGGCGCCGGCAAGTTGGGCGTTGACCTGATGCAACTGATTATTGCCCCGTCCCTATCTTACAAGTTCACGCCCAGTCACTCGATTGGCGTCTCGCCATTGCTGGGCTATCAACGCTTCAAAGCTTATGGCATCGATTCATTCAGAGGGTGGACCGCTTCGGGTAGTACCGACAATCTCACGGAACAGGGCTATGACGATTCCACCGGCTGGGGTATTCGGATCGGATGGATGGGTAAGCTTTCCGATCAGGTGACCGTCGGCGCATCCTATGCCAGTAAGATGCGAATGAGTAAGTTCGATAAGTACAGTGAGCTCTTTGCCGAGAGGGGGGATTTCGATATACCTTCCAACTGGAGCCTTGGCGTGGCCTTCCAGGCCACGCCCCAAGTCAGGGTGGCTATGGATTACCAACGCATCAATTACGAAGATGTGAAATCTGTCAGTAATCCACAAACACCTGCTGCCCCCGCTTCTCTGGGAGATGCGAACGGACCGGGCTTCGGATGGCGCGACATTGATGTCTGGAAACTTGGTGGGGAATATCAATACAGCAAGAATCTAACGCTCAGAGCAGGTATCAACCATGGTGAGAACCCGATCAGACCCGCCGACATATCCTTCAACTTTCTTGCCCCTGGTGTGGTCGAGACTCACCTGACCTTGGGGTTCACCTATACCACTGCTTCGGGTGGAGAGTTGAGCATGGCCTACATGCACGCTTTTGAGAATTCCGTATCCGGCGCTGGGGTCATCATGGGGGGTAGGGAGAAGATCAAGATGTATCAGGACTCCATCGGTATCGCTTACAGTTGGAAAATGTAAGTGTGTCCGACCTCCAGTACAGAGAAGCCGGGGCTTCCCCGGCTTTTTTGTTGTGCGCCCAGCATGGGCGCGATCTTGGAGGTGAAAGTCCTCCCGTGAG
>JBBIPL010000104.1:0-7251 GCA_037442845.1 Hydrogenophilales bacterium | reverse complement strand
GAAACCCGCGTCCAATCGGGGATCCGTGCCGACGGCAGGTCCGGCACGGAGCTTGCAAGCTCATGGCGGACACCACGGAGGACAGCATGACGATCACCCTCACCCCTACCCTGACGATCCGCATCCGGCGCGCCGCCGACCGGGCCTCGCGGGTGATCCGCACGCACACCCGCCGCCTGTCCATCACCAGCCTGTCCTTCCTGAAAATGGAAGTGATGCTGTTCAGGTACCACATCAAGTAATCACACGGGAATCACCAGGGTGGCCGCCAGGCCGCCGCCCTCCCGATCATCCAGTTCGATCCGCCAGCGATAGGCATCCGCCAGTTGCCGCACGATCGCCAGACCCAGGCCGCTGCCCCCCTCCTCGCGGCTGCGCGAGGTTTCCAGGCGATGGAAGGGGCGGAATACCGCCTCGCGCTGGTCGGCCGCAATACCCGGCCCGCGGTCCAGCACGGCGATGCGGATTTCCGCCTTGCCGCGGACCAGTTCCAGCTCCACCGGCGCCTCGCCGCCGTGGCGGCGGGCGTTGTCCAGCAGATTCCCCAGTATCCGGCGCAGTGCCGCCTCGCCCACCCGCGCGCGACAGGGCGGCCCCGGTTGCCATGCCACCGGCCCCAGGCGGGCGGCCTGTTGCGCGAGTTCGTCCAGCACCTGGTTGAGATCGCACTCGACCAGGTCGTCCACCTTGAGGGCGCGGGCGAAGGCCAGCATGTCGGTGATCAGGCGGTTCATCTCGTCGAGATCGCGTTCCATGCGCGCCACCAGCGCGGCATCGCCATTCTCCAGCAGGGACAGGGCCAGCCTGAGGCGGGTGATGGGCGTGCGCAGATCGTGGGAAATGCCGGACAGCAGCACCGTGCGGTTCTCCAGCAGGGCGCGCACCTCGCCGGCCATGCGGTTGAAGGCGGCGGTGAGCTCGCGCAGTTCACGGGCGCCGGTTTCCGGCAGCTTCTCCGTATCTTGTCCGCGGCCGATCTCCGCCGCCTTTTGCGCGAGCCCGCGCAGTCGCCGGCTGGAGCGGCCGACCATGACCAGGGCGGTGAGCACGGTGAGGGCGGCCCCCAGGAGAAAGACGCCCATGGCCGCGAGCGGCGCTTCGAGGACATAGCGTTGGCGGTCGTAACCGACACGCAGGGTGGTGTCGGAGACGCGGATCTCCAGCCAGTCCCAGGCCGCGTCCGGCCCCTGCTTGAGGGTGACGGCCTGGCCCGAGCGTCGGCTCAGGGCCGCCTCGGCGAGGGCCGCGAAGTAGCCCGCATCGGCGGCCTCGGGCAGCGGCTCGCGCGATTCGGCCAGCACCAGATCGTGCCGGAAGGCCAGTTCCAGCTCGTAGTCGGTGCGGGTCTCGGGCGGCAGTTCGACCCAGGTCTGGGCGGCGAGGATGATCTTCGCCGCCAGATCGTCGGCGGAACGTTCCGCCAGGGGGCGGATCACCATGCTCCAGACCACCGCGAAGGCCAGGGCCTCGAACACCAGGAAGGCGGCCAACAGAACGGCGGCGGTGCGGCCGAACAGGGTCCGCGGGACCAGGGTCAAGCGGTCCTGCCCTTGGGCGAGAACAGGTAGCCCTGGCCCCAGACCGTGCGGATATAGGCCGGATTGGCCGGGTCTTCCTCCAGTTTCCGGCGCAGCCGGGTGACGCGCACGTCGATGGAACGGTCGAAGGGATCGCGCTCGAAGCCCTTCAGCCAGTCCATGATCTGGTCGCGCGACAGGGCGCGGTTGGGGTGCTCGACGAACAGCTTGAGCAGGCTGAATTCGGCCTGGGTCAGGGTGATTTCCTCGCCGTCCCGGCTCAGGCGCTGCGCCGCGAGGTCTAGGACGAAGGGACCGAAACGCGCCGTCTCGTCGCCCCCCGCCTCGGCCTTGGCCGCCACGCCCCGCCGCAGCACGGCGCGGATGCGGGCGAGCAGCTCGCGCGGGTTGAAGGGTTTGGCCAGGTAGTCGTCGGCGCCCACCTCCAGGCCGACGATGCGATCGATGTCCTCGCCGCGCGCGGACAGCATGATCACCGGTACGTCGCGCGCCGACTTGAGGCGCCGGGTGAGCGCCAGGCCGTCCTCGCCGGGCAGCATCAGATCCATCACCACCAGATCCGGACGGAAGCCGGCCAGGCGCTCGTCCATCTCGCGTCCGTCCCGCGCCGTGGCCACCGCCATGCCCTGCTTGGCCAGGTAATCCGCGAGCAGATCGCGGATGCCCGCGTCGTCGTCCACCACCAGGACCTGGGGGTTCTCGTTCACCATGCTTCTCCGAAACACTCTGTTACAAATTTATCCGATGCGGAAACCCGCGTGTTACCACCGCCGCCTAGCATGCGAAGCGTGACAAGGAGAGATGCATGAAAGCCCGCAACCGCCCCCATCCCAAATACTTCCTCGCCCTGCTGGCCAGCCTGGCCTGCGCGCCGGCCCTGGCCAACCCGTTCGAACCCGGGCCCGCGCTGCCGGCCTACGCCAAGATAGCGCAATTCAGCGCCGAGGAACGCCGCGTCATGCGCGAGCGCTGGGAACAGGCCTCGCCCGAAGAGCGGCTGCGCCTGCGCCGCGAGTTTCAGGAACGCGGCGAGCGCCTGCGTCCCATGCCCCCCGCCGAGATCGAGCGCAAAGGCCGCGGCCGGCGCGACAGCCTCGAAGAGGCGGGCCGCTTCGGCACCGGCTTCGAGCGCCGTCGCGGCGAGCGGGAGCGCCTGGATCGACCTGAATCGCCTTCCTCCCCGGAAGGCATGTTCGACCGCCGCTTCATGCGCGACGGCGAGCGTCCGTGAACCCTGCAACCAAGACAAGGAGTCCCGACATGAAACGCACTCTGATCACCTCCGCCCTGACCCTGGCCGTGCTCGGTCTGGGAACCGCCCAGGCTTCCCCCTTCCAGGACACCGCCTGGGTCATTTCCAGCACGCCGGTCTATGAAAGCGTGAACACCCCGCAACGCGACTGCTGGTCCGAACAGGTCGGCTACGAGCGGCCACGCTCGCGCGACTACACCGGCGCGGTCATCGGCGGCATCGCCGGCGGCCTGCTCGGCAATACCATCGGCAAGGGCTCCGGCCGCAGCGTCGCCACCGCCATCGGCGCCGCCACCGGCGCCATGGTCGGCGACAACCTCGGCAACGATAGTTACGAATATCGCGCCCCGACCCGGCCGCGCTACGAACAGCGCTGCCGGACGGTGGACAACTGGAGCCGCCAGCTCACCGGCTACAACGTGACCTACCGCTACCAGGGCCATGACTACACCGACTTCCTGCCCTACGATCCGGGTCGCACGGTGAAGGTCAACGTCAAGGTCAGCCTGGCGGAACGCTATTGACCCCCTCGGCGCGCCGGGTTTGTAGCCCGGCGTGCGAGCGGTTACATTGGCGGCCTTTCCAGATGTGCGGCGATACGTGCTCCTCAGATTTTTACCGAGCCTGGCGTTGCTGGCCGCGTTGCTCGCATCACCCGCCCACGCCAGCGTCGAAAGCAGCTACAAGGCGGCCCGGGAGGCCTTCCAGAAGGGCCGCATGGACCTCTTCCAGAGGCACGCGGCGAAGATTCCCGCCGACCATGACCTGGCGCCCTACATCGAATACTGGCGGCTGAAGGCCAACTCGCCCGGCGTCGAGGCGCAACGCGCCTTCATCGCCCGCCACGCCGACAGCCATCTCTCGCAAATGGTGCGCGCCGACCTCGCCCGCCGCTTCGGCGGCGAAGGCCGCTGGCCGGAGTTCCGCGAGGAATACCGGCAACTGCCGCGCCCGGACCAGGAACTGCAATGCCATGCCCTGCGCGCCAGCCTGCAGGACAACGAGCCCGCTGCGGAAAAGGCGGCCATCGCCCTCTGGCGTGTGGCGAAGGATCTGCCCTCCTCCTGTGATGCGGTGTTCGCCATCCTGGTGGAGCGCGGCATCCTCGACACCGAGGAACGCTTCATCCGCCTGCGCCTGGCCCTGGAAACCGGCAACCTGCGCCTGGCCCGTGAACTCATCGCCCGCCTACCGCCTGATGCCGGCATGGACGGCGACGCCCTGACACGCGGCCAGGCCGGCGACGAGAAACTGCTGGCCAGTGCCGACGAACGCCGCGGTCAGCGCGAAGCGGCGCTGTACGCCCTGAGCCGCATCGCCCGCGACGATCCCGGCCGCGCGGCCGCGCTCTGGGAACAGCATCACGGCCAGTTCCCCGCCCAGGAACAGTTCTATGGCTGGGGACAGGTCGCCATGCACGCCGCGCGCCGTCATGACGCCCGCGCCCTGGAATGGTTCAAGCGCGCCGGCGGCGCCCACGGCGAGGCGCAGTTATTGTGGAAGGCGCGCGCCAGCCTGCGCGCCGGCACATGGCTGGACCTCTACAACACCATCCTGGCCATGCCCGAACCCATGCAGAGCGAACCGGTGTGGCGTTACTGGAAGGGACGCGCCCTCAAGGCCCTGAACGCGAACTTCCCTGCCAACGTGCTGTTCGCCGGCCTGTCGCGCGAGTTCCACTACTACGGCTTGCTGGCGAAGGAGGAACTGCCGGTGAAGGTGGAAACCCGCCCCCTCGAGTACAAGGTGACGCCGGACGACCTCAAGGCGGCGGAGGCCCGGCCCGCCCTGCGCCGCGCCCTGCTGCTGCGCAAGCTGGACGACATGGGCAACGCCATGGCGGAATGGAACTTCGCGCTGGGCGGCCTGGACGACCGCCAACTGCTGGCGGCGGCCGAACTCGCGCGGCGCGAGGGCTGGTACGACCGCGCCATCTTCACCGCCGAGCGCACCCGCGAAGTGCACGATTTCGATCTGCGTTATCTCGCCCCCTACCGCGACCTGGCCAGCGCCCAGGCCAGCCGGAACGGCCTCGACGAGGCCTGGATCTACGGCCTGATGCGCCAGGAATCCCGCTTCGTGCAACACGCCCGCTCGGTCGCCGGAGCGCAGGGCCTGATGCAGATCATGCCGGCCACCGCGCGCTGGATCGCGCGTCAGCTGGGCCTGAAGGCGAGCGCCTACAAGGAGATGAACCGACCGGAGAACAACATCCGCTTCGGCGCCTATTATCTGAAGCGCATCTATGACGATCTCGACCAGTCCACGGTGCTCGCCACCGCCGGCTACAACGCCGGGCCCGGCCGCGCCCGCCGCTGGCAGGCGGATGTTCCCCTGGAGGGCGCGGTGTACGTGGAGAGCATCCCCTTCGCGGAAACGCGCGATTACGTGAAGAAGGTGCTGGCCAACGCCATGTACTACCGCGGCCGCTTCGGCGGCGATGCCGTCACCCTGAAGGAACGCCTGGGGGTGATTCCCGCGCGCCGCGCCGGGGTAGCCGAGAATCAGGACGAGAAGGCGCCCTTCATCGAATAGCGCCCCGGTTGCGCGCGCGGACAGCCGGCAGGCGATGAACGAGTAAAATCGCGTCATCTTCCTTTCGGTCCTCGATCATGCTCATGCAAAACCTGTGCGTTCTCGGCGGCGGCGGTTTCATCGGCCGGCATCTCGTCAGCCAGCTCGTCGCCCGCGGTTACCGGGTGCGCGTTCCCGCCCGCCGCCGCGAGGACGCCAAGGCCCTGCTGGTGCTGCCCGGCGTCGAAGTCATCGAAACCGACATCCACGACGAGACCTGTCTGCGCGACCTGCTCGGCGGCGTCGACGCGGCCATCAACCTGGTCGGCATCCTGCACGAAACCGCGCGCGGCGACACCGACTCGCCACGCGCCCGGCGCGGCTCCTTTCGCCAGGCGCACGTCGAACTGCCGCGCAAGGTGGTCGCCGCTTGCCGGGAATGCGGGGTGTCGCGTCTGCTGCACATGAGCGCCCTCGGCGCCGACCCCGCCTCCGCCAGCGCCTACCAGCGTTCCAAGGCCGAGGGCGAGGCGCTGGTTCTCGGCGCGGCGCGGGCCGGACTGGCGGTGACGGTATTCCGGCCCTCGGTGGTGTTCGGGCCGGGCGACAGTTTCCTCGGCCTGTTCGCCAACCTGCTCAAGCTGGCGCCGGTGGTGCCCCTGGCCGGCGCCCATGCCCGCTTCCAGCCGGTCTATGTCGGCGACGTGGCGCGCGCCTTCGCCGACGCCCTGGAGCGGCCGGAAACCTTCGGCCAGGCCTACAACCTGTGCGGTCCGCGCGTCTATTCCCTGGCCGAGCTGGTGCGTCTCACCGCGCGGACCCTGGGCATGAAGCGCTGGGTCCTGCCTCTGGGAGATGGCGCCTCCTATCTGTTCGCCCGCATCATGGAACTCAAGCCGGGCGCGAAGATCATGACGCGCGACAACTACCACGCCATGCGCACGGACAACGTTTGCCCCCAGGGTTTCCCCGCCCTGTTCGGCGCGCCCACGGCGCTGGAGAGCGTGATCGGCTATCTGCGCGAGGACGACCCACGCCGGCAATATTGCGCCTTCCGCGCGCGGGCCGGGCGCTGAGCCTCGCATGCACTTCCCGCCCACCATGCGGGCCTATGTGGTGGGCGGCGCCGTGCGCGACCGCCTGCTCGGCTTGCCGGTGCGCGACCGCGATCACGTGGTGGTGGGGGCCTCGCCGGAGGACATGATCCGCCTGGGCTTTCGCCCGGTAGGCCGCGATTTCCCGGTGTTCCTGCACCCCGAGACCGGCGAGGAATACGCCCTCGCTCGCACCGAACGCAAGACCGCCCGCGGCTATCGCGGCTTCGTCGTGCACGCCGCGCCCGAGGTCACCCTCGAGGAAGACCTGCAACGGCGCGATCTCACCATCAACGCCATGGCCGAGGATGCGGACGGCCGCCTCATCGACCCGCATGGCGGGCAGGCCGACCTGCGCGCGGGACTGCTGCGCCACGTCTCCCCCGCGTTCGCCGAGGATCCCGTGCGCATCCTGCGCGTGGCCCGCTTCGCCGCGCGCTTCGGCGACTTTCGCGTGGCGCCGGAAACCCTGGAACTGATGCGCGCCATGGTCGATGCCGGCGAGGTCGACGCCCTGGTGCCGGAACGGGTCTGGCAGGAACTGGCGCGCGGGCTGCTGGAGGCCACCCCCTCGCGCATGTTCCTGAGCCTGCGCGCCTGCGGCGCCCTGGCGCGCCTGATGCCGGAACTGGATCGCCTGTTCGGCGTGCCCCAGCCCGAGAAACACCACCCGGAAGTGGATACCGGCGTGCACATCATGGCGGTGCTGGACGTGGCCGCCCGCGCCGGCCTCAGCCTGGCCGCGCGCTGGGCGGCGCTGCTGCACGACCTCGGCAAGGGCGCCACGCCGCCCGCGCTGTGGCCCTCCCACCATGGCCACGAGGCGCGCGGCGGCGGTCTGGCGCGGGCCGTC
>JBBIPL010000103.1:0-7301 GCA_037442845.1 Hydrogenophilales bacterium | reverse complement strand
TTGCCACGCCTTGTATCTCAATCAATTTCAAGGAGGCAACTGCGTTTCTTAGGATTGAAAGGATTCAACATGAAAAAGACTCTGCTTTCCGCCGCCCTGCTCGCCTGCGCGACCGTCTCCCTCTCCGCCCAGGCGGCGCCAATCGCCTTCACCAACCCAGACTTCGAAACCGGCAATTTGAATGGCTGGAGCATCATCGGATCGGTCATCGCCACACCGTCCACCACTGTCACTACCAATGACAACACTGTCTGGAACATTTTTGCTGCCGGCACCTACATGGCTCAGTTGCGATCGAATGGCTCGAGCGTGTCAGACATTGAGACCGCCCTCGGCTTGACGGCTGACACCCTGAACGCGCTCAACACGAATCCAAACGGCGGCAGCCTAACCAATGGCGCCGCCCTCTACCAGTCATTCTCCGGCAACGCCGGCGACACCCTCTCCTTCGCCTGGAACTATGTCGCCACCGACTATATCCCCTTCAACGACCCCGCCTACGCCATTCTGATTGGCAGTGCCGGCGCCGACGTTACGGTTCTTGCCTCCATCCATGGTCTTGGCGTCGCGGTTGGCACCTCCGGCAACTCGGGCTGGGTAACCTACAGCCAGACCCTGGCCGCCGCGGGCAACTACACGCTTGCCTTCGTTACCACCAACGACAAGGACCTATTCCTGGATTCCTACCTGCACATCGACGCCACAGCGGGAAGCTGCCAGCCGAACTGCCCGCCCCCGCCCAACGGCGTACCGGAACCCGGCATGCTGGCCCTGCTTGGCTTCGGTCTGGTCAGCCTGGGCTTCGCCCGCCGCTTCCGCAAGGTCTGAACACGTGATCGCCCTTGACGGCATTCGCGCTTCAGTCAAACAACAATAGGGGACAGACCACCAGCAAATAGGGGACAGATCACGATTTCCTCAACCAGGTAAAGCGGGAAGACCGAAGAAAATGTCGGGGGCGGAAAGTGGAGAACTCTTCTGAAGTGCGCGTGGGGAAAGAATCGTGGTCTGTCCCCGATTACGCGCACGCCGATTACGCGTGGGCGGGATCCTGACGCTCAGCGTGCCGTTGACCGTGGTGGAGGATTTCGAACAGGCGGCCGAAACGGCCACCTCGGTAAAGCTCGGGTAGTTCCATCGTCCCACCGGCCTGGACCTGCTGCATCGGCCGGCCTTGCGGATAGAATCCGCGCATGAAGATCGCTCTTGCCCAGATGAACCCCGTGGTCGGCGACCTCGACGGCAACGCCGGCCGCATCGTCGTCCTTGCCCGCAAGGCCGTCGAGGCGGGCGCCGAACTGCTGGTCACGCCGGAGCTGGCTCTGTGCGGCTATCCGCCGGAGGATCTGGCCCTGCGTTCCGATTTCCATGCCGAATGCGCCCGCGCCCTGGCGGCTCTGGCGGCGGCGCTGCCAGCGGAGATCTGCGTGCTGGTCGGCCACCCGCTGATGGAGGGGGAAAACCGTTACAACGCGGCCTCGGTTTTGCGCGCTGGCGGCATCGTCGCCACCTACCGCAAGCAGAAGCTGCCCAACCATTCGGTCTTCGACGAGTTGCGCACTTTCCAGGCCGGCGCCGAGGCCTGCGTGTTCGCATGCGCCGGCGTGCGCTTCGGCGTCAACCTGTGCGCCGACATCTGGGAACCCGGCCCGGCCACGCAGGCCCGCGATGCCGGCGCCCAGGTGCTGCTGGTGGCGAACGCCTCGCCCTTCCACATGAACAAGCAGCAGGAGCGTTTCGAGGCGGCGCGCGCGCGCATCGCCGAATGCGGCCTGCCGCTGGTCTACGTCAACATGGCGGGCGGCCAGGACGAACTGGTGTTCGACGGCGCCTCCTTCTGCATGGACGCGGCGGGGACCGTCACCGCACAGTTCCCCGCCTTCGACGAGGGACTGCACATCGTCGAACTGGCCGAGGGCGTCGCCCGCGGCGAGATCACCCCCCTGCCCGCCTGCGAAGCTTCGGTGTACAAGGCCCTGGTTGTCGGCGTGCACGACTACGTGGTGAAGAACGGTTTTCCCGGCGCCATCCTGGGCCTGTCCGGCGGCATCGATTCCGCCCTCACCCTGGCGGTGGCGGTGGATGCCCTGGGCGCCGAGCGGGTGCGCGCGGTGATGATGCCCTCCGAGTTCACCGCCGGCATCAGCCTGGAGGATGCCCGGCAGCTCGCCGACAACCTGGGCGTGAAGTACGAGGTGCAGTCGATCAAGCGCATGTACGACGTGTTCCTGGAAGAACTGGCCGGCGAGTTCGACGACCTGCCCTTCGACCAGACCGAGGAGAACATCCAGGCGCGGGTGCGCGGCGTGCTGCTCATGGCGCTGTCCAACAAGTTCGGCCCGCTGGTGCTGACCACCGGCAACAAAAGCGAGATGGCCAGCGGCTACGCCACCCTGTACGGCGACATGGCCGGCGGTTTCGCGGTGCTCAAGGACGTGGCGAAGACCCTGGTCTGGCGCCTGTCCCGCTACCGCAACACCGTCTCGCCGGTGATTCCCGAGCGCATCATCTCGCGGCCGCCCAGCGCCGAACTGCGCGCCGACCAGTGCGATCAGGACAGCCTGCCGCCCTATGACATCCTCGACGCCATCATGGAGCGTTACGTGGAGCAGGACATGGCGCCGCGCGACATCGTCGCGGCCGGTTTCGCCGAGGCCGACGTGCGCCACGTGGTGCGCCTCATCGACCGCTCGGAATACAAACGCCGCCAGGCGCCGCCGGGCATCCGCATCACGCCGCGCGGCTTCGGGCGCGATCGCCGCTACCCCATCACCAACCGCTACAAGGCGCCGTTCTAGGAGACCCGCATGAAGAAGATCGAAGCCATCATCAAGCCCTTCAAGCTCGACGAGGTGCGCGAAGCCCTGTCCAGCCTGGGGGTGAGCGGCCTGACCGTCACCGAGGTGAAGGGTTTCGGCCGCCAGAAGGGCCACACCGAGCTGTATCGCGGCGCCGAGTACGTGGTGGATTTCCTGCCCAAGGTGAAGATCGAGCTGGTGGTGGCCGACGCCATGGCTGAAGACGCCCTGGACTCCATCGTCAAGGCCGCGCGCACCGGCAAGATCGGCGACGGCAAGATCTTCGTCAGCAGCGTGGAACAGGTGGTGCGCATCCGCACCGGCGAGACCGGCGAGGCGGCGGTCTAGGCGGGCGGCACGGCGCCGGAGGAGCGGCCGGCGAGCCGCTTGAAGCGGTCGAGGACGCCATCCAGCTTGCACCGCACGGCCATAGCCGCCGCCCCGGCGGGGTTGGCCGCGTCTTTCAGGAAGTCACGATGCGGGCTAGGCCGGCCGCGCCGAACAGCCGGGCGCCGAATAGAAGGAGGCGCGCTTGCCGGCGCTCGCCGCCTCGCCAGCGCCAGGCTGAGGGCGCGGAACGGGGCGAGGGGGAAGCCGGGGTATGTCCCGGAGCGTTCAGGCCGCGTCCGGCAGCTTCTTGCCGGGATTCAGGATGCCGTTCGGATCGAACAGGCGTTTCAGGTCGCGCATCATCGCCAGGGTATCGGCATCCAGTTCACGCGACACGTATTGCCGCTTTTCCGAGCCGATGCCGTGCTCGCCGGACAGGCTGCCGCCCAGATCCAGCACGGTTTCGATGAGGGCGTCGCGGCAGGCGCGGCCGCGTGCCATCTCGTCGGCGTCGTCCGGGCGCAGCATGATGTTCACGTGCAGGTTGCCGTTGCCGGCGTGGCCGAAGCTGACGATGGGCAGCCGCTGCCGGGCGCCGAGGCCGTCGATGGCGTCGACCAGCTCGGCCAGGCGGGCCACCGGCACCACCACATCCTCGTTGATCTTTAGCGGCGCGATCTTCTTCACCGCCAGGGACAGCGACTTGCGCGCGGTCCACAGGCGCTGGATGTCGGCGGCGGCGAAACCGCTCTGGATCTCCAGCAGGCCGTCGCCGGCGAGGGATTGTTGCAGTTCGGCGATCTGCCGCGGCACGTCCTCGACCGTGCCGTCCGCCTCCACCATGAGCACCGCGCGGGTGCCGGCGGGCAAGCCTTCCGCGCCGCCGTATTCGCGGATGGCGGCCAGGGAACGGTTGTCCATGAACTCCAGGGCGCAGGGCACCACCGGCCGCGCCATCACCCGCACCACGGCGGCGCAGGCGGCGGCGTTGCCGGCGTAGCAGACGCGCAGGGTGGCCACGCTCTCGGGGCGTGGCACGAGCTTCAGGGTGGCCTCGGTGATCAGCGCCAGGGTGCCTTCCGAACCCACCAGCAGGCGGGACAGGTCGTAGGCGGTGGCGTATTTGCTGGTGCGGCTGCCCACCCGCAGTTCGCGGCCGTCGCCGGCTACCGCGCGCAGGCCCAGCACGTGGTCGCGGGTGGCGCCGTATTTCACGCAACGCGGACCGGCGGCGTTGGTGGCGAGGTTGCCGCCGATGCGGCTGTAGGCGCCGGAGCCCGGATCGGGGGCGTACATCAGGCCGGCGGCGGCGGCCAGCGCGTCGATGTCGTCGGTGACCACGCCGGGCTCCACCACCATCAAGCGGTTGGCGGGGTCGAACTCGACGATGCGGCGCATGCACTCGAAGCTCACCACCGCCGAGCCGGGCGTCGGCAGGGCGCCGCCCAGGTTGCCGGAGCCGGCGCCGCGCGCGACCAGAGGCAAGGCGTGACGGTTGGCGAGTCTGACCAGAGCGGCCACTTCCGCGTGGCTGGCCGGAAACAGCACCGCCTCCGGCAGGCAGGCGCGCGGCGTCTCGTCGCTCTCGTAGAGTGCGCGGCTGTCGGCGTCGAAGCGCGCCCGCTCGGCGCCGAGCAGGGCCAGCAGTTCAGCCTGGGCGGCGGGGGTCAGGGCCATGCGCGTCAACCCAGGGCCGGCTCGACCACTTCCGCCAGCGCCGCCAGGGCGTCGCCGTCGGCGTAGCGGCCGAAGACTTCCTGCACGGCGGCGTCGTAGATCAGGCGGTTGAAGGGGGCGGCGGCCTGTTCGGCCATGACGTGCTTGAGGGCCTGGGTCATCACCTTGTCCAGGGAGACGATGCGCTTGGCGCGCACCACGCCGTCCTCGGCGTCCACCAGGATCATGCGCAGCCGGCCGCGGTCGCCCGCTTCCTCGCGCGGCAGCTCGCGCTCGGCCTCGGGCGCCAGGTGGACATTGAAGGCCACCTCGGACCATTCGCAGACGTTTTGGATCTTGTAGAGCAGGAAGGCGGCGGGGCCGTGCGTGAACAGGCCCACTTCCACCGGCTGCAGGCGGAAGCCGTTTACCTCGGCGGCGGTGGGGCCGCGCCAGAACAGCACCAGTTCGTGGCCCTCGCCGACGTAGACGTAGCGGGCGCCCTCGTCATAGCGCTTGTAGGCCGGGTCGAAGACCTCGCCGACCTGGCGGGTCGCCGCCATCACTGATTTTCCTCGGGCAGGACCGAGACCAGCATGGCCACCATGTCCGGGTCGAAGTCGTAGCCGAGTTCATCGCCGGGGTTGATGGACAGGCCCATGTTCTCGCCCATGCGCCGCAGGATCCAGGCCATCTCGGTGAGCAGGCCGCCGGAGAAGCCGGGATATTCGGCGACGAAGGCCTTGGCCCGCTCCGGCGAACTGAAGGTGATCAGCACGCGCTTGCCCTCCTCGTCCTCGACGACCAGGGGCTGCGCCTTGGTGCTGAGCTGGAAGCCGGCGATCTGGTGCTTCTCGTCCTGCACCGGCATGAACACTTCCACGTCCACCAGGCGGCGGGCGAAGCTTTCCGGGTCCAGTTGGCCTTGCAACATTTCCAGGAGCAGGCGTTCGACATCGGTGCGGGGGGCGGCGGCGTCCATTTCAATCACGTTGCGGTGCGGAAGGCTGGGCAGGATACCACCGGCCCCCACCCCTCGAAAGCCAATAGAATCGAACTCACATCAGTCGCGCAAGCGGCTCTTGAAGCTCCCCTCGCCCTCCGGGAGAGGGGTTGTGGGTGAGGGACAGCGGAGACCGATATGTTGAGACTGGGCATCGACCTGGGCGGCAGCAAGATCGAGATCGTCGCCCTGGACGGCGACGGCCGCGAACTGCTGCGCCGGCGCGTGGCCACCCCGCGGGGCGACTACCGCGCCACGCTGGCGACCGTGGCGGGCCTGGTGGCGGCGGCGGAAGCGGAACTCGGCGAGCGCGGCAGCGTGGGCCTCGGCATGCCGGGCGCCGAATCCCGCGTCAGCGGTCTGATCAAGAACGCCAACTCCACCTGCCTCATCGGCCAGCCCCTGAGGCGCGACCTGGAAACCCTGCTGCGACGGGAAGTGCGCCTGGCCAACGACGCCAACTGCTTCGCCCTGTCGGAAGCGGTGGACGGCGCGGCGGCGGGGGCGGAGATCGTCTTCGGCGTGATCCTCGGCACCGGTTGCGGCGCCGGCGTGGTGGTGCGCGGCCAAGTCCTGACCGGCGCCAACGCCATCGCCGGCGAGTGGGGCCACAATCCCCTGCCCTGGCCGCAAGACCACGAGCGGCCGGGCCCCGCCTGCTACTGCGGCAAGAGCGGCTGTCTGGAAACCTGGTTATCCGGTCCCGGCCTCGCCCGCGACCACCTCGCCGCGACCGGCGTCGAGCTGTCCGCGGAACAGATCGCCGCCCGCGCCGAAGCCGGCGACGCGGCCTGCGCGGCCACCCTGGAGCGCCACGAGGACCGCCTGGCGCGTGGTCTGGCGCAGGTCATCAACGTGCTCGATCCGGACGTCATCGTCCTCGGCGGCGGCCTCTCCAACATCGGCCGCCTGTATGCCAACGTGCCGCGTCTATGGAGCCGCCACGTCTTCTCCGACCACGTCGCCACGCGCCTGCTGCCGCCCCTGCACGGCGACTCCGGCGGCGTGCGCGGGGCGGCCTGGCTGTGGGGCGGGGCCTCTCCGGCGCCACGTTGAGCAAGCGTCTTGCTCGTCAGACATGATGTAACCAATATCGAATTACGTAACGCATTACAAAGGAACGACAGATGAGTGCAATCAGCCTTCGGCTTCCCGACGACTTCGATTCCCGGCTGGAGGAAGAAGCCCGACTGGAAGGCAAGACCCGCTCGGAGATCGCCCGCCAGGCCATCGCGGAATTCCTGGAACGGCGGGAAAAAGAACGCTTCATGGCCGAACTGGTGGAAGAAGCCCGGCGCGCGTATGCCGATCCGGCCATTCGCAAGGAAGCGATGGAAATCGCCAACGACACCGTGGACGACGGTCTCGACCAAGTCATCGCCAATGAACGCGCCGCAGGCATCGACCCCGGCGAAAAGTGGTGGCGCTGATGAAACGCGGCGAAATATGGGTCGGCAACTTCAACCCGGATTGTCCATTAGGACGCGCGATGATGGCGAGACGGAGCGCAAGAC
>JBBIPL010000102.1:0-7388 GCA_037442845.1 Hydrogenophilales bacterium | reverse complement strand
TTTCACGTTAAGGCATGCCTGATGTTCCGCGCCGAACCTCTGGTCCGCATCCGCCTGCTCATGCTGGCTTCCGAGGTGCCCGACGCCGCCCTCGAACTGGCCCGCTTCGGCGTCTTCAGTCCGGCCGCGCACACGCCGCCGGAACTCGCCGAGAGACTCGCCGATCCCTACCGCGAGGCCTGGCTGGAGGCCGAGTCGCGTGTCGCCAAGCTGGTCGAACGCTGCGCCAACCTGGGCGAGCTCGTCATCCCCGAGGGCGCCGCCGCGCCCACCCTGGGCGATCTGGACGAACTCAACGCCTGGCTCAAGGGAGTCTGGAACGCCTGTCTGTCCGCGCACGAGGGCGAGGCCCGCATCCAGGAGGAAATCCGCCACCTGGACGCCCTCGAGGACACCCTGACCAAGCTGGAACGGCTGAACGTCGACCTCGCCCAGTTGCTGCGCGCCGACGGCCTGCTGGCGGTGAACATCGGCAGCCTGCCGGCCGGAAGCTTCAGGCGGGTGGCGGAAGCCCTGGCCATGACCGGCTTCCTGGTGAGCACCTTCGACCAGGTCGGCGACCAGGCCTATGCCGTCATCGCCGGTCCGCGCGATCGTCACGACGAAGTGCGCGGCCTGCTCTCGCAGGCGGGCTGGCGCGAACTGCCGGTGCCCCCGGAACTGCGCATGCACCCTAAGGCCGCGCGCGCCTGGCTGGCGGAGGAACGCAAGCGCGTGGAGGCCATGAACGTGCGCGAATGCGCCGCCATGGACGACCTGTGCGGGCAATACCGCTCCGGCCTGGAGGAAGCGCGCCTGCGCGTCGCCCTCGCTCGGCCCCTGGCGGAAGCGGCGATGGTCGGCGTGCGCGGGCGCGGCGCTCTGGCCGGTCTCGCGGGCTGGGCGCCGCGCCGCCGCGTCGAAGCCCTGAAGAGCGCCCTGGAACAGCGTTTCCGCGGCCGCTACTGGCTGGCCATCGAATCCCCCCGGCGCGACGAGGCGACGCAGGTGCCCTCGCTGGTGCGCTATCCGATCTGGCTGCAACCCTTCGTGCCGCTGGTGAAGAGCTACGGCGTGCCGCGCTACGGCGAGTTCGACCCGACCTTGCCCTTCGCCTTCGCCTACCCGCTGCTGTTCGGCGCCATGTTCGGCGACATCGGCCACGGCGCCGTGATCCTGCTGCTGGCCGCGAGTCTCTACAAAATACTGGGAAAACTGGTCTGGATCGGCGTCGCCGCCGGCGCCGTGTCCATGCTGTTCGGCCTGCTCTACGGCAGCATCTTCGGCTACAAGGGCATCCTGCATCCGCTGTGGATGTCGCCCCTGCACCATCCCACGCAGATGCTGACCCTGGCGGTGTCCTTCGGCGTCGGCTTCATCATCCTCACCCTGCTGGTGAACGCCCGCAACCAGTACACGGCGGGGCATGTGCAGGCGGCCCTGTTCGATTCCGCCGGCCTCGCCGGCCTGCTCTTCTATCTGGGCGCGGTCGGCGGCGTGGTCAGCCTGGCGGGCGGCGCGGATTTGGCGACGCCGTCCTGGATCCTGGCCGGCATCGGCATCACCGGCGTCGCCCTGTTCAAGTGGGTCGAGACCCGCGCCAGTCTGGGCGAGCGCATGCTGGTGACCTGCATCGAGACCCTGGAGACCGGCACCAACCTGTTCGCCAACACCCTGTCCTTCATGCGCGTGGCGGCCTTCAGCCTGAACCACGTGGCCCTGGCCCTGGCTGTGTTCACCCTGGCCGACGGCATGGGCGCGGCGGGCCACTGGCTGACCATCGTGCTGGGCAACGTGGTGATCATCGTGCTGGAGGGCGCCATCGTCGCCATCCAGGCCCTGCGTCTCATGTATTACGAAGGCTTCTCCCGCTTTTTCAGCGGGGATGGCACGGAATTCGCGCCCCTGAAACTGGCGGGCGTGAAGTGAAACGGAGTGACTTGTTGGCGTGACGAGGAGAAAAAAATGAGCTGGCTGATCGCATTGATGGGGCTTTCCGTGGCCGCCACCCTCTTGGCGGGCGTATGGCTGGAGATGAAGCCGCGCCGGCTGCCTGCGCCGCGCTGGCTGAAGGCGGGCGTGTTGGGGAATTTCCTGGTCTTCGGCTTGGGCTTGGCCGGGTTCCTCTACCTGGGCGTGCAGGATGTCATGGCCCAGGAGGTCGCCGCCACCGACGGCGGCATCTCCATGGCGGTGGGCCTCGCCCTCATCGGCATCGGTTTGCCGACGGGGTTGGCGGCCTTCGGCGCCGGCATCGCCCTGGGTCCGGTCGGCGCCGCGGCCCTGGCGGTGATCGCCGAGAAACCCGAGATGTTCGGCCGCACCCTGATCTACATGGGCCTGGCCGAAGGGATCGCGATATACGGTCTGGTCATGTCCATCCTGCTCCTGGGCAGGCTTTGAGCGAGAGGCGTCAGGCGTGAGGCGTGAGGCGGAAACAAGCCCGACCAGCGCGCGTCTCGTGGTGCTGGGCAGCGCCGGGTTGACCGAGGGCTTCAGCCTGATCGGCGCCGAGGTGCATGCCGACGCCGACGCGGCCAAGGTCGAGGAAGTCCTCGGCAAATTGGTGCGCGACGGCGGCGAGGCCCTGGTGCTGCTGGAGTCCAGCCTGGCCCACGCCGGCGGACACTGGCTCAACCGCTTGCGCAACGAGGGCGGCCGCATCGTCGTGACCGAACTGCCCTCGCTGTCCACGCCCCGCGACTACGCCCCGGCGGTGGACGAGGTGGTACGCGCGGTGCTGGGCCCGGAAGCGTTGAAATGATTGAGCGTCGCCAGGCCGACGGGAGATGAACATGGAAGCGGATGCGCAAGTCCTGCAACTCGAACAGGCCTTGATCCGCCAGGCGGAAAGCCTGGCGCGGGAACAGCGGGAACGGGCCGAATCGGGCAAGGCCCGCATCCTCATGGAAGCGGGCGAGAAGATCCGCCTGGCCGAGGAACGGGAAGTGCTGGCGGCCAAGGCGGAAGCGGAGCGCATCGTGCGCCGCCACACCCAGGCGGCGGAAACCCGCCTGGCGGCGGAACTGGACCGGCTGCGCTGGGCCCTCACCCAATCCGCCCTGTCCGGCGTGCGCGAGGCTTTCCGGGCTCTGGCCGCCGACGACGCCCGCTACCTGGCGGTACTGGAGAAATGGCTGGCCGCCGCCGTGCGCGCCCTGCCCGAGGGAGACCTGGTGGCGGAAGTGCGCGCCGCCGACCAGGCCCGCGTCGCCCCGGCATGGCGGGACATGGCGGCCCGCGCCGCGCCGGGCCGCAAGGTGGAGCTCGCCACCCACGGCCAGCCCAGCGAGGGCGGCCTGCGCGTGCGCCTGGCGGACAGCCGCGCGCAACTGGACCAAACCTTCGAGGCGCGCCAGTCGCGCCTGGCCGACGAACTGGCGCGGGTGGCCATGGAGCGCCTGTTCGCCAGCGCCCCCGATCTGGGCGCCCTGGTGCATGGATAGACCTGACGACGTCGTTTGAAAGCCGACAATGGGCAAAATCCTCGAAATCAACGGCCCCCTGGTGAAGCTGGAACTGCCCGAGACGGTGCTCGGCGAGCAGGTGCGGGTGGGCGCGATCGGGCTGGTAGGCGAGGTGATCGGCCGCGACGGCGACACCGCCCTGGCGCAACTGTATGAAGACACGGCGGGCCTCAAGCCCGGCGAGGCGGCGGAAGGACTCGGCTGGCCCCTGTCCGTGGAGCTGGGCCCCGGCCTCTTGGGCGCCATCTTCGACGGCGTGCAACGACCTCTTCATGCGGTCTGGGAGAAGAGCGGCGACCGCATCGCCCGGGGTGTCGCCGTCCCTTCCCTGCCGCGGGACCAACGCTGGCATTTCGTGCCCGATCCGCAGCGCCGCGCCGGCGCCCCCGTGGCCGGCGGCGACGTGCTGGGCACGGTGCGCGAGACCGAATCCATCCAGCACCGCATCCTGGCGCCGCCCCTCACCCGCGGCGAACTGCTGGAACTGGCCCCGGAGGGTGACTACACGGTGGAAGAGAGCATCGGCCGGGTGCGGAGGGCGGATGGCCGCATCGACAAGCTGCGCCTGTTCCACCGCTGGCCGGTGCGCGTGCCGCGCCCGTTCAGGCGGCGTGACCACGCGGTGCAGCCGCTGCTCACCGGGCAGCGCATCCTGGATACCTTCTACCCGCTGCTGAAGGGCGGCAAGGCCGCCATCCCCGGCCCCTTCGGCGCCGGCAAGACCATGCTGCAGCAGCAGATCGCGCGCTGGTGCAACGCCGAGATCGTCATCTACGTGGGCTGCGGCGAACGCGGCAACGAGCTCACCGACGTGCTCGAGTTCATGCCCGAGCTGGTCGATCCGCATAGCGGCCGGCCGCTGATGGAACGCACCCTGCTGGTCGCCAACACCTCCAACATGCCCGTGGTGGCGCGGGAAGCCTCCATCTACGTGGGCGTCACCCTGGCCGAGTACTTCCGCGACCAGGGCTACGACGTGGTCATGGTGGCCGACTCCACCAGCCGCTGGGCCGAGGCCCTGCGCGAGGTGGCCGGCCGCCTCGGGCAGATGCCGGTGGAGGAGGGCTATCCCGCCTACCTGGGCTCGCGCCTGGCGGCCTTCTACGAGCGCGCCGGCCGGGTGGAAACCCTGTCCGGCGGGCACGGCTCCGTCACCCTGATCGGCGCCGTCTCGCCTCCCGGCGGCGACTTCTCCGAGCCGGTCACCAGCCACACCAAGCAAATCATCCAGACCTTCTGGGCGCTCTCCAAGGAACTGGCCGACGCCCGCCACTACCCGGCGGTGGACTGGCTGGAGAGCTTCTCCGGCTACGTGCCATCGGCCGCCAAATGGTGGGCGGAGAACGTCGATCCGGGTTGGGAAGCCGCGCGCGGCGAGGCACTCGACCTGCTCGCCGCCTCCGAGGAATTGCAGCGCATCGTCAACCTGGTGGGCGTCGAGGCCCTGTCTTCCGAGCAGCGCTGGACCCTGGAGGCGGCCGGCCTGCTCAAGGAAGGCCTGCTGCAACAGGCCGCCACCGACGAGATCGACAGCTTCGCCTCGCCGGAGAAGCAGTACGCCCTGCTTGCCGCCCTGCTGGAGATCTACCGCCAGGGCATGAAGCTGGTGAAGCTGGGCGCGCCGGCGCGGCGGCTGATCCAGATGCCGCTGCTGGCCCAGGCGCGGCGCTGGAAAAGCCAGCACAAGTCGGAGGAACTGGCTCAACTGAAGGAGAAGATCGCCCGCATTCCCGCAGACTTCGCGCAGATCGCCCTCGACTACGAGCAATCCGGCCACACCGCGTGATGGCCGGCAAGGGCAAGGTAAGACCATGAAAAACGTCGAATTCCGTACCGCCAGTTCCGTGCAGGGCGGCCTTATCGTCATGGCCGGGGTGACCGGCGTGGCCGCCGGTTCCCGCGTGCAGTTGAAGGATCACGCCGGCCGTCTGCGCAACGGCCTGGTGATCCGCTCGGCCTTTGACGCCGTGCTGGTGGAGGTGTTCGAGGGCACCGACGATCTGGACCTGGAACGCACCTGGGTGCGCTTCCTCGACGAGCCCTTCAAGCTTCCGGTTTCCCGCGACATCCTCGGCCGCGTCTTCAACGGCGCCGGCCTGCCGCGCGACGGCCGCCCGCCGATCATTTCCGCCGACCGCCGCGACGTCAACGGCGAGCCCCTTAACCCCGCCGCGCGCGCCTATCCGCGCGAGTTCATCCAGACCGGCATTTCCGCCATCGACGGCATGAACTCGCTGACCCGCGGCCAGAAGTTGCCGGTGTTCTCCGGCGGCGGCCTGCCGCACAACCGCGTCGCCGCGCAGATCGTGCGCCAGGCCAAGCTGCTGGGCGAGGAAGCCTCGGAATTCGTCGTCGTCTTCGCCGCCTTCGGCGCTTCCAACGCCGACGCCCGCTTCTTCCAGGAAAGCTTCGAGGAATCCGGCGTCCTCAACAAGGTGGTGATGTTCCTCAACCTCGCCGACGAGCCCGTCATCGAACGCCTGCTCACTCCCCGCGCGGCGCTGACCGCCGCCGAATACCTGGCCTACGACCTCGACTACCACGTGCTGGTGGTGATGACCGACATGACCGCCTACGCCGAGGCCCTGCGCGAAGTGGCCGTGCTGCGCGGCGACGTGCCGGCGCGCAAAGGCTATCCCGGCTACCTCTACTCCGACCTGGCGGAAATCTACGAACGGGCCGGGCGCATCAAGAACCGGCGCGGCTCCATCACCATGATCCCGGTGCTGTCCATGCCTTCCGACGACATCACCCACCCCATCCCCGACCTCACCGGCTACATCACCGAAGGCCAGATCGTGCTGGGACGTGAACTGGCCAACCAGGGCGTCTATCCGCCGGTCGCCGTGCTGCCCTCGCTGTCGCGCTTGATGAAGGACGGCATCGGCAAGAACTTCACGCGGGAAGACCATCCGCACGTCGCCAGCCAGCTTTTCGCCAGCTACGCCCGCGCCCTGGAGGTGCGCGGCCTGGCCGCCATCATCGGCGCCGAGGAATTGTCCGACGCCGACCGCCGCTACCTGCGGTTCGCCGAAGCCTTCGAGCGCCGCTTCATCGGCCAGGGCGAGGACGAGGACCGCAGCGTGTACGAGACCCTCAACCTGGCCTGGGACCTGCTCTCCATGCTGCCGCCCGAGGCCCTGATCCGGGTTTCGGAGGAAGAACTGGCCAAGTACCACAAGTGGCAGGCGGTGGCGGAGGCGGGGTGATGCAGGAAACGGGAAACGGGAAACGGGAAACGGGAAAAGCAAAACCGCGGGCTGCTCGGCGTTTCACACGTTTCCCGTTTCCCGTTTCCCGTACTCAACCATGAAAAAACGCCTCTCCGTCCCCCCCACCAAGAGCGCCCTGCTGCAGGTCGGCCGCCAGGTCAAGTTTCTGGAGCAGGGCCGGGCCATGCTGGAGAAGAAGCGCGACCTGCTCACCCGCCTGGTGTACGAGCGCCTGGCCCAGTACCGTGAACTCAGGGCCGAGACCGCCAGGGAACTGGCCGATGCCTACCACTGGCTGGGCATCGTGCAGATGCGCATGGGCGGCCAGATGCTGCGCCAGGCCTCGGTCGGCCTGTCGCAGGCGGTGGCCCTGCGCGTGGTGGTGCGTTCCAGCGTCGGCGTCGAATATCCCAGCGTGTCGGCCTCGCCGCTGCCGCTGCAACCGGTGGGCCTGATGTGGACCGACGTCAGCTTCGACGAGGCGCGCCTGCGCCTGCGCGAACTCACCGTCACCCTGGCCCGTCTGGGCGAGGCGGAGAACGCCCTGTGGCGCCTCCTGGCCGCCAGCCGCAAGACGCAGAAGCGGGTGAATGCCTTGAAATACAACATCATTCCCCGCTACCAGGCGACGGTGCACCACATCCGTGCGGCCCTGGAAGAGGACGAGCGCAACACCCTGTTCCAGATCAAGGTGTTGCGCGCCCGCGCCGAAGCCGCGACTTAGAGCCTA
>JBBIPL010000101.1:0-7465 GCA_037442845.1 Hydrogenophilales bacterium | reverse complement strand
GATGCGCTCGTCCGCCAGGTGCCGGTGTTTCATGATGCCAGCCCGGCGCTCTGCGCGCATTGGGCCGCCCAGTTCGTCCGCCTGAAGGCGGCCGGGACGATGATCGGCGCCAACGATCTGTGGATCGCCTGCCACGCCCTGGCGCTCGATGCCGTGCTGGTCACCCACAATACGCGCGAATTCGGGCGCATCGAGGGGCTGCGGCTGGAGGACTGGGCGGTTTGAGTTCACCGCAAAAGTCGGCGCTGGCGGGACGGCACTCACGCTCACCACTTGCCCTCCAGCGACAACAGCCAGGTTCTTTGCCCGGCTTCGCGGGTGTCGAGCTGCCAGGCGGTAGCGCCGTTCCAGGCGGAGGCGAAGCGGCGGGTATCCGTACCGCGGCAATTTTGCAGGGACAGGCGCAGGTTCAGACGCGCATCGGCCACCTCGCCGCGCGGCGGGGTCAGTTGCGCGCGCAGGTTGCCGTCCTTCGGCAGCGGCAAACCACAAGCGCGCGCGTGGCATCCGCATAGCGCGGACTTGGCAACGGAAGCGTGGAATGCGGGCAACTTCGACTCTGGCGGAGAAAACGCGGCATCGGCCGACCCAGGCTTACCACCAAGGCCGCTCCGGGCGCGGCTGGCAACCGCCGCGATTCAGGGCATGCGCAAGCCCGCGCAGGGATCCTCGCGCTCGACGGCGGGGGTGAACCAGACGTAGTCGTAGCGACCGCGCAGCGCTGCCGGGTCCGGCGTCGCGCCGGCGGCAACTTCCACGAAGCCGACGCTCACCACTTTTGCGCCCGGCGCGCGCGCCGCCAGCGGCACGGGCACGCCGTAGTCGCGGCGCACATGGCCGTTGCCGGCGATAAGCAGCGCCGGGACAGTGCCGGCTTCGAGCAGGCCGAGGGCGAGGGCGGCGTCGCGGGCGCGCTGCGCCAGGCGCATGTTGGGCAGGCGGGCGGCGGGCAGCCGGCCGCAGTGGCCTTCGACCAGGTCACCATCCAGTTCGCGCCGCGCCGTCTCCGACAGCGGCGCCTCGGCGAGCAACGCCGCCAGCGCCGGGGCCACGGCCGCCTCGCCCTGGGTGGCGATGCGACGTCCGTCGGCGCGGCTGAGGTTGCCGCCCGCGAGCGGCATGCCGCGCTCGCGGGCGGCGGCGAACACCGGTTCATGCAGCGGCCATTGCCAGGCGTTGCGCTGGAAACCCGCACGCTCCAGGGCTTCTTCCAGGGGCAGGGCGGGATCCAGGCGGGCGCCGCGGTCGAGCTGTTCCAGCACGACGCGTCCAGCCGGCGCGGGCAGATCGCGCAGCAGTGCCGCGCGCGCCCGGTGGTGCAGCGGGTTGTCGTGGGTTTCGCCGAGCAGCAGGAAGTCGGCGCCGGCCAAGCGTTGCAGCAGTTCGGTGCGGGTCAGCGGATTGCCGTCTTTGCCATCGCGGATGTCGTCCGCCAGCGCGCCGGCGGCAAGCAGGCCGAACAAGATGGCAATGCGGCGCAACGTGGTCGGGATCATGGCCGCAGTGTACCCCTCCCGCCCGCGCACGCAGCCCGCGTGGGTCTCAGGCCGGCGCCGAAGCGCGGATCAGGTGGTCAAAGGCGGACAGGCTGGCCTTGGCGCCCTCGCCCATGGCGATGATGATCTGCTTGTAGGGCACGGTGGTGCAGTCGCCCGCGGCGAACACGCCGGGCACGCTGGTGGCACCCTTCGCGTCCACCTCGATCTCGCCGAAACGGGACAGATTGAGGACGCCCTTCAGCCAGTCGGTATTCGGCAACAGGCCGATCTGCACGAACACGCCTTCCAGGGCGATGTGTTGGCTCTGGCCGGTGAGACGGTCGATGTAGTCGAGGCCGTTGACCTTGCCGCCGGCGCCGGTCACCGCAGTGGTCTGCGCGCTCTTGATTACGGTGACGTTGCCCAGGCTGTAGAGCTTGTTTTGCAGCACCGCGTCGGCGCGCAGGGCGTCGCCGAACTCCAGCAGGGTGACGTGGCCGACGATGCCGGCCAGGTCGATGGCCGCCTCGACGCCGGAGTTGCCGCCGCCCACCACCGCCACGTGCTTGCCCTTGAACAGCGGGCCGTCGCAGTGCGGGCAATAGGCCACGCCCTTGCCCCGGTATTCCAGCTCGCCGGGCACGTTGAGTTCCCGCCAGCGCGCGCCTGTGGCGAGGATCAATGTCTTGGCCTTGAGCACCGCGCCATTCTCCAGGCGCACTTCGTGGAAGCCGCCCGCCTCACCGGGAATAAGGGCGGCGGCTTTCTGCAGGTTCATGATGTCCACCCCATATTCCTTCACGTGCTCCTCCAGGGCACGGCCGAGTTTGGGGCCGTCGGTGTGCGGCACGGAGATGAGGTTCTCGATGGCCAGGGTGTCCATCACCTGGCCGCCGAAACGCTCGCTCAGCACGCCGGTGCGAATGCCCTTGCGCGCCGCGTACACCGCCGCCGCCGCGCCGGCCGGGCCGCCGCCCACCACCAGCACGTCGAAGGGCGCCTGCTCGGCTAGCCTGGCGGCTTCGCGGTCGGCGGCGCCGGTGTCCACCCGGGCCAGGATTTCCGCCAGGGACATGCGGCCGTCGCCGAAAGGTTCGCCGTTCAGCCAGACACTGGGTACCGCCATGATCTGGCGGGCCTCCACCTCGGCCTGGTTCAGCGCGCCGTCGATCATCACGTGCTGGACGTTGGGGTTAAGGGCGGCCATGGTGTTGAGGGCCTGCACCACGTCCGGGCAGTTGTGGCAGGACAGGGAGATGTAAGTCTCGAAGCGCAGCGGAGCGCTGAGTGCCTTGATCTGCGCCACCTGCTCGTCGCTGATCTTGGGCGCGTAGCCGCTGGCCTGCAGCAGGGCCAAGATCAGGGAAGTGAACTCATGCCCCATGGGCAGGCCGGCGAAGGCGATGCGCGCGGGCTCTCCGATCTTGCCCACGGTGAAGGAGGGTTTGCGCGCGTCGACGCCATTTTCCAGCAGGGCGATCTTGTCGGAGGCGCTGGCGATGTCCTCCAGCAGCTCCCGCATCTCGATCGATTTGGGACTGTCGTCCAGCGAGGCCACCAGTTCGATGGGGGCCACGAGTCTTTCCATGTAGGCCTTGAGTTGGGCCTTGATGTTGGCGTCCAGCATGGTGCTTCTCCTGTTTCAGTCGGCACTACGAAGCCTTCGCCGGGCAATAGGCTTGGTGTTGCGGGCTGGGGGGGCGGGGGGCCGTCATCCCCGCGAAGGCGGGGATCCAGGCCTGCGCAACTGGGCTCCCGCCTGCGCGGGAGCGACGGACTGTCAGATCTTGCCCACCAGATCCAGCGACGGGGTCAAGGTGGCGGCGCCCTCCTTCCACTTGGCCGGGCAGACCTCGTTCGGGTGAGCCGCCGTGTACTGGGCGGCCTTCAGCTTGCGCAGGGTCTCGGACACATCACGCGCGATCTCGTTGGAGTGCACTTCCATGGTCTTGATGACGCCGTCCGGGTTGATGACGAAGGTGCCGCGCAGCGCCAGGCCCTCTTCCGGAATGTGCACGCCGAAGGCGTTGGTCAACGCATGGGTGGGGTCGCCGACCAGGGGGAACTTGGCCTTGCCGACGGCGGCGGAAGTTTCATGCCACACCTTGTGCGAGAAGTGCGTGTCGGTGGTGACGATGTACACCTCGGCGCCGGCCTTCTCGAACTCGGCGTAGTGGTCGGCGGCATCTTCGATCTCGGTCGGGCAGTTGAAGGTGAAGGCGGCCGGCATGAAGATGACGACGGACCACTTGCCGTGCAGGCTCTTCTCGCTCACCTCGACGAACTTGCCGTTGTGGAAGGCCTGGGCGGTAAAGGGTTGCACATGGGTGTTGATCAGGGATTGCATCGACTTGCTCCTTTGCGGATTGACACAGCGGGGTTGGGAAACTTGTGTGGGGCGGACTGTATGCCGCGCCACATCATTGATCCAATTGAAATTCATGAATAGTTTGATCTACGTCCTAAATATGCATCGGCGTGGCGCGGCCATTGAGTGCGCTGCAACCGCCTCTGCCTGGACGGCCGTCGAATCGGAAGCCATGTTGCGGATCGTGCGTCGACAAACGCCATGGCAGATCATTCGCCCGCGCCAGCGAAACCCTGAGCATGACGCGGCGGATCAAGGCGCGTTTGCGCTTCATTTGCCGGTCGCCTTGCCTGTCTTGGCAAGGCTGTCCAGCAGCAAGCCAAGATTCAGCTGCGCCTTGGGATAACCCGCCTCGGCGGATTTGCGAAACCAATGCTGGGCAGCTTCCAGGTTCTTTTCCACGCCACGCCCGTCGCGGTAGAGCGCCCCCAGGTTGTTCTGCGCCACCCGGTCGCCGGCCTCGGCGGCCAGAGTGAGCCATTTGACGGCTTCTTCGGCCTTGCCGGTGCGGTGCAGCAGCAGACCCAGGCGGCTTTGCGCCGCAACCAACGGTTTTTCGGCGGCGAACCGATAATGCTGGACGGCGGCGGCGTTGTCCTTGTCGCCGCCCTGCCCCAGTTCGGTCATCAGGCCCAGGTTGTAGTGGGCGGCGGCATCGCCCTGGGCGGCGGCGGCTCGGGATGCGGCATCTCCTGTCGCGCTTGCACGGCGAGCATGATTACCGCCTTCAACACCACTTCCGCGGGCGCCGAGGCCTGGGAAGGTTGCCAAACCAGTCCGACTGCCAGATGCAGAGCCATCACCGCAATCACGGCGGGCACGTTGACCCCTTCCTGAGGCGCAAGCCAGGGGGGCGCTGCGGCGACGCTCATCGCACGGCGCCCGCGGCTTCTGCGGGTCGAACTTCGGCGGACGCCCCTTCCGGCACATAGACCATCGAGCCATCGCGCATGCGATACGCCACGCCGGCCTTTTCCCCCTCGCCCTGGCCGATCTCGCCGCTGGCCTTGTAGCGCTCGATCTTCTCCCCTTTCTTCACCAGCATTTCCATGCTGGGCTTGCCCGGGTCGGTGATGACCGTGACATCCCGCTTGCTGAAGGGGTTGAGCAGGGGGTTCTGGGCGACGGTGATGAGCAGGGCGGCGATGATCACCAGGAAGATGTCGATCAGGTTCACCACCGACAGGATGGGATCGTCGCTCTCGGGTTCGCGCAGCAGCTTCATGCGGCGCTCCCCTGGGCCGCCATGCGGGCCTCGGCGGCGGGTGGCGTCACGCTGCGGCGGGCGTTGAGCCAGGCCAGTTCTTCCGCCAGCCAGCGGCGCCGCACCGAGACGATGAAGAAGGTGATGCTGGCGGCGATGAGGGCCAGGATCACCGCCGAGAAGGCCACCGTGAGGTTGTGGGACACGCTGGCCAGGTTGCCGTCCGCCAGGGACTTCAAGGCCGGCCCCATGGGGATCATGGTGGCCACCAGGCCCAGCATGGGCGCCACCCGGGTGGCAATGCGAGCGGGTTCCAGCAGCTTGTGGGCGGCCACGTCCAGGTCATCCTCGGTATGGTCCGGCTTGGCCTGGGCGTAGGCCAGCAGCGGATAACCCGGCCCCGCCCTGACGCCGGCCCGGCGTTGCAGGCTCTGCACGACGAAGGCCCCCAGGGCATAGAAGGCGTAGAGGAACAGCACGGCCACGGCGGCCAAAACAGGAATCAGGAAGACCTGTCCAAGTTGGTACATGAGGGTTTCTAAGGTGGTGTTCATGAGCGCTCCGGGTGGTTGAAAGAAAAATGGGTTTGCAGCAACAAAATGACTGCATAGACGCTGTCATTCATGATTTCCGTCGTGATCGATACCAACGTCTTCGTGGCCGCGTTGCGCTCGGGTGGCGGCGCTTCCCGGCAGGTTTTGCGTCTTGCCTTGCAGGGTCATTTCGAACTCTTGTTCGGCAATGCCTTGTGGCTGGAATACCAAGATCTGCTGGGGCGTGATGTCTGGACGGGCGAGACCGCGGAGGAGGAGCGATGGCAGCTGCTCGCCGCGCTGGCACAGAAGGGGCGGTGGGTTACGGTGTACTTTGGTCGGCGGCCCAATCTGCCGGATGAAGCCGACAACCACCTCGTCGAACTGGCCCTGGCCGGGGGCGCGCAGGCGGTGGTCACCCGCAACGTGCGCGACCTGGGGCGCGGCGAACTGCAATTGGGCGGGCTGCGTGTCCTGGCACCGGCGCGCTGTCTGGAGGAATTGACATGAGCACCCTGACCATCCGTCTACCGGACGATACGTCCGCACGGCTGAAAATGCTGGCCAAGAGCCGCGGCATGAGCATGAACAAGTTGATCGAGGAGATGAGCGCCCAGGCGCTGGCGGCCTGGGATACCGAAAACCGCTTTCGCGTCCTGGCGGCTCGGGGAGACGTAAGCCGCGCACTGGCCATCCTGGATCGTTTGGACGCAGTGGATGAGTCGGCCCGCTGACGGCCTGAGCGATTTTCCTGTCCGCCCCTGACGCCGGCCTCCCGCGTCCAACCCCAGCGTCTGCTTCAGCTTCATGCCCGCGAGCGTGGACGACGTGGCCGTCCGGTGGAGCGTTCTGGCCAAGCGCGTGTGCGGCCACGCCAGCGAAGCGGGCGTCCAGGCCGCCACCGCCGCGGGGGCGCCCGAACCAGGGTCGCTTCGGCTCGCCCGACTCGGGGTGAACGGGTTTCTGCGTCATGCGGCTCTGAGCCTCCGCCAAAAGTTCACCCACCAGGGCGAGAACATCACCAAGTGGTACAGCAGCGTCACGGCAAGGCTCTCCAGCATCTGAAGACTCGACGCGGGACGAATCTCGCCCGTGGCGAACCCTGTACTCCAGTAGAGTGCCGCCCCGCCCAGCGTCAATACCAGCCACGCCCGCATGTCCGGCCCGCGCGGCGCATGGATGGCGTACAGCCAGGGCATCACGAACAGCAGGACCACAAGAAAACCGCGTTGCGGGTGGCGCATGGCGTTGTCCTCGCCGAAGAGGCCGTGCGTGGCCAGGGCGAAAGTCAGCAGGAAGAGGGCGTAATGCGCTAGGGCGGCGCCCACCGGGCGTGTCGCCCAGAAGTGGAAATATCGCGTTGGCGTTGACCCTTGAACCATCGCGCCTGGCTTGTCTTGCCGCAGCAAACGCTGGAACCAGGAACCAAAAAACACGAGATGAAAGAGAACCCACATGGACAGAATGGACAGCCCCCGCGGCAGGGCAGGCGAATGCAAGGCGCCCGACAGGCATACGTATAAAGCGGCAATCAGGGCGCAAAGCAGGCTGCCCAACCACAGTTCAGCGTGGCGCAAAGGCCGATTGAGATAGACCGCGATCATTCGCGCGGTGGCCAGCATGGTCAGCGTGACGGCCAACATGCTGGGCAACGTGCCGTCCGGCGCGGGCCAGACCTGTTGCAGTACCAGCATGAGCCCCGCGTTGAACCCCAGCCAAAAGCCGTAATGGCCGCACATGGCCAGCACCGGCCAGCGGCGCCAGACGTGAAGATGCAGTTCAGACCAGGCGCGCAAGCTCATTTCACCAGGTAGCCCACGCCGCGCCAAATACCGTCTTCATGTACGCACTCCTTGTTGTGAAACGTGTTTGCCGTTCATGC
>JBBIPL010000100.1:0-7491 GCA_037442845.1 Hydrogenophilales bacterium | reverse complement strand
CTCTCCCGCCTGCGGGAGAGGGGAGCAAGGCGTCAGCCAGGCCTTGGTCCTGGATCTCCGGGTGGCTGGGTAATTCCGGCTCGAAGGCGGAGAAGCGCCGGGCGATCTCGCCGTAGCTGTCGGGCAGCGCCTCCCGTGGCGCGAACATGTCCAGGGGCCAGGGCATTTCCCGCATCTCCTCGGCCACCCATGGCAGGCTGGCCAGGGGCAGGCGCAGACCCATGGGCGAATCGCCGGGCATCAGATACAGGCGGCCGCGGCGGAATTCCCACGGCCCGCTCCGCCAGGTCCCGGCATGCCAGTCCCAGGCCAGGGGCAGGGCGTAGCCGACGGGCTCGTCCAGACCCCGTGACAACTTCTCGGCCAGGCTGCGCCGTTCCTGGGGGTCTTTCAGCTTGGCCTTGGCCGGGTCCAGGCGAGGCGCTCGGCCAGGGCCTTCATGAAAACGTCGGCATGGGCGGCGGTATGGCCATAATCCTTGCCCTCGTCGGCCAGCAGCCCCGGATTCTTCCAGAGCGGCACGCCGTCCGGGCGCCAGTACAGGCCCAGCGCCCAGCGTGGCAAGGGCTCGCCCGGATACCACTTGCCCTGGCCGGAGAAGCGCAGGCCGCCGGGGGCGAAGCGCTCCCCCAGCCGCTTCCACAGGTCCTGCGCCCGCTCCAGCTTGTGGGCGCCGAGGGCGGCGCTGTTCCACTGCGCCGATTCCATGTCGTCGATGGAAATGAAGGTGGGCTCACCGCCCATGGTCAAGCGCACGTCCTGGAGGGCCAGCCGCTGATCCACGGCCCGGCCCAGGGCATCGATGGCGACCCACTGGTCATCCCGGTAGGGTTTGGTGACGCGGGGATCCTCGTGGATGCGGGTAACGTTGTTCTCGAAGCTGAAGCTCACCTCGCAGGGGTCGGTGGCCCCGGTGACCGGGGCGGCGCTGACCGGGTCCGGCGTGTAGGCCAGGGGAATGTGGCCCTCGCCGGCGAACAGGCCGGAGGTGGGATCCAGTCCGATCCAGCCGGCGCCGGGCACGAAGACCTCGGCCCAGGCGTGCAGGTCGGTGAAGTCCGCCTCCGGGCCCGAGGGAGCGTCCAGGGACTTCTGGTCGGCGGTGAGCTGCACCAGGTAGCCCGACACGAAGCGGGCGGCGAAACCCAGGTGGCGCAGGATGTTGACCAGTAGCCAGGCGCTGTCCCGGCAGGAGTTCAGGGCCCGCTCCAGGGTTTCCTCGCAGGTCTGGATGCCGGGCTCCATGCGCACGGTGTAGCGGATGTCCTGCCACAGGCGCTGGTTCAGCGCCACCAGGAAGGGCACCATGGCTTCCTTGTCCCGTTTCACGCCATCCAGCCACTGCATCAGCAAGGCGCCGGATTCGGCCAGTTCCCGGTAGGGAACCAACTCCTTGGCCGACTGGGCGTCGTAGTCGAAGGGATAGTGCTCGGCGTGCTCCTCCAGAAAGAAGTCGAAGGGGTTGATCACCGTCATGTCGGCGATGACCTCCACCTCGATGCCGAAGCGGGTGGTCTTCTCCGGGAAGACCAGGCGGGCCAGGAAGTTGCCGAAGGGATCCTGCTGCCAGTTGATGAAGTGCTTCTCCGGACTGACGCGCAAGGAATAGCCCAGGATGGGCGTGCGACTGTGCACCGCCGGGCGCAGGCGCAGAACGTGAGGGCACATGCTCACGGGCCGGTCATAGTGGTAATGGGTCTTGTGACAGATGGCGACGCGGATGGTCATGGCGGTCTCGGCCAAAAAAACGCCCGGCAGGGCGTGGACAAAGGGAGGAGAGGAGCATGTTGTGGTTATGCGGGGAAATCACGGCCCGATCCTGGCAAGAGGGATGCCAACCGCGCGCATGCCGCCCGTTATTTCCGAACGCCCGGCCACGGGCGGCAGTGCGCGGGGGGAGGAGGCCCGAGCGGGGGCTGGCACTGCCGCCCGATGCGTGGCGAAGTGCACCATGGCGGTGCGCGCGGCTGCAACTCGGGGCGCGTGGCGCCGATCATGCCGGCCGGCGCGGACCCTCTCGAATATTTTGCGCGGAAAGCGATAATGCGCCGGGTTCAATCCGCCAAAGGATGAAAGCCATGCGGTTTTCCTGGAAGGACATCATCTTTCAGCAGCGCGAGAAGCTGGCGCAGTTGCTGCACGAGCCGCTCTCCCGGCTGGCGGAGCAATGCACGCCGGTCTGGGGCGACCGGGAGGGCATGAACGCGGTGCTGCTGGCCGGTTTTGCCGACATCCCCCACTGCACCTTCCTCTATGGCGTGAACGCCGACGGCATCCAGCTCTGCGACAACGTCGGCAAGAGCGGCCTGACGCCCGGCCACTTCGGCCGCGACCGCTCGCAGCGCCCGTACATGCAGGAAGCGGTGCCGGCCTGGGGCTTTCTGCTGTCCGATTCCTACATCAGCCTGCTCAACCAGCGCCCTTCCCTCACCGCGCTGCAGATCGTGCGCCGGGATGGCCGCGTGCTCGGCTACCTGGGCGCCGACTTCGACTTGCGCGACCTGCCCGCCACATCGCATCTTTACGAGGAGCCCGGCAACTGGCGGCAGATCAAGGGCGACCCGGCGATCCGCGGCAACGTCTTTTACCAGTGCCGGGTGGACAGCCCGATGGACCAGAGCATGGACAAGGCCCTGTCCATCCTGGAGGAACTGCTCACCCAGCGCGGCGTGTTCCAGTGCCAGATCCACTTCTCCAGCAGCCAGGCCACCATCTGGACGCTGGACGATCCCTACCGCTACCGCATCCTCGACCAGGAGGCGCTGGCCGATCCGGACATCTGCCTGGCCTATCCGCCGCGGACTTACCCGTCCGACGCCGTCATCCCCATGCCGGCCATCGCCCGCATCCTGCAGAACCTGCGCACCCTGCGCATGGCCGACGAGAACATCTATCTGCGCATGTCGTCCATCAACCTGTTCAACGGCATGGTCAGCCTGACCTTTTCCTGCGACGGCACGCACTATCTGCGCTACGACGAGTTCCTCGGCCAGGCCAGCCCCTTCGGCTTCACCGGCGGCGAATGATCCGCGCAGCCGGGCTTTGCTTACGGGCGCGCGCGGCTATGCTGAGAGTAAAGAGGGCGGCCGCTCGCGGCCGCACCGAGACGCGCACGCGCCGTTCACGCAAAGGAGCCCATGATGACGTCGATATCCCGCTGGTTCGCCATCCCGCCCGCCGCCCTGGCGGTGGGCGCCCTGTTGTTGTGCGCCGGCCCCGCCGCCGCCGCCGGCAATGTCCAGGCGGGCGCGCAGAAATCGCAGTACTGCAGCACCTGCCATGGCCCCACCGGCAACTACACCCATACCGGCACACCAAGACTGGCCGGCCAGAGCGCGGAGGCCTTCTCCGCCATGCTGAAGCAATTCAGGGCGGCCAAGCGCCACA
The DNA here is from genome assembly GCA_037442845.1 of Hydrogenophilales bacterium. Classification (GTDB taxonomy): domain Bacteria; phylum Pseudomonadota; class Gammaproteobacteria; order Burkholderiales; family Thiobacillaceae; genus PFJX01. The sequence continues at coordinate 4,104 of JBBIPL010000100.1, read as the reverse complement.
CCCACCCGATGATGAGCGTGCTCACGCATGGTCTCAACGACCAGGACATCGCCGACCTGGCCGCCTTCTATGCCGCGCAGAAGGTGGAAAACAGCCTGCACCGCTACACCCCGCCGCCCCTGCAATAAGGCTTCAGAGCAGGCCCGCCGCCCACTCGATCGGCCAGCGCGCGGCGGCCGCCACGGCCAGGGCGACGCCGACCGACGATGCGGATGAAGCGTGCGCGGGCGAAACGTGGCGAGGCGGAGTCCGGAACACGTGCGGACCGTTCGGGAAAAACGCCTCAGCCGGTCGCGCCGGAACGGCGGCGCGCCAACATCAAGCCCGCCAGACCTAAGCCGAACAGGGCCAGGCTGGCGGGTTCGGGCACGACCGATATGCGGTATAGGGTCGTGGTGTTGGACACTTCGTGGGCCACCGCCAGATAGTCGTGGCCGTCATGGCTGTAGGTCAGAACCCCCTCGGGAGAGCGATCGCCAGCGCCGACGATCAGATCCAGGTAGTTCACCTGGAACGGGTTGGTCACGTCGAACATGGCCACGGCGCTGGTTGTAGTCCGTTCCAGGCCGATGAAGGCAAGTACGCGGCCACCGATGGTGAGCAAGGCCAGACCCTCGGGTTCCACGCCCTTGTCACGGCTGCGGCCGTCATCGTAGATATTCGCCGCGAACGCCGCTTGGTCTAGGGTGTCGCCGCTGTCGTAGACCAGGACGCCGTCGGCGTCGCGGATGGAGAAGGAACGCGCGCCGGCGGCGTAGAGGTCGCCCGGCGAGGAATCGGTGTTGGAAATGCGCAGGCGATCGAGCGGCGCGGCGGCACCCAGACCCCCGGCCGCAGACCGGTCGCCATCGTCCTCGCGGAAATCTCCTTCATTGGCCATCAGCACATAGGTATTGCCGCCGACGGTGTAGCTCGCCATGCCATCCGGCATGTACAAGCCCTTGGCGGCGACGTTGATGAAGCTCACCACGCCGTCGTCCTTAGGGTCGATGCTGTTGCCGGGCAGGCTGAAATCCTTGGCGCCCAGGCCGACGATCTTCTCGAAGGTGTTGCTGGCCAGATCCAGCACCGCCATGGCATTGGCCTCCTGCAGGCCAACGAACGCCTTGCTTCCGTCCGGGCTGACAGCGATGTACTCGGGCTCGAAGTCCATGCCGGTGTTGGTGCGCACATTGCCCGTGTTGGGGACTGCGACACCCGTGAAATCGCGGGTGACCACCGTTAGCGTGGCCATGTCGATGATGCTGACGCTGCCCGCGGGGTCGACGGCGGCAGGCGCGTAGTTGCGCGGCACGGAGTTGCCGATGCGGACACCATAGACGGTCGGCGTCCCTTCGTTGGCCACCAGCAGTTTAGAACCGTCTGGCGTGAAGGTGAGCATGTCGGGCAGGGCGCCGACGGTGACGAAACCGGTGTTGGCGCGGGTGGTAGTGTCATAGAACTGGACCGTGCCGGGGTTGGTGCGGGTGCTGCTTTCGATGGCGAAGGCGGCGACGCCGTTCTTGATGGCCACGCTGTTGACGCTGCCGAAAGCGGTGGTGTCGATGTGCTGGACCAGGCTGCCGGTGCCGGCGTTGAGCACGTCCACCCCGACCACGCCCGCCACCCAGATCGTGTTGGTGGCGGCATCAAAAGCGGCGATTTCAGAGGTTACACCGGTGTTGAGGCCTCCCGGTCCCGCCCCATGCTGCACGCTCCAAAGTTTCTGAACCGATACGATGGGCGCGGCAATGGCAAGCGGCGCGGCGACGAGGAGAGTGGAGAGCAACAGGGCTTGCGAGGGGCGGCTGGGGAACATGGCGAGTCAGGGAAGTGGATGCAGACCCCCCGCGTTATACGCAAGCCGTGTTACTGGCAGATTTCAGTCCCGACCGGAATCTCCCCTTGGCCGGATCACCCCACCTCAAGGCTGCCCGGCCGCCCCGGCCTGTTCCAGGCGCTGCTTTTCCAGCTGCGCCGCAGCGTCCAGCTGGTTGAAAACCTGGGCCTTGGTTTCCTCGGCTTGGCGCGCGGCATCGGCCTGGGTCTTGGCGCCGACGGCGGCGCTGCCGATGGTTTCGGCGCCACAACCGGCGAGCAGGAACAGAAGCGGGATCGAGCGAATCAGGGCGGGCATGCCATGCCTCCTAAATGAAAAACGCCAGTGTACGGCCGGGCCCGCGGCCTGTGATGTGTCGTTGACGCCGGCCGGTGCGTCTTCGAGCCATTCCCGGCGCCTCGAGCCGGCCCCATTAGCGAGACCTTATAATGCGGCGGCTTTCTTCTTCCCCGAGCCGCCATGATCCAATACTCCACCTCCACGGCCGTCAACCTGGCCCTCACCGTCCTGGTCCTGTTTTCGCTGGTCACCTGGGCCCTGATCTTCGCCAAGGGCTGGCTGCAATGGCGCATCCGCCAGGAGAACGCGGGCTTCACGCAACGCTTCTGGCAGGCCGCCGACCTGGCCGGCGCCGAGAAGATCGCCGGCGAGTCCTCCGGCGCCCTCGCCCGCCTGGCCAAACAGGGCTTCGCCACCCTGCGCCAGATGGGCGAGAGGAAGACCCTGGCCGACTCCGGCGATCGCCAGGCGGTGATGGAACGCAGCCTGTCGCAGCAGGTGCGCAAGGAACAACACACGCTGGAATCGGGGCTCATGCTGCTCGCCAGCATCGGCAGCACCGCCCCCTTCGTCGGCCTGTTCGGCACCGTCTGGGGCATCATGAACGCCATGGAGAGCATCGCCCGCTCGGGTTCCTCCGGCCTGGAAGTGGTGGCCGGCCCGGTGGGCGAGGCGCTGCTCGCCACCGCCATCGGCATCGCCGCCGCCATCCCCGCCGTGCTCGCCTACAACTACGGCGTGCGCGTAACCCGTTTGAGCGTGGCCGAGATGGAGCGCTTCGCCCACGATTTCATGAACCTGGCCTGCTGCGCCGACGACCGGAAAGACTGAGATGGCGTTGCGGCCCGTCTCCCCCCTGGTCTCGCGGGAGACCGATTTCCAGGCGATGAGCGAGATCAACGTCACGCCCCTGGTGGACGTGATGCTGGTGCTGCTCACCATCTTCATGATCACCGCTCCCTTCCTGCTGCAGTCGGTGCAGGTGAAGCTGCCGGAGACCTCCCCGGTCGCCGCCCTCAAGCCCGCCCAGGCCCTGGTGGTCAGCGTGCAGCCGGACGGTCGCGCCTTCCTGGGCAAGGACGCCATCGAGCTGCCGGCCCTGGAATCCCGCCTCAAAGCGGAGATCACGCGGGCGCCGGAGCTGACGGTGCAGTTGCGCGCCGATGCCGGCGTGCCCTACGGTCGCATCACCGAGGTGATGGCCGCGGTCAGCCGCGCCGGCGTCGCCAAGCTCACCTTCATCACCGCGCACGCGCCGGGCAAGGCGAAAGAGGCGCGGTGAAGCTGCCCGTTCTCCTCACAAGAAACTCGCCGGGCCGCCCCAAGAGTTTCTTGGCCCCCGCGGGGGGCGTCTCCGACCGAAGGGAGGCGCCGGGGGCGGTGCTCCTCGCCTTGCTGGCACGCCTGGAGCCGCGCCATTGGCTCGCCCTGGTCGCTAGCGCGGTCCTGCACCTGGCCGTCTATCTGGGCCTGGACAAGGAGCCGCCGCCGGAACCCAAACCTGTGAGTTTCGAGATCGCCCTGGAACCGCCCAAACCCGAGGCGCCGACGCGCGCCAAGAGCCAGGTCAAAACCAGGACGGCCGACGCCAAGGCGAAGAAGACCCAGGCCAAGCGCAAACCCGCGCAGCGCGAACCCCATACCCTGGAAGCTAAATGGCGCGGCGAGGCCAAGCCGGCGAAGGACACGCCCAAGCTGGAACTGCCCGACGCGCGGACCCTGGGCGTCCAGGCCCCGCTTGAGGAAATCGTCAAACCCGCCGCCACGACACGGCCCAGCATGGCACAAGCGGAGGCGAAGCCCGAAGCCGTCCAGGCGGAAGCCCCCGGCGCTGCCCAGGCCGCCGCGCAAGCCACTTCCCAGGCGGCCGAGGCAGCGCAGCTTGCCGATCCCGGCGCCGGCGGCGGCAGCCTGGCCAGCGCCGGGGGATCCGCCGGCGACCCGGGTATCGCCCTGGCCGCGAGCTCCAGCCTGAGCCGTGGCGGCCTCCAGCCGGGCGGGCTCGC
>JBBIPL010000099.1:0-7874 GCA_037442845.1 Hydrogenophilales bacterium | reverse complement strand
TGCGGCGCGGCGGATCGCCCGGCTGGTAGCCGCGCAGGCCGGCAAACTCGGCGCCCTCCACGCGCGGCGCGGTCTCCTCGCCGGCGTCGGCCTCGCCGCGCGGAAAAGGCAGGGCGTCGGCGGCCGGGGCCGGATAGACCAGCACCCCCCAGTCCAGCTCCAGCACGCTCCAGCAGCGGAACAGGCCGAGGGGAAACTCGCTGTGGATGGAAAAGCGGCCCGGCGCGTGCCAGCCGCGGCGCGGCTGCGGCAGGCGCAGTTCCAGGCTGGCGGAGCCGCCGGCGGGGATGTCCCGCGCTGCGCCGACACCGAGCGGATGATGCAGGCTGATGCCGCGTCGGACCCGGTCGTCGGCGTTATCCACGTGCAGGGAAAATACCGCCGATTCGCCGGCGAACACCGGCGGCACGGCCCCGGCGCGCAGCGTCAGGCCGGACAGGTTGCGCTGGGTGTGCGGCATGCCCACCACCGCCAGGCCGGCGAACCAGAAGGTGAACAGATAGGCCAGGCTGACGCCGTAGTTGATGGCGCCCACCAGCAGACCCAGCAGCAGCAGGCCGAACACCAGGCCGGCGCGCGTCGGCAGGATGTACAGCCGCCGCGCCGTCAGACGCAGCGGACCGGATTCGACGCGGGGTTTGCGCCAGGGCAGGTAGGGCAGGGCGCGGGCGGGCATGCGGTGTCATCCCCCCTTAACGTGAAAGTCGCGTCAGCGACTCTTGAAGCTCCCCTCTCCCGCAGGCGGGAGAGCGCCCGGCTGCGGCGCCATGGACGCGGGCACATGCTTGGCGCCGGGTCAGGGCGGCGGGGCTTTGTCTGGCGGGGAAGAGGTGGGCGCGGTGCTTTGGCGATACCACCACCAGAGCCCGGCGGCGGCCAGGGTCGCCAGCGCGGCGCGGCGCGTCCAGCGGGCGCGCAGCAAACGGGCGGCGCCGCCGGCCAAGGTGGAAGCCAGCCAAGGCCGGTCGCGAAGGAAGCGCCACATCCAGGCGGCCAGTTTCAGCAATTGCGGTCGATCGCCGTGCGACCGAGGCCCCAGCAGAAGGCCGGGCAAACCCTGATGGGCGAGCGCGCGCAGGGCCTCCAGGCGATCGGCCAGGGCGAGCCGCTCGGCGGCGGCGCGCGCCTGGAGCAAGTCGCGCCGCAAGGCCCGCTGTTCACGCTCGGCTTGCGCCATCGGTTCCTCCGCTCAGACTGGCGCCCAGGGTTTCCCGGTCCTTGCGCAATTCGTTCCTGGTCTGCGCCAACAGCGCGGGAGCCGCCGCCATTTGTCGCCGGATCATGGCGAGCAACGCGGCGCCGCCGATCAAGTAGGCCAAGGCCAACGCGCCAACCGCCCAAACGCGGGGCCCGTCCCAGAACAGGATCGCAACCCAGAGCGACAGGGAGGTGAGCGCCGCCAGCAGCAGCACTGCCGCCGCCACGCCAAGCACCAGCCAGCGCAGTGCGCGGTCGCGCGCGTCGGCGAGTTCGATGGATGCAAGCTCACCGCGCGTGGCGAGGAGCGCCACGCCCTGGACCAATAAGGCGCGCAACGACGCGCCGGCACCCGCGCGGCTTTGCGATTCCGCCGTCATGGGGCCGGTGCGGGAATCAACGGCGGTTGATGAGCAGGCCGATGCACACGCCGATGCCGGCGGCGATGCCGACCGCTTTCCACGGATGCTCGTGCACCCAGTGATCGGTCGCATGCGCCGCATGCTTGGTACCGTCCACCACGCGGTGTTCGATATCGATGAGCCGTTCCTTGGCGCTGGCGATGGCGGTCTGCGCCCGCCTGCGCAATTCGGCGGCCTGTTCGCTGCTGGCCTGCGCGGCCTGCTTCAGCATATCCTCGGCATCGGCGAGCACGACATTGATGTCGGCCATCAGGTGTTCCTTGGTCACGCGTTCCATCATTTCTCCTTCCTTGTGATTGAGTCCTACGATTTCAGCGTAGTGGCTGATCGGGTGATCGACAAGATACCGATACGGAAGGGGGAGGATAGCTCACGCGGCACGCCCGGACTATCGCTTTTTCCTTACACGGGTTGGGAAAAGCGCGCCGGTTGGATCGGGGTTTGACCCGGATCGACCCGGTTGGCCATACTCGCGCAAAGCGCCTCGATTCATTCCGCCACGCGCGCTGCCCCGACCCGCCACGAACATGAACCCGCTTCCACGCGACCTGACCCGGACCACCCTGGGCGTCCTCTTCATCGGCGCCCTGATCCTCGCATCCTTTTTCATCCTGCGGCCTTTCTTGCCGGCATTGGTATGGGCGATCATGGTGGTGGTCCCCACCTGGAACGTCATGCTCGCCCTGCAGGCGCGCCTCTGGGGCAGGCGTTCCCTGGCCATCGCGGTGATGATCCTGGTTCTCCTGCTGCTGCTGGTGGCGCCCCTGTCCATGGGCATCATCGCCTTGGTGGAGAACGCCGACCGTTTGCTCGGCTGGGGACGCTGGCTGGCGGAGTTCCAGGCGCCTCCGCCGCCGGACTGGGTGACCGGTCTGCCCCTGCTGGGCGAGCGCCTGGCGGGTTTCTGGCAACAGGCGGCGGCGGCCGGCATCGAGGATTTCGCCACCCGGCTGGCCCCCTACGCCAGCGACGCCACCGCCTGGTTCCTCACCGAACTGGGGCAGTTCGGCATGTTGGTGGTGCAGTTCTTCCTCATCGTCATCCTCGCCGCAATTCTCTATGCGGGCGGGGAGGACGCGGCGGCCTGGGTCCGGCGATTCGGCCTGCGCCTGGCCGGAGAGAAGGGGGAACAGGCGGTGATATTGGCGGGCCAGGCTATCCGCGGCGTGGCCCTGGGGGTGGTGGTGACCGCCCTGGTTCAGTCGGTGTTGGGCGGAATCGGCCTGGCGCTGGCCGGGGTGCCCCTGGCGGGCATGCTTACCGCGCTCATGTTCATGCTGTGCATCGCCCAGTTGGGGCCTGCCCTGGTGCTCATCCCGGCGATGATCTGGGTGTTCTGGAGCGGCGACACCGGCTGGGGCATGTTCCTGCTGGTGTGGACGCTGTTCGTCGGCGCCCTGGACAACTTCCTGCGGCCCTATCTCATCAAGAAGGGCGCGGACCTGCCCCTGCTGCTGATCTTCGCGGGCGTACTCGGCGGCATGCTGAGCATGGGCCTGATCGGGATTTTCGTGGGGCCGGTACTGCTGGCGGTCACTTACACCCTGCTCAACGCTTGGGTCGTGGACAGCATGAAACCCGTGGCCGCACCCACAGATCCGCCCAGGTAAACGGGGCGGCGCGCCTCAGGCTTGGTCATCGGTTTCCTCCGTGTGCTGAGGGTAGGCTTGGAGGTAGGCGCTGACCGCCGAACCCAGGGTAGGGTAGAAGGTATCCGCTCCCAGACGGGCGAACAGCCCGAAACGCTTGAGTTTGTCCTTGACCGGATCCTTCATCTCGGCGAAGGAGAGTTCGATGCCCGCTTCCAGCAGGGATTCGTCGAGTTCGGCGACGATGTCCGCGGCGGTGACGTCCACGCTGGTCACCGGCTCGGCCGCCACCACCAGCCAGCGCACGGGAGTGGGCGAGGCGTCCAGCGCGGCGAGCACGCGGTCGCGGAACAGTTCGGCGTTGGCGAAGAACAGGGGTGCGTCCCAGCGGAACAGCACCAATCCGGGAATCCGGCGCGCCTCCGGATAGCGTGTCACGTCGTGATAACCCTTGATGCCCTCGACGCGCCCTAGCACGGCCGAGTGTGGCCGCCAGCCGTCCCAGAGAAACTCGATGACAGCGATGAGGATGGCCAGCCCGATGCCGGGAATCACCCCCAGCACCAGGACTCCGGCCGCGCAGGCGACGGACAGCCAGAATTCCCAGCGCTGAATGCGATGGATGCGGCGCAAGTCGGTGAGCTCGAACAAGCCGATGGCCGAGGCGATCACCACGGCGGCCAGGGCGCTGATGGGCAGGTCCCGCAGGAGATGCGGCGCCAGAACCAGCAGCAGGGTCACACCCGCCGCGCCCACCACGCCCGCGAGTTGGGTTTGCGCGCCCGCCGCCTCCGCCACGGGGGTGCGCGAGGAACTGCTGCTGACTGGAAAACCCTGGAAGAATCCCGCGGCCAGGTTGGCGGCGCCCAGACCCACCATTTCCTGGTTGGGGTCCACCGGGCTGCGCAGGCGGGCGGCGTAGGAGCGGGAGAGCACGCTGGTGTCGGCGAAGGAGACCAGGGCAACGGCCAAGCCGCCGATGAGCACGGCGCCAAGGTCGGCGACGCTGATCCACGGGATGGCGAAGGCGGGCAGACCTTGCGGGAGTTCGCCCAGCACCGCCACGCCGGCGTGTGTATCGAGGTCGAGCAGCGCCGTCGCCGCCGTCGCCGCCGCCACCGCGATCAGGATGCCCGGCCAGCGCGAATTCCCCTTCAACAGCAGGATCGTCAGCAGCGTGCCCAGGCCCAGGGCGAAGGCGGCCCAGTTCGTCGCGCCCCCAAGCACCGCCTTGCCGGTAGCCCACAGGCTTGCGAGCGGGCCGTCGCTATCGAGTTCGAGACCGAACAACTTGGGAAGCTGGCTGATGATCACCGCCAAGGCGATGCCGTTCATGTAGCCATAGCGGATGGGCTTGGACAGCAGCTCGGTGACGAAACCGAGCCGCGCGATGCCGGCGAGCAGGCAGACCAGACCGGACACCACGGCCATCATTCCCGCCAGCGCCACGGCGCGCATGGGATCGCCTCCCGAGAGGGGCAGCACCACGGCCAGGATTACCGCCGCAAGGGAGGAGTCGGGGCCCAGCACCAGGATGCGGCTGGGGCCGAACACCGCATAGACCAGCAACGGCACGATGGTGGCGTAGAGCCCGTAGATGCCTGGCAGGCCGGAGGCCACCGCATAGGCGATGCCGACGGGCACAAGCATGGCCGTCAACACCAGTCCGGCGATGAGGTCGCGGTGCAGCCACTCCAGCCGGTAGTGCTTCAGGGTATGCAGGCCGGGCAGCCAGCGCCGCCAACCCAAGTCTTCTTGCGGCTCGGCGCGCCAGCGCGGCAGCGGGCCGGATTGGGGCGGGGCGGGCGGCGGAACCTGTTGGCGCATGGGAAGGAAGCGGTCGGGCGGCTTGATTACGCTACCACACTGCATCCGGCAGACGTTCCCCGGTCTCCACCCCTTTCACCGACGTGACATAACACCCGCGCGTCCATTTCCGCGGCGATGTCCTGCAACATGAAAAAGCGCTGGTCAGCGAGAGCCTGCCCGCTTTTCACGGTGCTGGGCGAGGAATCGGGAAGGTCGTCCATGGCTGTTGGGTACCGCCGCCGCGGGTGGACGGCGAAAAAAAACGCACCCTCGGGTGCGTTTTCCACGCCCGACCGTGTTCAGGCCGCCTGGCTTTGGCGCCGGCGCGCCATGAAGCCGGCCAGACCCAGGCCGGCGAGCAGCAGGGCGGGTTTCAGGGTTTTCATGGCGACACTCCGTGTCGAATCACTGCCCACTTTCACCAGCCCACCCGTCAGCGCCGGGAGTCCATCTCCGCCGACATCCGCCAGCGCCTGCTGTGCAACGTATGGTGCGGCCAGTGTCGTCACGAAACGACCATCACCAACTTCCCCGGCGCCATCAAGGGAGGCGACTTGCTGCTGGTGGGCCTTATGGAAGAAGGAGTCTGTAGTCCGATCCGGGATTGCCTATCCAAGGCAAATTGGCTACATTTATATCCGAATATTATGTATTACTAATAGACTTGCCGGAGGGCTTTGTCGTGCAGCAAGGTGGAAGTAACCGGCAAACGCGCAGGGCACCGTTCCGACTCCCGGGCTCGATGGCGCCTTGCACGCCATCCCGCACAGCCTCCCTCCGGCCCCGTGGGGATTCGAGCAAAGAGGCCGAGATGCCGGGCGCCCTTGATGTCAAGCACCGCCAACTCCAGGCGGAGCGAAAGATGAAGCAGCGTGACGCCTACTACGCCCGGCAGAAATACCTGTTCGCACTGGTCTTCATCGTGGTTTCCCTCGTGCCGCTGCTGGTCCTGAACTACAACGCCGCGCGCTTCTACAAGGCGTCCTGGATCGAGAAGACCTCGCTGGAACTGGCCACCCTGGCCGGGGACCGCCAGGCCCTCATCGACCGCTTCCTGGAAACCCAGGAGGACCAGCTGGCCGGCTATCTCGCCCTGTTCGACCCCGCCAGCCTGGTGGCCCAGGATCGGCTGGCCGCCGTATTCCGCGCCATGAATCGCGGCGGCGTGATCACCGACATCGGCCTCATCGACCGCCATGGCCGCCACTTGGCCTACCACGGACCGTTCGCGCGGGAACTGGCCGGAAAGAACCATGCCCAGGCCGAGTGGTTCGCCGAAGTCATGAAGCACGGCCGCTACGTGAGCGACGTGTTCAGCGGCCACCGCAAGGTGCCCCACCTCATCGTCGCGGTCGCCGACCCCAGCAAGACCTGGATCCTGCGCGCCACCATCCATTCCGCCCTGTTCAACAGCCTGGTGGAAAGCGCCAATGTGGGGCCCGGCGGCGACGCCTTCATCGTCAACCGCGAGGGCGCGTTGCAGACCCCCAGCCGCCTGGGCCTCAAGGCGGTGAATCCGGAATCGATGCGATTCTTCCTGGCCCTGGCCGAGGCCGGCGGCAAGGCATCGCCGGCAGGGGAACTCATCCACAGCGCCACCCACCTGAACGGCGGGCAGTGGCTGCTGGTGCTGGAGACCAATGTGGCCGCCTCCCTGGCCGCCTACGACAAGGCCCGCCAGCGCGACGCGCTGTTCGTGCTGCTGGCCGCCGCCGCCATCGTCATCGTCGCGATCCTGCTCACCCGTTCCATGGTGGGCCGCCTGGCCCGGGCCGAGCAGGAACGCAGCCTGCTGAGCGGCCGGATCGGCGAGATGGAGAAGCTGGCGCTGATCGGCCGCCTGTCCGCCAGCGTGGCGCACGAGATCAACAACCCCCTGCAGATCATCTCCGACCAGGCCGGGCTGGTGGACGACCTCCTGGATGAGGAGAACCCCGCCCAGGTCGCCCACCTGGCCGACTACCGCCAGGCCATCGCCAAGGTGCGCAACCAGGTCGCGCGCACCGGCGCCATCACCCGCCGTCTGCTGGGCTTCGCCCGCGCCGAGGACCACGTCGCCGCCGAGACCGACCTCAACCAGGCCGTGGAGGAGACGGTCGCCCTGCTGGAACACGAGGCCCAACGCCACCACATCCGCATCGTCCGCCGCTACGACCCCGGACTACCGCGGGTGCGCACCGATGCCGCCCAGTTGCAGCAGGTGGTCCTCAACCTCCTGCACAACGCCATGGACGCCATCGGCCGGAACGGCGCCATCACCGTCACCAGCCGCGTCGACGGGGGGGGCGCCGTGGTCGACTTCAGCGACAGCGGTCCCGGCCTGACCCCCGAAGTCCTGGAGCGCCTCTACGACCCCTTCTTCACCACCAAACCCAAGGGCAAGGGCACCGGCCTGGGTCTCTATGTCTCCCGCGACATCATGGCCCGCCTGGGCGGCGAGCTCAGCGCCGCCAATCGTCCCGAGGGCGGCGCCCTGTTCTCGTTGCGCCTGCCCCTGTCGTCGCCATCCGTTCATGCCAACGTATCCACTTCCACACAGGAGCACACAACATGAGCATGCCCAGACAGGTGTATGACCTGATGATGTTCGGCGCGCGGAGCTACGCGCGCTGGGACATCGAGACCTCCTTGAGGATCCTGCACGAGCGCCGGCGCATGATGATCCTGGGCCTGATGCTCCTGCCCATCGCCCTCATCGGCGTGGTGTTCGCCGATCAGGTCGGCAACGCCCTGCCCGACATCCTGGGCGGCAAGCAGGCCTACGGCCCCGCCCACTACACCACCACCATCTTTCTCGCCTCCATCGCGGTGGGCGTGGTGGCCGGCCTGATCACCGGCTGCATCGGCGCCGGCGGCG